>DATLWF010000301.1:0-30500 GCA_035576605.1 Blastocatellia bacterium | reverse complement strand
CCGCCGCGCTGCATGCTCCACGCGACGTGCTGGTTCGACGTTTCATTTGGCTTGAGCGAGATGTCGCCGGTCGCGCCGGCCTTAATCGCGTATATCGGTTGATTCGGACGATAGCTGTTGCAGATGAAGATCAACCCGTGACCGGTTACCGGTGTCGTCGCGGTGACCTCGGGATTTCCGACCAGCTTCCAAAGCTCCTTGCCGGTCATCGGATCGTATGCTCGCGCTGCTCTCGTCGCGTTGGTTATCAACTCGACTCGCGAAGGGCCTTCGAAAATCGTAGGCGTGCCCCACGATGGAATCTCTTCGCGTGGGGTCATCCATAGCTGCTTGCCGTCCTTCAAGTCATACGCGGCGATGAACGAGTTCTTTTGAACATCGCATTGAACGATGACCATGTTCTTGTAAATGATCGGCGAGCTGGCCGTCTCCCACTGATAATCAGGGTCGTAGAACCATCCTGCGTCAAGAATACCGAGGTCCTTTTTCCAGATGAGCTTTCCGTTTACGTCGTAGCAATACAAACCCTCCGAGCCGAAGAACGCCACGACGTTCTTGCCGTCGGTCGCCGGAGTAGAGTTGGCGTGGGTGGACTTGATGTGGCGCTTGACTTTGGGCACACCTTCACAAGCGACGCGATCCCAGACGATCTTACCCGTGCGCTTGTCGAGAGCGTAGACATGCCAGGTATGCGGCGAGGTGTCTTTATCGGAATCGACGTCGCCATACAGACCGTGACGAAAGTCGTTGCTGCCTTTGCTGCTGATGGCCGTCGTGACAAAAACCTTGTCGCCCCACACAACCGGGCACGAGTGCGCAAGTCCGGGAATCGGTGCCTTCCATAGAATGTTTGTACCTTTGGTTGCATCCCAGGTAGTGGGCGTAGCTTTGCCGTCGGCGACCCCCGAAGCATTCGGCCCTCGAAACGATGGCCAGTTCTGCGCCGGCGTGATCGTGCCGGCGCCTGCGATGAGAACGATAAGAAGCGCAGAGACACCGGCCTGCCGGGCTCTCGTAATACCGCAATTGTAAAACATCAAACCCTCCTGAGAATGTTCGCAGTTGGAAGTAGCGTTCAGAGTACCGACTTTAGTCGGCAGTTTTGCGTGACCAATTTCAGCGAGCCGACTAAAGTCGGTACTCTGAATCCTACTACCAACCACGAAAACTATTTCGGCTCGACTCGCTTGAAGACGAAGTTCGCGCCACCCTGGCTCAATGCGAACCCTGTGACTTTGTCGCCTTCCGTGTTGAACGTCATCGTCGCCTCGACCTCGATGAGCGCGAATGAGTTCTTGCTGATCGCAGAAGTGGTGAACCAACCCTGGCCGCTCACCTTTCCCGCGAGCTTTCCGTCTCTGATCTCAACCGTGAGTTCTCCGACCTGTTCGTTCTTATACAAGCCTGCATAGCTCTTCAATACCGCGGGGTCGACCGTGACTTCGACCGCGACCGCGCCTGCCTTCTTCAGCAGATCGACGATCTCCTTGTTGCCGCCTGAAGAAGCGCGACGCAACGCATTGTTCAGAGACTCGGGCTTTATGCCGCCTTTCTCAATCACCAGCTTGACGATCTCGACGTTGCCGTCCTGAACTCCCGACATCAACGCCCGCTCTATGCCGGCAGCGCCTTTGTCCAACAGAAGCTTCACCACCTGAGCGTGTCCGTGTGACAGCGCCCACCCGAGAGGCACTTCTCCGTAGAAGGTGTCCTTCACGTTCACGTCCGCGCCGCGCTCGATCAACAGCTTCACCACCTCGACGTGCCCCTTGTCGCAGGCATATGACAGAGCGGTTGCGCCGTAGCGTGTCTTGGCGTTCACATCCACGCCCGCATCGAGAAGCGCTTTGACCGCAGCGGCGTCACCCTTTCTCGCCGCCGCAAAGAATTCTTCGTTTCGGTCCTGGGCGCTCGCCGTCAGCGGACACAACAACACGAGAGCCAGTAACATCTTTTGTCTGGTTGACATCGACACTCCCTTGATTTCACGGGATCTTTGAAACCCGTATTGTTGGGGCACACTCTAATAACAAGAAGCTTACGGCTTTTACACCTGCCGCGTCGAGGAGTATTAGTGGGCACAGCGAACTGGCGCACTCGAAGTGTGAAACGTCGCCTCGCTTCAGCAGGTTCACGGAATCCCCGCTTGACGCGCCTAACCGCAACATAATATCTTGAGATTCAACGAGTCAAGGCTAATGAGTCAGTGGAGAAACTTGCTTCGTGCGGATTCGATGAGCGCGAAGACCTATCTGTGAAGGGCCAATCATGAACGCCATTTTCTCGAAGTACCTATCCTTCGCATTGATGTTGTTCTTTCTCGTCCCGGCAGGGCGCGTTCGATCTGGCAGCGACTGGACGGACTGGCGAGGCCCGGCGCGCAACGGCGTCTCGCTCGAAAAAGGGCTGCCGACCCGCTGGTCGCCAAAAGGCGAGAACCTTGTCTGGAAAGCGCCCCACGGCGGACGCTCGACGCCGATTGTGATGGGCGACCGAGTCTTCTTGTTCAACTCGGCGGGCGAGGCAGAGACAATGCAGGAGCGTTTGATGTGCTTGAACGCCGACACCGGCAAGCTGCTGTGGGAGCATCGCCTCAACGTCTATGAAAGCGACGTTCCGACCCGTCGAATCGCGTGGTCTTCTCCTGTTGGCGATCCGGCAACCGGCAACATTTACGTCCTGGGCGCCTGCAACGAGCTGACTGCTTTTTCGAATGACGGAAAGGTGCTCTGGGCCCGGTCTCTAACTGAGGAATTCGGGGCCTGGACGACGCACGGAGGGCGCACCGCTTCACCGATCATTGAAGGTGATCTGGTAATCGTAGGCTCAATCATCGACGGTTGGGGCGACACCGCGCAGCGTAAACACAGGTTCTTTGCTTTCGACAAGACAACGGGCGAATGCGTCTGGACCAGCGCACCGGGAGGCCGTCCTTACGACACCGTGTATCCTACGCCGATCGCCGCGACGATCAACGGCACCCGCATGATCATCGTTGGCGGCGCTGATGGCGCAGTGTACGCGATGAAGGCCCAAACCGGAGAGCCGGTGTGGAACTATGCGATCACCAAACGCGGCATCAACAACTGCGCGGTGATCAACGGCACGACTGTCTTCGCTTCACACAGCGAGGAGAACCTCGACACAAACGAGATGGGTCTGATCGCCGCGATCGATGCGACCGGAAAGGGCGCGCTCACCAAGACCAGCGTCAAGTGGTCGGTCAACGGGATCCGCGGTGGCTACTCGTCGCCGATCATCGATGGCGATAGACTCTATCTGATTGACGACAGCGCAAACGTGTTCGCCTTCGACATCAACACCGGCAAGCAACTGTGGAAGCACACCATCGGCACGCTTCAGCGAGCATCGCCGGTGCTTGCCGACGGCAAGCTCTACGTTGGCACCGAGAACGGAAAATTCTTCATCCTCAAACCGGGTCCGACCGGTTGTGAGGTGCTCGATGAAGATGAGCTTGAGCCGGGCGTCAGCAACGTGGAGCTCAAGACCGCCGAAGGCGATGATTTGATCGCGGCTAATGAGCAGATCCTCGCTTCGGTGGCCGTTTCGCGCGGGCGAGTCTATCTCGTCTCCACCAAAGCGATTTACTGCATCGGAAAGAAGACGCCCTCGGCCGCGCTCCCGCCAGTGACGGAGACTGTCGAGAATGCGCCGGAAGGCGCCGCCGTAGCCCACGTGCAGGTCGTGCCGGCTGACCTGCTGATAAAGCCGGGTCAAACGGCGAAGTTCAGGATACGCCTCTTCGACGATCACGGCCGGTTCATACGAGAAGAACAGAATGCTGCTTTGTCGCTCGAAGGCTTGAAGGGCGCGGTGCAGGGCAACCAGTTCACGCCTTCCGCCGATGCCGGCATTCAAACTGGAATGGTGAAGGCGACGGTCGGCGGAGTTGCCGGAGTTTCTCGCGTTCGTGTGATCCCGTCGATGCCGCTCAGTGAGAACTTTGAATCGACGCCGGTAGACGCTGTTCCCAAGTACTGGATCAGCACCGGCGGCAAGTACTCCGTGCGCGACCTGGAAGGCAACAAGGTTCTGGTGAAGAATCCTAACCCGCAGGCTTTCAAGCGCGCCCGCTCGCTCTTCAGCCCCGCCGATTGGTCAAACTACACTACCGAGGCCGACTTTCGAGCAACGGAAAAACGGCGTCAAATGGGCGACGCCGGGGTCGTGGCCCAGCGCTACGAGCTGGCAATCATGGGCAACAGCCAGAAGATCGAGCTTCGCTCGTGGCAGGTAGAGGCGGCGCGCACAGTCAGGAAGCCGTTTGAATGGAAAGCGGATACCTGGTATCGCTTGAAACTGCAAGTCGAGAATCTGCCCGACGGAAAGGTGCGAGCTCGGGGCAAGGCCTGGCCCGCGGCCGAACCCGAGCCTGCGGATTGGACTCTCGAGCGCATCGATCCGCTTGGTAATCGGCAGGGCAGCGCCGGAATTTTTGCAGACGCGCCAAACGAGATCTTTATCGATAACATCAAGGTGACGCCGAACAAATGATCTGACAAGGACTATCATGAGAATAAGCACTTCGAGAATACGCACTTCCAAATCACTCCTTTTCTTGGTTGCGGTTGCAGTAACCCTTGGCATCGCTAACAACTTCGCGTCAGCTTCTGATCCCGGCAATGGCGACTGGCCGATGTGGGGAGGAACCCCCGATCGGAACATGGTCTCGAATCAGAAAGGGATGCCGACAAGCTGGGACGTCAAGACGAACAAGAACATCAAGTGGGTCGCGAAGCTAGGCTCGCAGAGCTACGGAAACGTGGTGGTCTCAGGCGGCCAGGTCTACGTCGGCACCAACAACGAAGCGGTGCGCGATCCAAAACAGGGCGGCGATCGCGGCGTGCTGATGTGCTTCCGCGAATCCGATGGTGAGTTCCTGTGGCAACACACCAATGAGAAGCTCGCCGCAGGGCGCGTCAACGATTGGCCGTTCCAGGGCGTGTGCTCTTCGCCGCTCGTTGAGGGCGACCGGCTCTATTACGTAACGAATCGTTGTGAGGTGGTGTGTCTCGACACCAAGGGCTTCCGCGACAACGTGAACGACGGGCCCTACAAGGAAGAGAAGTTGACCGGTCAGTTCGACGCCGACATCGTTTGGAAGTACGACATGATGGAGGAGGTCGGCTCGCAGCCTCACAACATGTCGAACTGCTCTCCGGTCTCGTACGGAGATATGATTTACATCTGCACTTCGAACGGTCAGGATGAGAGCCACGTCAACATTCCTTCGCCAAAGGCTCCGGCGCTCATCGCAATCAACAAGAAAACCGGCAAGAAGGTTTGGGAAGATAACTCGGTGGGAGATCGCATCCTGCATGGCCAGTGGTCGTCGCCGTCGGTCGGCAAGATCGGTGACGTGGTTCAGGTAGTTCACGGACAGGGCGACGGTTGGGTGCGAGGCTACGACGCGACGACCGGAAAGAAGCTCTGGGAGTTCGATTGCAATCCGAAGGACTCCGTTTGGCCTAAGACGCGCAACGAGCTGATCAGCACTCCGGTTATCTTCGACAACAAGGTCTACCTCGCCAACGGACAGGATCCGGAACACGGCGAAGGCGTCGGCCACCTCTACTGCATCGATGCGACGAAGCGCGGCGACATCACCCAGAGCGGGGTCCTGTGGCACTACGACAAGATTCGCCGATCGATCTCGACCGGAGCGATCTACGACGGCATGCTGTTCTACCCCGACTTCAGCGGCTTTCTGCACTGTTTGGACGCAAAGACTGGAAAGGTCTTTTGGGTTCATGACATGTTCGCCGCGGTGTGGGGCTCGCCGATGGTAGTGGATGGCAAGGTGTATCTGGGCGACGAGGACGGCGACATCGCTATTCTGGCGGCAACGCGTGAGAAGAAAGTGATAGCTGAAATCAATATGGGAAGCTCAGTCTACTGCACGCCGATCCCCGCTAACGGCACGTTGTTCATCAGCAATCGCAATCAGCTATTCGCGATTGCCGAGAAGAAGGAGTCGCTAACCCATGCGGCGAAACCCTAATGCTTGCGAAGTGAAATGAACGGCTGTTTGGGGGGCGAGGCTTGCGGCCGGCCAGTGTGTGAATTCTAAAACCCTCGACCTATGCAAATGAGGCCGTTTGATTTTCACAGCCGGACACGATTGATATTCGGCGAGGGGGCGTTTGAGCGGCTCGGCGAACTGGCATCGGAACTTCGCTTTCAACGCACACTCTTGGTAGCTGATAAAGGGATTCTCGCCTGCGGCTACGTGGAACAAGCAACCAGGATTCTCACCAAATCTGGCATAACGGTATTTACCTTTCATGATTTCGATTCGAATCCAAACACAACAATGATCGATGCCGGGCGCGAGTTCGCCGCAGCGCTCGAAATAGACTCGCTGATCGGCCTTGGGGGCGGCAGCTCGATGGATACGGCAAAGGCCATCAACTTTCTGCTGACCGGCGGCGGAGCAATGCAGGACTACTGGGGTTATGGCAAAGCTCGCGCGCCGATGCTGCCGATGATCGGCGTCCCGACAACCGCAGGCACGGGCAGCGAAGCTCAGTCGTACGCTCTCATCTCCAACGGCGAGTCTCACGTCAAGATGGCTTGCGGTGATCCGGGTGCTGCTTTCAAGGTCGCGATCCTCGATCCACGGCTGACCGTATCACAACCCGCAAGCGTCACTGCAACCGCAGGCTTTGACGCAATCTCACATGCGGTCGAGACCTACGTCACAACGAAGCGCAATGCCGCGTCGGAAATGTTCTCCCTCGAAGCGTGGCGGTTGCTGGAGGCTAATTACGAACGTGTGATCAGAAATCCCCAGGACATCGAAGGGCGAGGCGCGATGCAGCTTGGTGCGTACTGGGCGGGATTGGCGATCGAGACCTCGATGCTGGGCGCGACACACGCTTGCGCGAATCCGCTGACTGCGAACTACAACACCGAGCACGGCGTGGCGATTGGACTGATGCTCCCGCACGTTGTCCGGTGGAACGGCGCCGTTGTCGGTGATCGCTACGACCAACTCTTGAAGAGCAGCTCAGTGACTCTGGATCGAGGCGATCCGGCGGAGGTTCTTGCTTTCAGGCTTGAAGAGTTGTTAGCGACCGGCGGATTACCGCGCGGCTTGAGGACGGCAGGTGTTCCTGAAAGCGATCTTCCGCGACTTGCCGAAGAAGCGTCCGGTCAATGGACCGGACAGTTCAACCCAAGACCATTCGGCGTTGCGGAAGCGCTCGCGCTTTATCAGCGCGCGTATTGAGCGCGCACAGCGGTCAAGAGTTCGTAGTTCGGCCTTCAGGCGGAAGTTTGTAGTTCAGGTACCGACTTTAGTCGGCAATGTTTTTTGGTGACCAATTTCACCGAGCCGACTAAAGTCGGTACTCTGAACGACGAGCTTCTGCCTGAAGGCCGAACTACAAATATCTCCCCAAGGAGGATCAGCGTCTTTGTTCACGCAAGCATTCAAAAAGTCTCTTGCAACATTTCTGGCGCCGTTATTCATTCTGCTTCTTGTCTTACCTTCGAAGTCGCAGCTTCCACCGGAAACCTGGTCTCAGTTCAGGGGCGGCCACCAGGCGATCGGCGTCTCGGTTTCAAACGTGCCTAAAGATCTGAGGCTCGTGTGGACCTACGAAGCCGGCGAATCCATCGAGTCATCCGCCGCAATAGCCAACGGCGCGGTCTACGTCGGTTCGCAGTCAGGCGAACTTGCGGCGTTGAACCTTTCGGACGGCTCGGTGCGATGGAAATACAAAGCGACAGGACCAATCGGTGAATCTTCCCCCTGCGTTGCGGGCGGGGTAGTTTTTATCGGCGACCTCAACGGAACGCTTCAAGCAGTCAACGCGCGCGACGGCAAGGCGATCTGGACCTTCAAGACGAATGGCGAGATCAAGTCGTCACCGGTCGTGGTAGGCGATCGAGTGCTGGTCGGTTCTTATGATGAGCACCTCTATTGTGTCTCCGTTTCGAACGGCTCGCTGATTTGGAAGTTCAGAACCGGTGGCCCGGTTCATTGCACCGCCGGTGTGTCGAACGGCATGGCGCACATCGCCGGTTGCGACGAGACGTTTCGCGCAATCCGAATAGCCGACGGCAAGGAAGTGTTCCACGTAGCATCGGGCGCTTACACCGGAGCGTCGCCCGCGCTCGCAGGTCAAAAGGCATTCTACGGCACGTTCAACAACGAGGTGATCGCGGTCAATCTTGTGACTCACCGCATCAGTTGGCGCTATCGGAATCGTCAGCGGCAGTTCCCCTACTATTCTTCCTGTGCAGTTGCCGAGGGCAGAGTTGTAGTCGGCGGACGCGACAAGATGGTTCATTGCCTGGACTCAACTACGGGCAAGGAGCTGTGGACTTTTATGACGCGAGCCCGAGTCGAGTCGTCGCCGGCACTTGCGGATGGAAGAGCGTTTATTGGTTCGAATGATGGCAAATTCTACGTGTTCGACTACAAAACGGGCGCGAAGGTGTGGGAGTTCAACGCCGGCGGCCCGCTGTCAGCGTCGCCCGCAATTGCGGCCGGCCGAGTCGTGATCGGGTCGGAGGACGGGAGGCTTTACTGCTTTGGGCAGTGAATCGGCGATTGGTGCTCCCGGCTTAGTTGTCGGAGTCACTGAACGCTCGCAGGCTCTGGCATTGGCAAGTATAATGACCCGTAGCTGAAAGCCTCATGGGTATTGATATGAGTCGAACCTTAACAATCTCTGATGAACTTTACGCGCGATTAGAATCGGAGGCACGCGACCGGGGCCTCAACAGCGTCGAAGAATTGCTTGAGCGGTTGCAGTCACTCGAAACGGACATAGCTCACCGCAAAGAGACCGTTCGGCAAATAGACCTTCTGCGTGAGCGACTGTTCGCCCGCTACGGACAGCTACCGGACAGCGTGGAGCTATTGCGCGAAGACCGCGCGCGCTAATGACCAAACTGGTTGTCGACGCAAGCGTTGCGATCAAGTGGTTCGTACCCGAGCCGCTTTCGGCCGAAGCTCGGAGAATCCTGGACGACTATCAGGCTGGCACACTCACTCTTATCGCACCGGATCTCATCAATGCGGAAGTCGGCAACATAGTCTGGAAGAAGCAGGCATTTCAAGGACTCGATGCCGACGACGCCAGGACGGTCATCGATGAGTTCCGCAAGCTGGAGATCGTCTTGACGCCTACTGGCGACCTTCTTGCGGATGCATATGGGCTTGCTGTGACCCATCGGCGATCTGTATACGACTCCCTCTATCTTGCTCTGAGCATTCGAGAGGGAAGCCAGTTTGTGACAGCCGATGAAAGGCTAGTCAACGCAGTTAGCTCGTCGCTTTCGATGGTGATATGGCTGCCGAACTGGGCGTGAGCAACTGTAGCGTCCGACTCACTCCGGTAGCTCCTCTCGCGCCGGTTCCGGCAGCCAGAAGCTCGCAATCAAACCAATCCCGTAAACAAGAAACGCCACCGCTGCTGCTCCGTACGCGAGATGAGTCGCCGGACTGCCGCCGGGCATCACCGCCGCGATCTGTGTCGTCAGTAGCGCCGCCGACGTTCCTACCATTCGTCCTCCGACGTTCGCCGCAAAGCTCTCGCCCGTTCCCCGAAGATGCGTCGGATACATGCGCGGCAGATAGTTTCCCCAAAAGCTCAGTTGCGCGACGGTGAAAAGTCCCGCGAAGAAGATGCCCCACCTCAGCATTGCAAGATCGTGCACCGCTGGATAAAGAAATACGAGCGGAACGATGATCAGCCCAGGAATCTGAAACACTCGGAGCAGCTTGCGGCGTGACACGATGCGAATAGCCAGAAACGCGAGCAGGAACCGGCCAAACAAGCCGCCGAGTTCCTGGAGCGTTTGAACACCCGCAACCGTGGACTGTACGATCTTCTGGCGCTCGGGTGGAGCCACGCTGCTGTCCACCTGAACCAGCGCAGGAACGATTTGCGGAAGTTGCTGGATCGCGCCGACCGCCACGCCAAGGCTGCACGCAAAAATCAACGCGCTGACCAGAGTAGTTCGGCGATACTGAGGCCTGAATATCTCGGCGAAGCTCGGACGCTTGAGTGTTCCCGCAGCCTTCTTTTCTTTCCACACCGGCGACTCCGGTAAGAAGGGACGAATGATGATCAGCGGAATCGCGGGAATCAAACCTGAGATCAGCAGGTACCGCCAATTGTCGTGGCCCGAGTGAATCGCCGGCAGCGATGCCGCGACCCGTGCGATCCCGAGCGCCATGAGGCTCACCATGAAGCCGCCCAACGAAGAAAAGGCCTGGGTGTAACCGATGACAGCCTCTCGTCGCTTCGGTTCCGGAAAGAGTTCGGCAAGCCACGCAACGGCGGCTACAAATTCAACGCAGACCCCGACGAATGTCATCGTCCTCAGCGCGAGCAACATCGGCAGCGAGGTTGCGAAACCCGAACCAAGCGCCGAAAGAGCATAAAGCAGAATGCTCCAGGTGAGTATTCTTCGCCGCCCCAGCCGATCGGTGAGATATCCTCCCAACATGCCAAAGATCCCACCGCATACCGCCGGCACGTAAAACATGAGGTCTCGCCAGTGAACGTACTCCGGGCTGCCGAAGGTCAGTCCTCCCAGTTGTTCGAGCGCGGGGCGGAGAATCAGCGGCAACATCAACAGGACGTAGCTATCAAAGGCAAAACCAATGACCGCAATGATGCAGATGAGCCACTGAATGCCAGTGAGACGCGGAGAGCTTTCAGCAGGAGGCGTAGAAGTCATAATGGCCAAGCATTCTTTGCGAACTCCAACCGTTTGGTCAAGCCACGCCTATCATCCCAATCCCACCAAAGCAGTTGGTGGATCGTTCATACTCAGCCTACAAGACGGCCGCCGCGCGGCTGCCCAAATCCCACCAACGCAGTTGGTGGATCGTTCATATCCAGGCTACAAGGGACGGGAACGCGCATCCCCCCGAATCCCACCAGCGCAGTTGGTGGATCGTTCATACCCAAGCTACTAAACAGGCCGCCGCGCGCCTTCCCAAATCCCACCAACGCAGAGATTGTGTGAAAAGTCCGGCTAACCGCGTAGCGGTGTCCTCTCGATAGCACGGCGCGCATTAACAACGGCGGGCCGCGTAGCGGTCACCTGTTTGATTGCAGCACACTTATGAGGAATAGGTGACCGCTACGCGGCCGCACATTCCAACCACCCCGTGCTATCGAGAGGTCACCGCTACGCGGTTAGCCAGACTTTTCACACAATCTCGCAGTTGGTGGATTCGGGAGGAGTACGCGCAAAGGTCTGACGCACGAAAGGGCGCAAGCTCCAGGCTATCTTGAGTCCGGGAAATAACGCTTCAGAGTGGTCGCGCCCGGTTTCGCAGTTCTCAACGACACCGCAATCAACAACAAAGCCGAGATGATCGTCATCGGAACTACCGGCATCAATCCAAATACCGCAGTCCCTCCAGGCGTCCGCGACAAGACCTCAACTCCCGCGATCGACCACATCACAACCGGAGGTCCCGGCGCCGGCGCAGGAACAAGGTATTGAAACACTGCAACCGCTGCTACCGACAACGCCGCCCAGACTGTGCTCGCAAGCGCCCCCCACTTGGTGCTTCGCTTCCAGAAGAGTGCGGCAACCAGAAGCGGCGCCAGAGCCGCGTAGCCTGAGAAGGCGTACTGCACCGCCAGGTCGAAGATGTTCTGCGGGGCTCGCAGCGCTACAGCGTACGCGACGATCGTGATCAGAACGATGAACAGCCGCCCGGTGTGAACCTGAGCCGCTTCGCCAAAGCGTTTCTTCCCCCCATAAAAGGCGAAGACGTCTTCGGTGAACATCGTTGACAGCGCGAGGATCTGAGAGTCGCTCGCCATCACCGCGGCCATGATTCCCGCGCCCAGCAACCCCGCCAGCCAGATCGGGGCGTAGCGATCCAACAGCAACAGCAACACGTCGTCTGCAACCATCTTCTCGCGCAGCGCGTCGCGCTCATCGGGCGTAAGGCTGGGCCCTTCAATAGCCAGCGCGCGCCGCGCTTCGATCTTCTCCCGAATCTGCGGAACGTCGTTCATTCGGTTGGCCATCACGCCCAGAAACACACACGGCATCCACAACGCCAGCATGCAAAACGGATAGAGGATCACAGTCTTCTTGAACTGATTCATCTTGCGAGCGGTCAGGCAGAAGATCGTTATGTGCGGAAACGCGATCGACGAAAGCGGGATGAAAGTGTAGCTGAAGAAGAACAGCGGCGAGATCCGTTCGCGTGTCAGAAGCGCCGCAGTGCCGGGCGAGCCGAGCAGCGCTTCAGCAGACTGCCGAAACCCGCCCATCCCGATTCCAATCACAACCAGCGCGATCGCTCCGAAGGACAGAAACAGCACCGTCTGAAAAGTGTTCACCCACGCCGTCCCTCGCATCCCGCCGAAGAAGACGTAAGACATCACCACCATGGCGACCAGCGCGCCGCCGAACCAGAAGGGCACCCGCCCCCCGCTGATCGCGCTCAACGCCGTCCCTCCGCCCATCACCCCGATGATGATGTACGGAATGAGGAACGCCGCCTGGACCACGAAGATCACAGTGCCGATGTGACTGCACTCCCAGCGATCGCGAAACATCTGCACCGGCGTGATGAACCCATACTTCTTGCCGAGTGCCCAGACTCGAGTGCCTATGAGAAAAAGCGAGAGAGGAATGATCAACGCCGACGATGAAGCCATCAGCCCAAACGTCACGATCCCGTTGTTGAAAGCGTGGCCCGACGAACCCAGGATCGCGAACGCGGTCATGTTGGTACCAAACAACGAGAACAGAAAAACGTAGGGTCCCAGCGACCGGCCGGCGAGGAAATAGTCTTCGGCCTCCTCACGATGCGCCGACCTTCTAAAGGCAAAGATGCCTATGTAGAGAACGATGACAAGGTAAGTGAAGACGAAGATCGCCGGGATCACTTCTCGGTTCCCTCCCTGTTAGCAGCGACCGGGGGAGGAGGGGTGGGGAAACGGGGAGACGGGGAGACAGCGAGAGGGGGCGGCCCTTCGCCCCCTCGCACTGTCACACCGCCTCCCGCTCTCTCGTCTCCCCCTCCCTCTTCCAAGTGCGAGGGCCACGCGTGCTTTACCAGAAGCCACATCACAATCGCGGTCGCGACCGTGTAGCACCCGTGATAGAAGAGCCCGATGGGAATGAAACCGAAGACGAGTGGACGCGCCGCCCTCCAGAACCAGAAGTCCTGATGCAGGACGTAAAGACCACCAACAATGATCAGCAAGAGTGCTCGTTTCATTGCGAGTTTGGCCGAGTTTGGCCGAATTTGTCCGCAACCATTGGCAAAATGTCTGCGTACTATGGCACAGCGCCGAGGAAAATTGCAACGCTCCCACGCGGTTGCTACAATGAAGTGCAACCAGAATGGCAAGCAAAAGCAATTATGATCAACACACCCGAAACCAAAACCGAGGTCGGCAACTATTTTGTCTCCAACTACCCGCCATTCTCACTGTGGCAACCGGAATACATCCCTCACGTTATTGAAGCGCTGAATCAGCCCCCGCGCATCGAAGATCCGCTCGGGCTTTATCTGCACATTCCCTTTTGCCGCAAGCGCTGCAAGTTTTGTTACTTCAAAGTCTATACCGACAAGAACGCGGCGGAGATCGAGCGCTACCTCGATGCCTTGATTAAAGAGAATGAGATTTATAGCCGCACTCGCGCCTTCCAGGGCAGGCAACTTCGATTCGCTTACTTCGGCGGCGGTACGCCTTCATACATCAGTGAGAAGCAGCTCCACTACCTCGTCGAAGGACTCAACAGGCACGTGAGTTGGGAGAACGCCGAGGAAGTCACCTTCGAGTGCGAGCCCGGCACCCTGCGAAAGTCGAAGCTCGAGACACTGAAGGAGATTGGTGTAACCCGGCTCAGCCTCGGCGTCGAACACTTCAACGACGACGTGCTGGAGGCTAACGGCCGCGCCCATCTCTCACCCGAAATCTATGAAGCCTATCAGTGGGCTCGCGAGGTCGACTTCCCTCAAATCAACATCGATCTCATCGCAGGCATGATGGGCGAATCGGAAGCGATGTGGCGCGACACCGTACGCAAAGCTATTGAGCTAGAACCCGATTCGGTCACCATCTATCAGATGGAGCTTCCCTACAACACCGTGATCTCACGCGAGATGATCGAGAAGGGATTGGATTCGCCGATCGCGGATTGGCCAACGAAGCGGCGCTGGGTCGACTATGCCTTCGAGCAGTTCCAGGCGCGGGGCTACCGCGTCGCGAGCGCGTACACGCTTGCGACCACAAAAAAGCCCTGCCGGTTCATCTACACCGACGCGCTCTGGCACGGAGGAGATATGATCGGCCTCGGCGTCTCGTCTTTCTCACATTTCGGCGGCGTGCACTTCCAGAACGCTCACAGCTTCGAAGAATACGTTCGCCTTCTCGACAGTGATCAGTTGCCGCTTCTGCGAGCGTTAAATCTGACGCCAAAACAAAAGCTCATCCGAGAGATGATTCTTCAGCTCAAGACCGGCGCGCTCGACACCGCCTACTTTCGCCGAAAGTTCGGCGTCGAGATATGGAGCGAGTTTCAGCCGGTCTACGAGAGTCTGACCCGGAACAATCTGCTCGGGCGAAACAACGGAACGATCGAACTGACACGCACCGGTCTGCTGCAGGTTGATAGTTTTCTCTCGGAATTTTTTGAACCAGAATTGAGACCTGTTCGATATGCATGAACTACCGACTGAAATAAACGCCAGGGTTTTTGATGTGATCGTGATGGGCGGCGGTCCGGCTGGCAGCACCATCGCCAGCATCCTCGCCCGCGAAGGCCGCAAAGTTGTTCTGTTCGAGAAAGAACAATTCCCGCGTCATCATATCGGCGAATCGCTGATGACAGATACCTACTTTACGTTCCAGCGGATGGGGTTCCTGGAAAAGCTCAAACAGAGCCCGTTCACCGTCAAGTACAGCGTCCAATTCGCTAACTCGGCGGGAAGGGAGTCGCGTCCATTCTATTTCTTTGAGGCAAACCATCACGAAAGCGCCGTCACCTGGCAAGTGACTCGCTCGGTGTTCGATCAGATGCTGATCGAACACGCGGAAGACCAAGGCGCGGTCGTTTATCAGAAGACTGCCGTCAAGCGAGTGATCTTCGAGGCCGGTCGCGCATGCGGCGTCGAAGCTCAAATGCAGGACGGTTCGGTCCAGCAGTTCAACGCGCAGGTCGTCGTCGATGCGACCGGGCAAAGCGCAATGCTCTCGAACAAGTTTCAATGGCGCGTCCGCGACCCCAAGCTAAAAAAAGCGGTCCTCTATTCCTATTTCAAAGGCGCGCACCGAGAGCCGGATCTAAACGGCGGCGCGACGCTCGTGCTGCGCACTCCCCCTGGAAGCGGCGGCTGGTTCTGGTATATTCCGCTCGAAGACGACATCACAAGCGTCGGCATCGTCGCCGATCCCGACTATCTGATGAAGGATCGCGGCAAAGACCTCGCGAGAATCTTCGACGAAGAGATCGAGAAATGTGAATCGTGCCGCAAGCGGGTGGCCGGCGCCGAGCGCGTGGATAAAATCTATTCGATCATCGACTACTCCTATCGTTCGAAACAATGCGCCGGCGATGGATTCATTCTGATCGGCGGTGCTTACGGCTTTCTCGATCCGATCTATTCGTCGGGCGTTCTACTGGCGCTCAAGATGGCAGAGCTGGCTGCCGATGCGATACACGACGCGTTCAACAACAATGACTTCTCGGGCGAACGGCTGGGACAGTTTCAATCCAAACTCGATAACGGCATCGAGTCGATGCGCAAGCTTGTGCATGCCTTTTACAGCGATGGTTTCAGCTTCGCGAAGTTTCTTCAGAAGTACCCGGAACATCGCGTCAACATCATCAACCTCCTGATCGGAGACGTGTTCAGGGAAGGCGTGGATGCAGTCTACGGGCCGATGTCGGAATTCGCCGAGATCCCGCCTCCGCTCTACGAGGAGTTCCTGACCTCTGACGGCAACGGTGACCCATCCGTGAATCCGGAGCCCGGGCAGGTTCTTTCGGCGAAGTACCTGTACTTTGACGATCGCGTTCCCGCATTGAAATCAACTGAGTCGTGAGCGATCCACGTCGCCTGCGTCTATGGCCAGCTTCAAGCTGCTAATCCTACAGATCGGGACCATCCTCATCGCCGCGCGGCTCGTTGGCTGGCTATTCGGCAAGCTTCATCAACCGCGGGTCGTCGGTGAGATGCTTGCGGGAATCCTGCTTGGACCTTCGTTGCTTGGTTGGCTGGCGCCGAACATATCCTCCTCCCTCTTCCCGTCCGACAGCCTGGGTCATTTGAATTCGCTGAGTCAGGTTGGTCTCCTGATTTTCATGTTTCTGGTCGGCCTGGAGCTTGATCTCGGACATCTTCGCGAGTTGGGTCGAGCCGCGGTGATGACCAGTCAGGTCAGCATCATCGTTCCATTCATTCTGGGCTCCACATTCGCGGTTTATCTCTATCCAAGAGTCTCCGACCCGAGCGTCAGCTTCACCGGTTTTACCCTGTTCATGGGCGCTGCCATGAGCGTAACTGCGTTCCCGGTGCTCGCTCGAATTCTGATCGAGCGCAATATGCTGCGAACCCGGGTGGGCTCCGTAGCGATTGCCTGCGCCGCGGTCGACGACGTCACCGCGTGGTGCATCCTAGCCGGCATCGTCGTCGTCGTTCGCGCCTCGAGTTTGGAACTTCCCGTATGGCTCACGGTGAGTGGATTGGCGGCGTTTGTCTTATTGATGGGCCTCGTTGTAAGGCCCGCCTTGCGCCGGCTCGAGATGGTCTATGAAAAACGTGGCAATCTAACCCAGGACCTGATTGCGATAATTCTGTTGGTAGTGTTGGCCTCAGGTTGGATAACGGAGACTCTGGGAGTACACGCTTTGTTTGGGGCTTTCCTGGCGGGGGTAGTAATGCCCAGACACAGCGAGTTATCGAGAGAGCTCTCGCAGAAGTTCGAAGCGCTCATAGTTGTCCTGCTGCTGCCGATCTATTTCGCGCTTACGGGATTGCGCTCGAGCATCTTTCTGATCACCGGCGCGAAGATGTGGCTCTACTGCGCTGTGATCATCGTGCTGGCGGTCGTCGGCAAATTGGGCGGCTCGATGGTCTCAGCACGGCTGAACGGAATGACGTGGCGTGAATCCGCGGCCGTCGGCATTCTGATGAACACTCGGGGGCTTGTGGAACTGGTCATTCTTAACATCGGTCTCGATCTTGGAATTCTCTCTCCGGCGCTGTTCTCGATAATGGTGCTGATGGCGTTGGTCACGACGTTGATGACCACGCCGCTGGTGAGATGGGTCTATCCCGAGCCCATCGCCAGCGCATAGAGTTATTTCGTTGTTCTTCCCGAATACCCCCAACGGCAGTTGGGGGATCGTTCAAGTACAGCCTAAATCGACCCAGTTTTTTGTGCTCCTGAATACGATTGGAAATCGTTCAAGCACAACCCGAGTGCCGCGACACTTCTTGTCGGGTCGATTTGCCAGGTGTATCGTCTCGCCATGCGGCTCGAACCGTTGACCCACCTGCATTGGGCGTTTCAGCTTCACTACTTGCTTTGCTTTCGCACTAATCGGCGGCGAACCTTGTTTGAGCCCGACGAACGGACGGCTTTACTCTCAGACTGGCTAACCGAAATCTGCGGTCGGCATGATTATCACTTGCTGGAGGCCGAGCCTCATACGGATCACCTTCGCTGTCTGTTGAGTCTGCGCCCGAGTCACGTCATCTCGAATGTGATCCAAACAGTCAAGACCAACCTTTCGCGCGAGTTTTGTGCCGCATTCGCACTGACGCCGCCCGTGTGGGAGCGAGGCTATCTTGCGCGGACGGTCGGGCGCGTACGAATAGGCGCAGTAAGAAAATATCTTGATAGCCAGGCGGAGCATCACGGCTATGCCTCCCGTCTCCGGCCTCCAGTGTTTCGTTATGTCGCACGCGAGCCGTGTTACTGAAAGCGGCGCACGCTGCCTTCGAACTCAATTATCATCTGGTGTTTGCGACCCGCTACAGGCGCGCGATTTTCGACTCGAGAATCGGAGGCGAATTGGGCGCGTACTGGCTGAGGGTGGCTGCGAAACGGCGCTTCGCGATAGACCGAATGAGCGTTTTGCCCGACCACGTTCATTTGATATTGAGAACCGTCCCGAAGATGAGCATCGAAGCTTGTGCGCTTGCACTGATGAACAATGCGCAGCATTGGATGACCCAGCGATTCGCGCCCGTGCTGGTGAAAGAGAAGGTTGATCAGCTTTGGCAATCGTCAGCTTATGCAGGTACCTGCGGCGAAGTGACTACGGCGTTGATGAAATGGTTCTTGCGTAAAGCGGACTAGGCTGTACGTGAACGAATCCCCCAACTGCCGTTGGGGGTATTTGAGATGAGCACTGCGGCGTCCTATGTAGGCTGTCCTTGAATCATCCCCCAACTGCCGTTGGGGTTATTTATGAAATACCGGAAGAGACGTTGGCCGTTTGAACCCATTCGAAAAAGCGAACCATAACCCCTTACCGCTTTTCTTTTCCCTTTGCCATCAACTAGAATCCATCCCTCGATGATTCATTGAGGACTCCGTATGTTTTCGTAGAACTTCGTTTCGAGGACGCTTTATGACAATGATCAAGACAATTCTCGTTGCTTTATTCACGGCATCGCTGTCTCTGTCCACGGTTGCCGCCGAAGACTGGTCGCAATTCCGCGGGCCTAACGGCACAGGCGTTTCAATCACCACCGGGCTTCCCACCGAGTTCGGGCCCGAGAAGAACGTCGTCTGGAAGACGCCGCTGCCGCCCGGTCATTCGTCGCCGGTGCTCACGCGCAATCGCATTTTCATCACCGCGCACAGCAACGAGAAAGAGAATCATAAGCTGTTTGTCATCTGCCTCGACCGCCAATCAGGCAAGCCGCTTTGGCAACGTGAAGTGCCTCGCTCCCAAAAGGGTCGCTTGCAACTCGTCAACGGACCCGCGTCGCCGAGCCCAGTCACCGACGGCGAGAACGTCTACGTCTTCTTTCAAGAGTTCGGGATGATCTCTTACGACGGCAGCGGCAAGGAGCGATGGAAGCTACCGCTGGGGCCGTTCAACATGTTTTATGGCTTCGGCGCGTCGCCGATCCTCGTTGACGACAAGGTAATCCTGCCGGTGGATCAGGACAATCCGAACTCATTCCTGATCGCGGTGGATAAGAACAACGGCCGCGTGCGCTGGAAGGTCGATCGGCCCGAAGTCATTTCAGGGTATTCGACGCCGATCGTCTATCAGCCGAAGCAGGGCGCCAAGCAGATCATCGTTCCCGAATCCTTTCAGCTCTCGGCTTATTCGGTCGAAGACGGCAAGCGAGTCTGGTTCGTACGCGGCCTGGCCTGCGAGATGAAATCGATCGCCAGTCACGACGCTGAGTACTTGTACGTCAACGGCTGGGGCTTTCCGCAGAATCAGCCAGGCCAACAGGTGAAGACGATCACATTTGCCGAGGGTTTGGCGAAGTACGATGTGAATCATGACGGACTGATCGCCAAGTCTGAAATCTCCGGCAAAGAGATGATGGACAAGATGCTCAGCGGCGCGTTCGAGGCGTTTGATGCGGATCGCGACGAAAAGCTTAACGAAAAGGAATGGGGCATCTTCCGCGCGATGTTGGCGGCCGAGAACGGATTGCTCGCGATCAAGTTTGGCGGCCAGGGCGATCAGACCTCAACCGCGATCCGGTGGCGATACACGAAACCGGTTCCTCAAGTTCCTTCGACGCTACTCTACAAAGGCGTGTTGTATATGGTGAACGACGGCGGCGTGCTGATCTCTTTTGATCCGGCCACGGGCGCCGTGATCAAGCAAGGGCGGCTCACCGGCGCGATCGACAAATACTTCTCTTCGCCCGTTGGGGCCGACGACAAGGTCTTCCTGATAGGCGAAGGAGGCGCTGTGTCGGTGCTGAAGGCGGCGGGCGAGTGGGAAATACTCAAGGTGAATCAGCTCGACGATGAATGCTTCGCGACGCCGGCTATTGCGGACGGACGAATCTACATTCGAACGCGAAGCGCTCTGTACTGTTTTGGCAGCAAGAACTGATTGTTCTCTGCGTCTTTGCGGGCCTTGGCGACTTTGCGCGAAACCTGACTTTGCAGGAAGTCACTACCGGGTTTCGCGCTAAGAAGCCAAGGTCCGCAAAGACGCAAAGGGGAGAGGGAAGAGTTCGTGGCTCAAATCAAACAGGAGCAAAACAAATCTATGATCTGGGTGATGTTCGCTTTAGGCGCGGCGCTGTCCTGGGGACTGTACGGACCCGTTCTGCACGAAGGACAAAAGGAGCTTGGCAACAACCCGTTTCGCGCTCTGCTCTGCGTGGGAGGCGCGTACTTCTTAATCGGAGTGCTGGTGCCACTGATCGTGTTAGGAGCGCAAGGCGGGCTGAAGGACTTCAACAGCGGAGGGATCACCTGGGCGACGCTGGGCGGCGCGCTCGGGGCCGCCGGAGCGCTCTGCATAATCTACGCGTTCAAGAGCGGCGGTATTCCGACTTACGTGATGCCCCTCGTATTCGGCGGCGCTCCGATCATAAACGTGGTGTACTCGATATGGCAGCATCCGCCAAAGACGGCTCCAAATCCGTTGATCTATCTTGGCATGATCCTCGTCGCTCTGGGCGCGGGGATCGTGTTGTACTTCAAGCCGCAGGGATAGCTCTTGTATTAGTTATGAAGAGAATCTTGCTCATTTTGCTGACGACTATAGCGCTCTCCGGCGTTTGTTTCGCGCAGGCCAGCGGCAATGCCGCTTATTCGCAATCCGGCGGAAGCACCAGAGCCAAACTAAACGAACGAAGCAAGCATGTCTTGCAGCCGGGAGAGATTCCTCCGAGCCCGACCAGCATGTTCCTTGAAGCCAACGTGCTGATGAACGTAAAGGCGGATGAATACGTCGCAGTATTCGGCGTCTTGCAGGAAGGCGTCACGGTGGCCGAATGCAATCAGAAGATGGATGCCACTGTGGGTGAATTCTCCGCTGAGCTGAAGCAACTGGGCATAAGCAGCGATGATGTTTTCGTCGACTTCGCCGCGCAGAACAAGATTTATGGCTTTCAAGTGACGGGCACCATTGCTAAGGAGAAGCTTGTTGGTTTTGAACTGAAGAAGAATGTAGCTATTCACTACAAAGACAAACTGCTGCTCGACAAGCTGGTGATCGGAGCATCCAAATCGAAGATCTTTGATCTGATAAAGGTGGACTACGTTGTAAAAGACCCCGCCGCGATTCAGGGCAAGCTCATGGATGACGCGGCCCAGGTCATCAAGCAGAAGGCAGCCCTGTTCGAAAAACTGCTGGGCATCAAACTTCAGCCCCCGGTTCAAGTCTACGCCGAAAAACCGAGCATCTACTTTCCCACCGAATTGTACGACTCATACGCGGCCTCGGAATCAGAAGAGATAAGCAGCGACAACGATCGCCAGAAATACACGATTCAGGGAGCGCGCAAGAGCCGCACCTTCTACTTTAACGGCTTGAATGCAGATGGTTTCGATCACGTTACAAACCCAATTGTTATCGAACCAGTCGTGCAGTTCACGCTTTATCTGAAGGTGAAGTACGAGATAGAACCCAACAAGAAATAGGGTAGAATCAATTCATGCCAGATCAGGCCCTGACGGCGAGGCGACTTCTGAACCACCAGAGCGTCGGCGTGCTGTCCTCGCATTCGATTGACGTTCCGGGATACCCGTTCGGCTCGATAGCCCCTTACATTCTCAACTACGACGGTGAGCCGGCGATACTCATCAGCGACATCGCCCAACATACCCGCAATATCAAACAGAACAACAAAGTCTCACTGACTGTGTTTAAGCCGGACGCGGACGATCCGCAGGCAGGCAGCCGACTCACCTGGATCGGAGACGCCGAGCCAGTCGATCCGTCTGACAACGAGACCCGCGATCGCTACCTGCGTTATTTTCCATCGGCGGAATCGTACTTCGAAACGCATGACTTCTCGTTCTATCGAATCGGTTTGCGGAGAGCGCGCTTCATCGGCGGGTTCGGACAGATATTCTGGATCGAGCCGGACGCTATGCTAATAAAGAATCCTTTTCGTGAGACCGAGAAAGGCATCGTTGAGCACATGAATCGGGACCACCAGCAGGCGTTGTTTCACTACTGCAAAGTCTTTGGCCGAGCTGAGGTCGAAGCCGTAACGATGACCGGGATCGATAGCGAAGGATTCGATCTGTTAGCTGACAAAGGCAAGTTGAGGGTAGACTTCGACTCGCCTATCCACACCTCTGAAGAAGCCCGAGCCAATCTAATTCGGCTGGCGAGACTCTAGCAAAGGATAGCGAGGATCCCGCCTACTTCTTTCCGTATTTCGCGATGTAGTTCCGCGCGAACTCGGTCAGGTGGGGCGCTTCGCGGAGGCCGATCTTCTTTGCTTCTTCCTCCGCCGCTTCAAGCGTCCACCCGTCTCGCAGAACGCGACGGATCATCCAGAACGCGCCGACTCGAATCGCCGCTGTGCAGTGAATGAAGACCGGGCGGTTTGCAGGATCGTCAGTGATCTTTAGGAACTCGGTCGCCTGTTCGTCCTTCGGGTCCCTGTACACAACCGGAATGTTGAAGTACTTGAGGCCGAGCTCTTTCGCCTTAGCTTCTTCGTCGGCGGCGCGATGCTCGCCGGGCGTTCTGAGGTTGATGATAGACTTCACGCCTTCCGACTTCAGCTTTTCCAGAGCCTCGAGTTTGGGCTGGCCACCCGTGCAATACTGATCGCTCACGCGGGTGAAGTTGAAGATGGCCGGTTGTTCCGGTTGAATCTGAGCGTACGCGGCAAACGCGCAGAATACTGCTATCAGAATGACGCCTAAGTTCTTCATAAGTCTCTCCCAGCAGCTAGGCATGCTCGTAGTCGGGAAGGTGCCTCCGGAATAGCCGATGACTTGGCATGCTCGTGGTCAGGAAGGTGCCTGCGGAATAGCCGGTGACTTGGCATGCCCGTGGTCGGGAAGGTGCCTCCGGAATAGTCGGTGACTTGGCATGCTCGTGGTCGGGAAGGGCGGCTTGCCCCCGCTCTTCTGGTGATGCCAGAATCTTGCGGAAGCGGGCAAGCCACCCTTCCCGACCACGAGCATGCCACCGGGTTCTCGTCTTCCCTTCCCGACCACGAGCATGCCACCGAGTTCTGGTCTTTACCCTTCCCGACCACGAGCATGCCACCGGGTTCTCGTCTTCCCTTCCTGACCACGAGCATGCCGATGGGTTCTGGTCTTACCCTTCCCGACCACAAGCATGGCACTGCGTTCTTATCTCCCCTTCTACGCCTTTGCGGCTCCGCCCTTCGTGATCCGATAAAGCTTGGAAGCCGTGCGAATGATCAGGCTCCCTCGCACAATCGCCGGCGTAGCCATACACATCTCGTCCAGCGAGTTCTTGCCGACCAGCTTGTACTCCTTGCCCGCTTGAATCACAAACGTGTCGCCGTCTTCGCTCAAACAAAAGATCTTTCCGTTGTAAGCCCACGGCGACGAGGTGAAGGCGTTCACGCCCGGATCAATTCGCACTTTGGGATAAACCTCACTCCCGCTCTTCGCGTCGTGACAGGTGAAAAACCCGCGATCGTACAACGTGTAGTAATAGTCGCCGTAAACGATCGGCGACGGGTTGTAGGGCCCGCCCTGCGGCTGGTACCACGCGATGAAGTTGTTGCTAGTCTCTCCCGGTTTGAGCGAGATGTCACCGGACGCGCCCGGCTTGATCGCGTACACCGGCCGGAGCTGATCCCCAACGTAGCCCGAAGCGATATAGACCAGTCCGTGCCGCGAAAAGGGCGTCGGTATCGCAATCGAAGACATCCCGCTGAACTCCCAAAGCGTCTTGCCGTTCAAATCATAAGACCTGACCTTCTTTGTTCCCGGCGTGATAATCTCGGTCCTCCCCGCGTTCTCCCACACATAAGGCGTAGCCCAGTTGGTGCCTTGCTCTCTTTCAACCCGCCAGATCTGTTCGCCGGTCTTCGCATTCAACGCGACCATGAACGATTCGGTGTCGTTGTCGTTGACGACGTAGAGCCGGTCCTTGTAGAGCACCGGCGACGCGGCCGTACCCCAGCCGTAGCGAGTCGCGAAAGGTCCCCACTTCTTTGACCACAGCAGCTTGCCCTTCATGTCGAAACAAAACAGACCGACGTTGCCAAAGTAGGCATAGACACGCTCACCATCAGTCACCGGTGTCTCGGAGGCGTAGCTGTTCTTCAAGTGGCGCGGGTTCTCGGGCGGCCCCTTCTTCACTTCCTGCTGCCAGCGGATCTTGCCCGTCTTGAAATCGACGCAGTAGACCATCCATTGATGAACGTCAGTCGCCGGTTTGCGTTCGCCGCCGAAGTAGAGTCCCTTTTTGGGCTTCTCACCTTCAACCGAGCTGACGACCGAGGTCAGGAAGACGTTGTCGCCCCAGACGGCCGGTGAGCTCCAACCGGTGCCTGGAATGTCGGTCTTCCATGCGACGTTTTCAGTAGTGCTCCAGGTGTCTGGAAGGCTTGGGTCTTCAGCGACGCCAAGCGAGCCGGGTCCGCGAAACTGCGCCCAGTTATTCTGGGCCATCGCTGTCGTCAGGAGAACGCAGCATAGAAAGACCGCTGTCATTGTTTTCTTGATCATCGAGGTTGTCTCCAAAAAGATCGCATCGACATTGAGAGCACAGAGTTTCGGGTACAAAGTTCGACTACAAAGTTCAGAGTACAAGCTCTAGCTTGCTGCTTCCACCGGACGCAACCTCAAGGTTGAACTCCGAACTTTGAAACCTAAAGCTTGAACTCTGAACTAATGCGACACTCGCTTACCGATACAGTAGAGATACTGTGCGGTTCGCATGAATATCTGCCCGTCCGAAATAGCCGGCGAGCTGAGCGTATAATCATTCAAATTATTCTCGGCCAGCACCTCGAACTTCGGGCCAGCCTTCAACACCGTCGTCAGCCCTTCTTCGTTAGTCACATATAGCTTGTCGTCGGCCAGCACCGGCGATGAACTATAAGTCGCCGGCTTGATGCGCTGCGGTCCCCAGATGGCCTGACCCGTCTTGGCATCGAGGCACCACATAACGCCTCGGTCATCAACGACATAGAAAAGCTTGCCGTCGGTCACCGGAGTCGGCACGTCGGGACCGTGCGTAAACGCCCAAAGCTTGTGTGACTCGGTCACGTCGCCGCGCCCACCGCCGCGAATCGCGAGAAGCGGTTTCTCTCTCGTCGGCGCGTACACGACGTCTTCGAACACGACCGGAGAAGCAATTATGCGAAAGTTAGGATTGTTGTCCGGGTTGAGCCCGTTCGCGCGCCACAGTTCCTTGCCCGTCGCGGGATCGTGCCCCGTTACGCAATCGCCGCCGGTGATAACGATCTCGACGTTCTTGCCGTACTTCAGCAGCGCGGGAGTTGTGTAGGAGTCTGGGGACTCTCTGATGGCCTTCGTCTCGCGCTCGACTTTCCAAACAGTCTTGCCGGTCTTCTTGTCGATGCGCATCACGTAAGACGGATCGTCGGTCTTCATTCCGTGAAGCACCTGAACGAATAGCGCGTCTTCAAACAACAACGGCGAGGAAGCATAGCCCCAGTTCAACCCGAAGCGCCCGTAGTCCTTCTGCACGTCGCGCGCCCATAGCTCGGCGCCGCTGAAGTCGAAAGCCTTGAGGATGCCGGTCCCGGTCATCACCCAGACGTTCTTGCCATCGGTGACCGGCGAAGGAGACGACATATTCTGCTTGCGCATCTTAACGTTGCCGGCGCTGAGATGTTTCTTCCACAGAAGCTCGCCCTTTGTCCTGTCGACACACCAGAGATACAGGTTGTCCCCCTCCGCGACGTTCAAAAAGATGCGTTCCCCCCAGATGATTGGCGTCGCCCCGGTCCAGCTCGGCATCGCGAGCTTCCAGGTGACGTTCTCTTCAGCGCTCCATCGAGTAGGGAGGTTCTTCTCGCTGCTTGTGCCGTTTAGAAACGGTCCGCGCCATTGCGGCCAGTTGTCGGCGAACGCGGATCTGATCACCAGGAAAGCAGCGAAAAAAGCTAGAAGAAGTCCTTTGCGCACTTGTTTCCTCCCCGCGTGGAATGGCCACTAATATTAGTTCATTCTGAGTGAAACAAGAAGCCGGAAAGGAGTAGAGCCCGCCATTCCGCCGGCACTTACTCGATACTCAACAACGCCAGGCTCGAAGCGTCTTTGATCAATACTCGGCTTCCGACCAGCACCGGGTGGGCCCAAGTTGGACTGTCTGCCACTGAGTATTTCTTCAACACTTCGAACAGGATCGCGTCACTCCGGGCCACAGTCAGCTCTGCGCCATCGGTCAGAAGAAACAAGAACTTTCCGGCGGCCAAGATCGCCGCGTTGTCGCCATCGCGGCCGACGCTGGTCCAGAGCGTCTGACCAGTCCGCGCGTCGATGCAGAAGAACTGACCCTTGCGTTTATGCGAAAGCCCGAACAGATAATCGCCGTTCACAACCGGCGAGCTCATGTACATCGATACTTCAGGGTTCTGCCAGACCTTCGCGGCTTCCCACTTGCCTGCGAGTTTAATCACTCTGACTGCCGTCGTTCCCTTGTCGAGGCCGGAGAAGATCAGCGTTTGCTTGTAGACAACCGGCGTCACGATGTTCTGAACGTATTCGGTCTCGAACGGAATCCGCCAAAGCTGCTCACCGGTTGCGGCCGAGAAACCCGCGATGGACTTTTGCGTCTGTGTGACGATTTGAGCGGTCGCGCCGCTCCCGAATACTATCGGCGAAGCGTAGCCGGGGCCGTCGCCGGTCCAGGTCCATTTCACATCTCCGGTCTCGGCATTGAAAGCCGTGAGTGCGCCCGAGTCGTGACCGCCGACATGCACGATCACGAGACCGTTGTGCACTATCGGCGAGGTCGCGGCGCCGAATAGAGGTGAGGTCGCTTTGAACTGTTTGGAAAACTCTTTGCGCCATCTCACCTTTCCAGTCATGGTGTCGTAACAAGAGAGAATGCCGCTGATGCCAAAGGTATAAAGATTGTTGTTGTAAACGACGGGGGTTGATTTCGGGCCCTTGCCATGAGATACCGCGGCGGGGTTCATCATGTAAGGAGTTGGATAACTGTCGCGCCACAACTGCTTTCCGGTGTCGAGATCAAAACAAGCCGCAACTTCATTCTCTTCCTGCCGCGAGTGTAGATAGACTCTTCGGCCAACGACTACCGGAGACGAGTGCCCGATACCAACCTGGACTTTCCATATTGGTTTCAGCTTGTCGGGCCAAACTTTCGGAGCGCTGAACGAGGCGACCACTCCGTCGCGGTTCGGCCCTCGCCACTGCGGCCAGTCCTGGGCAAAACAAACCTGACTTGCGAGCGCGACCGCGATGAAGGCGCGCCACGCGTTCTTCGAGAAAATCGTTGTAGTCATACTAGTGAAGTGTACCATTAAGTTCCGCACTGTCTCGGAAGGCGGAATAGTCTCATCGGGTTATGATGCGTTGTTCCTCTCATTAACACCCCTCTTCAGAGGGGTGCCTTGTGGAGCGCGGACTTCCGAACTGTTTCAAGTTTTGCTACAACCACGAAGCGCGAATCCGTTGAAACGGTTCAGACGGCCCAGGATCC
Organism: Blastocatellia bacterium; assembly: GCA_035576605.1. Lineage (GTDB taxonomy): Bacteria > Acidobacteriota > Blastocatellia > UBA7656 > UBA7656 > Onstottus_A. Next base: position 2,891 of record DATLWF010000301.1, on the reverse strand, counting down.
AGACACCCAACTGAAGTTGGGTGTTAATGAGACGGCGCTATCGGATTCGCGGTTACAGTTCACTATTTCCCAATCTACTCCGAACGCAGAGCCGGGAGCAACGGTGTGCGCAGCGCCGCCACGGTTGCTGCCAGCGATGCAAACAACCCGGTCACAAACACACTCAACAACAACCACATCGAAAGAGCAGGAAAGTTACCGCCTCTCGAAACAAAAGCTGGGCCGATGGCAACCAGCGCCGTAAGCGATCCAGTCGCGAGGCCGCAGCAAACAAGGAACGCATTCTCGGTGATCACCATCAGCGCGAAGTGCCCGGAGTTGTAACCGATCGCCCTCAGCAGCGCCAACTCTCGACGGCGCTCCAGAACGTTTCTTAGCAACACTGTCGCAAGTCCTAATGTGCCCAGAACCAGCCCGAGCCCGCCCAGCGTCTGGAAAGTAGACAGGTAAGTGTTCTCTACGCGATGAAAACTCGCCAACCGCTCCGAAGTCGAAACGACGTCAAAGCCAAAGTCCGCGAGCTGCTCCTCCAAAACACCGGCTGCCACGGAAGAGGCTTCTGGAGCCACTTCCAGCAGAAAGAAGCTGTAGCCGCCCTGCTCCGGGAACAGTCGCAGGAAGTTCGCATCACTCATTAGCAACTCGCTCTGGAAGATGCTGTCGGCCAGTGCAGCGACCAGGCGCAGGCGCGCCGATTCACCGTTGGACCCGCTTACGACAATCTCGTCTCCGAGCTTTCGATGAAGCACGTAGGTCATCGAATTCGCATCCGCGATCACCGGGATCGCGCCATCCGGAAGCTCCCGATCGAGAAGCAACCACGGATTCTCTTTCTCTTGTTTTGTCCGGGCCAACGACTCCTGAAAAGAGAAGCGGCCGCTTTGAATGAACGGCTCGCCGGCTCCGAGTATTCTCGGATTTCGCGGTTCATAGAGGTTCAAACAACTCGCGTCATCGCCCGGTCGGACTCTGAAGCCAGTGAAACTCACGCTTGCTGGGTTGAGTCCTTTCTGAGCTACCAGGCTCAACGCCTCTCTGCCTTCGCTCGTGTTCGGGTCGTGATAAAGAGGCAACTGCGACTCGGCCAGAAGCGGAAATCCTCCGTTGCCGGACTTTTTGTCGAGCGTTGCGTCGCCGATGTCTCGCTTGAAGGCATCAACCGCGACGATGATGAACGCCGCCGATGCAATGAGCGCGATGCATAGAATGCTGCGGCCCGGACGATACGTCGCGTTTCTGAAACCGAGTCTCGAAACAGACCACCAGCCGCTGCCGCGTATCAGGCTCCTCGCTTTCCCTCTGAGCCAGCCGTACTCGAAACACAAGAGTCCAACAAGTAGTAGCGCTCCCGCGCCGAAGAACCCCGCGGTCTTTCCTATCCGGTTTAGCGAAGCGGCGATGAGCAGCACCGCTCCGGCCAGGGCAAACAACAGCGAGAAAACCCGCGGAGACAGGACAGCGCGGGCACGGGGAGAGCCGCCCGAATCAGTTTGCATCGCCGCTTCCAGACTGCCGGTGAGCAGACTTCGCGGCGATGAGCGCCTCAGCGTTCTGAGCGTCCAGATTACGCACAGCAACGAAACGACGATTCCGCCGGCACCGCCCAGCAGCAGCGACAAAGCGGAAACGTGTAAGCTCAACGTCGTCGTTCCCACCGCGCCTACCCACCAGGTCCGCAAGCCGTACATTATCAGCGCTCCGTACCCTACTGCGCCGATTATCCCGAGCACGCTTCCAACTGTTGCGAGAGCCAGTCCCTCTCTCAGGAACAACGAACGCACTACTGAAGCCGAGAAGCCCACTGCACGAAGAGTTCCGATCTCGCGCAGCCGCTGCTCGACGCCCAGCTTGAAGAACAAACTCGCAAGCAACAGAGCGCCCACAACCAGGAAGAAGCTGAAATAAACGAAGTACTCTCCAAAGTCCGTTGCGCCGCGCGACGCTTCAAGGCCTTCGGTTCTCACCGAGTTGATCGAAACACCCATCTCGATCGGGTCCAGCGCGGCGCGCAGACTTTGTTTGAAAGACTCCAGCCGCGATTTCGGATCGCCGCCCTCCAACGCCCGAAGACGAAGCGACGTGAACTTACCGTGGCGCGATTGCCAGAGCTTGATTCCTGCCTCGAGCGGGATGAAAGCCTTGGGAGTCGTTCGGAACTTGTGCCAGTAGTCCTCGTCTTTCGGGCGCACCCGCTTGAGATCGACCGGGAAAGGCGGGTCCCAATCGGCAATGTTCTCGGTTTCAGTGAGGCCGGGATAATCGGGGACCAGATCGCGATCGACGGCTTGATCATTGAACGGCACTATCCCATCGACCATGAATCGGGCGCTCTCAGTTCTCAATCGGCCTTCATCTTCCCAAAGGTAATACTCCAGCGTGATCAGATCACCACGTTTTGCTCCCAGATCACTGGCGGCCCATTCGTTCAACACGATGCGCGGCAAAGCGGAGACTTCGCCGGGCACGGTCTGATCGACTTGATCACGGGCGTAGCGGCGCCTCATCGCTTCGAACTCCTCGGCGTTGATGGCAGTCACCACCGAGTAGGGTACATCGCGCTCGCCCAGGCGAATGCCGTTCGCTAAATAGCTCAGGATCGGAAAGACGCGCAACCTGGACTTCCCGGCTGCATCCACAGCGCCGGCATAAAGCGCGTCGCTGATTATCGCAGTATCGCTTTCGAGCGCGACGCCGCGTTCCTGGTCGAGCACGCGCAGCTTCACCCCAAGGTCTTCAAGCGAGAGGGTATCTTTCAAAATCTCGGCGATAACTGGTGGACCGTTCGTCGTTCGCTTACCACCGCGAGACGCGTCGGTCACCAAGATGGTGTTTGCTTTGGCGGTTTGCTCGAGATCCTTCTGCAACCTCGCCAACGACACGAAGATCGATCG
>DATLWF010000300.1:0-4438 GCA_035576605.1 Blastocatellia bacterium | reverse complement strand
TGCTCGGGGCTTGCATAATCGGGAGTCATAACTCGCATGGCAACCTGAGTCGTGTCATGGCTTCCCGGACCTGCCGCCAGCAGTTTAGCGATTCCGAAGTCGAGGAGCTTCACCGTCCCATCGACTGTAACCAGGATATTGCCCGGCTTGATGTCTCGATGAATCACCAGATTCTGGTGGGCGTAGTGTACTGCCGAGCATACTTCCCTGAACAACCTCAGGCGCTCATCCGTTGCTAGCCGCCCGGCGTCGCAGTAATCTTTGATGGGGTGTCCCTCGATGTACTCCATCACGAAGTAGGGCAAGCCTTCATCGCTCGTACCGCCGTCGAGCAGACGCGCTATGTTGGGATGATCCAGGTTGGCGAGAATCTGGCGCTCGCTCAAGAAGCGCCTGACGACAAAATCAGTATTCATCCCCGAGCGGATGAGTTTTATTGCAGCGCGCTTACTAAACTCGTCGTCCGCCCGCGCTCCCAGGTAGACGGAGCCCATTCCACCCCGCCCTATCTCGCGCACGATCTTGTATGAGCCGACGCGACGGCCAATCATCTGATCAGCGTTGACCTCGTCCAGCACAATCGTCTTGACCTGATCGCCAGGCGGCTCGATGAAAGATGCGGCGTGGTCGTGGGAGGCCAGCAACGATTCCACTTCAACCCGCAGAGACTCGTCGCCTTCTGCTGCCCGCGAAACAAAATCCCCGCGTTCGCCTGGCGGCAGATCAACGGCTTCGTGGAAGATTCTTCGGATGAGTTGCCATTGCCCGGCGTCCATATTAGCTATCGGTTTCCATTTCGCGGTGGAGCCAGGCCTTCGCCATACTCCAATCTCGCTTCACCGTGGCCGGTGAGATCCCAATTACCTCCGCCGTCTCTTCGATCGAAAGGCCGCCAAAGAACCTCAGCTCCACGATGCGGCTCTGTTGCGGGTCAAAAGCCGCCAGCGCCGTCAGTGCATCATCAAGCTTGAGCACATCCACATCAAGCGGGCCGGGCTGCGATCGTGCTTCTTCAAGCTCGACTTTGAGATTGTCGCCGCCTCGTTTGACGGCATTGTGCCGTCGCGCGTGATCGACGATTATGCGGCGCATTGCCTGCGCGGCTATCGCGAAAAAGTGGGCGGTGTTCTGCCAGTTGACATTCCTCTGATCGATGAGTCGCAGGTACGCTTCATGTACAAGCGCTGTCGGTTGGAGGGTATGGTCGGAGCGCTCGCGTCGCAAAACCCCGGCAGCAATCTGGCGCAACTCACCGTAGACGAGGGGGATCAACTTATCGAGCGCGCCGCGGTCGCCGTTGCTCCACTCGATCAGCATGCGAGTGACTTCGTCGGGTGAGGAAGCCATAAAAAAGACTGCGTTCCGCTGAGGACATGGTCGAGTCGAACGGGCTGGTCCGTCCGGCCTGACGGGGGAGATCGACCGTCTGGCCTTTTACCATAAGGAGGCATGGTTGTACAGACGCGAGGTCGAACAGAAGGTGTATCGCACAGCCAGGAACACCAGGGCGCTTTTCTATTTTCGAGTGATATAGGAATACCAGGAGTTCTCGTTGTTGCGGGATATCCCACGCACCGATGCCCCAGGTCTGAACGTATTCGATTGCCTTCCGCGTTGATCCGGTCACCGGCAAACGGAACTCTCTACTCCTGATTTATCCAAGAGTGAAACCTCTCCAGGTCGATCAACCCGGCATGCGTTTCATTTGCGAGTGCGGGGGAGGCTATGGCAGTGGCCGGATTGCTCGGAGGCGAGCACGCCGTGGTCGGATACTGAGATGTCGGTTAGAATGTACCTATGAGCACGCCAACAGAAGCAAAAGTCATAACGTGTCCCTCCTGCGGCGCCAATAATCGAGTTCCAACTGAAAAGCTCCGCGAGGGACTTCAACCTGTTTGCGGCCGATGCAAAGCTCCGCTCGCTGACTCCGCTCATCCGGTAATTGTGACCGATGCGAACTTCGCGGAAGAAGTCGAGCGTTCGCCGCTGCCGGTGCTGCTGGACATGTGGGCGCCGTGGTGCGGGCCTTGCCGAATGATCGCGCCGATAGTCGAGCAACTCGCGAGCGAGCTTGCGGGCCGCGTGAAAGTCGCTAAGCTCAACACCGACGAGAACCCGATGACTGGGTCGCGTTTCAACGTCCGCAGCATCCCGACGCTGTTGGTGTTGAAGGACGGCAAGGAGATCGATCGGCTGGTCGGCGCGTTTCCCAAGCAGGAGATTCTGCGCAGGCTACAGTCTGTAATCGGATGAACAACTAAAGCCTCAGCATCCTCTCTGGTTTCGCGCAGCGGTCGTAGATCAACCCACAGGGCCTAGGGGACGCAGAGGGAAATCTCAAGTAGAGGGAGACTCGTAACCCTGAACGAACGGGACGGGTGGGAAATGAATAATCCGATGGCAAATCATCAGGCTGTGAAGCTGCGTATGCAAACGGTAATTGTGGTCGCGATGTTGAGCCTGGCCTCGCTGGGCCGCGCTCAGGAGCCGCCGAAAGAAACCGGCACCTTTCGCAAGCCTGACCTTGTCGAGTTGATCAAACTCGATCGGACCATCAAGCTCGATATTCGTTACGCCACTTCAAACAACTTCCTCGGGCGGCCGGTATACACCGAAGCTCGTGCGTTTCTTCAGCGACCGGCCGCCGAAGCTCTCGTGCGCGCAAACAAGACTCTGCGAAAGAACGGCTACGGGTTGATCATTCACGATGGGTATCGGCCGTGGTCGGTGACCAAGATCTTTTGGGACGCGACGCCCGCGGACAAAAAAGAATTCGTCGCCGATCCATCCCAAGGCTCGCGTCACAATCGGGGCTGCGCCGTCGACTTGTCACTGTACGACCTGAAGACCGGTAAGGAAGTAGTGATGCCGTCGGGCTATGATGAAATGACCGAGCGATCTCACATAAATTACGAGGGCGGGACTGCTGAGGCCACGCGGTTGCGCGACATGCTTCGGGTCGCGATGGAAGCCGAGGGGTTCGCAGTCTACGAGCCTGAGTGGTGGCACTACGACTACAAGGATTGGAAGGAGTATCCGATTCTGAACATCAGCTTTTCGGAAATTGGGGAACTACACACAAAGACTCGGAGTCACTAAACTCGGAGCTCTGAACTCTGAACCTTGCACTCTGAAAGTTACGGACGCGGGGTCACTTGCAGGTTCTGATTGTCCAGCGTGAACCCGACAAACCCGATCATCATCTCTTCCCAGGTCTGAGGTCCCCAACGAACCGTCTTCGCCGGATCGGGATTCCACTTGTTGTTACTCGAATTGTCGAAGTGCGCCACGCATGCGAGGCGGCTTCCTTTCGGCGCTGCGACCGGCTCCTTGAATTCGTAGCGGGTCTGCCAGTTGAAGCTGTAGTGAGGCACCGAAAGGATCACATTCGAAGTCCCGTCGGGATAAGTCAGACGATACTCGAAATCCTTACCGCGCACGTGCATGTGCGGCATCAAGCTCGTGATGTGCGAGTCTTCCTTGAATGCATAGACCGAGCGGACCTCATAGTTGCCGTCGCCCGGAGGAATCGCGAACCGGCGATTCATCGCCGCCCCGCCGCTCGCAGACTTCTCGATCGGTTTTCGACTGAAGACGATCCCGACCGAGGTTCGATCTGTTTGCGCCGTCCCGTTCGGTGTGTAGTGCATCTGCAGGACAAGGATCGAGCCGGCCTTCACTAATCGGCCAACTCCATCGGGCAACACCATCGGCTCTTCCCCTGGAGCTGTTCCCGTCAACCCTTCGACTCCGCCGTCTCCGAACAATGAAAATCTCTGTTTGAGAGCATCGGGACCGACGACGAACACGATCACATGATGAACAACCGCCCGGTTGCCGGGCCTGACTTCCGCAGCTTGAATCCATTTGTCTTCGGTGAAGCCCGTTGGCACCATAAAGTATTGATAGTTGACGACGCCTTCAGCGGGAACGCTGTACTCCCGGGTCATGCTCAGCACAACGTCGGGTTTTCCGATCTGCCAGCCTTCGGTGAATTGCGGCGCACGAGGCAGATCTTTTGGATTGCCTTCCGTCGTGCCCCCATCGACCCAGGCGACGATGGTGGCGATGTCTTTCTTTGAGAGCCGCCGATCGTTCTTGAAAGTGCCGTGTTGGGGATCGGCGTGCCAGGGAGGCATCGTTCCATCCAGCACCTTTTCGCGAATCGACTTCGCCCACGGCCGCGCGTCCCTGAAGGTCATCAACGACATTGGAGCGATCTCGCCCGGGCGGTGACAGTACGCGCAGTTCTTGTAGAAGATCGGGGCAACGTCTTTGGTAAAAGTCACCGAAGCCGCGTTGGAGCTGACGCCGGAGCCGCTCCCAAAGGTCGCCAGGGCGACTAATAATAGCGTAGCTGAAATGGCGATCCATCGAATTGTTCTTTGCATGATCTCTCCTTCGGCAAACCTTGTATCAGATACGCAATAAGACCCGG
>DATLWF010000299.1:0-3909 GCA_035576605.1 Blastocatellia bacterium | reverse complement strand
CGACCGCGAGTTCCCCGGATCGGCCAGCGCAGCGAGTCGCGGTCGCCTGTCTCCCCCTGTGTGGCTTGCATCGATCAGATCGTGGTTTTCAATACACTGAAAAGCTTTCCAGGCAGACGGAAAACCGTTAGGCGTTTGGAGCGCATCGCGTAGCTCTTCGAGATTGACTGTCGATCCGCTGCCGCCGGCGGACTGTTCGATCACGCCCCTTATCCTGTCCCTCAGCCCGTCATTGTACCCGGCATCGAAACCCATCCCGTCCGGCGGACTCACAACGCCTCGCCAGCGCTCGTTGCCCCAATATTCAGCGATCTGAATGGCTTCGGGCTTGATGAATCTCAACGTGCTTGTCAGATCCTGGCAGAAGAACCAGCCCCCGTGCTCGTCCATCACCGTCACCTGGTCGTAGCGAAACCCATCGACGTGATACTCGGAGACCAGCATTTTCGCGTTGTCGATCAGGAACTGGCGGACCTCCGGTTTCCCAAAGGCAAAGATCAACCCGCCGGCGTGCCCATCTCGCAAAAAGTAAATGCTGTCGCCGTTATCCGTACTGGCCGGTCGATCAAAAAAATGAATGCTCTGATCATCGAAATTGCCGCCCGCGTGGTTGTATACGACATCGGCGATCACAGCCAGGCCGTAGAGATGACAAAGCTCGATGAGCGTCTTGAGTTGGTTGACCTGACCGGCCAACTGCCCCGGAGTCAGGGGCGGGCAATTCTTTTCCGCCAGCAGTTGATTCACTCGACGCAGGTACGGCGCGAGGTCGGCTGCGTCAACCGCGTAATCCATCTCAGGCGAGAAGAGGTCGGTTCCGTTGTAGCCAAGGCTGTTCTCACCCTGGAACTCGACGAAGGGCAGCGGCATGATCGCGTTGACTCCCAGGTCGGCGAGATACTTGATCCGATCGACGACGTCGAGGTACTTCGAGACACGTCCCGGCCGAATGTCCCGGCCTTGATCGTCTTCGGCATAGAAGACACCGATGTGAAACTGATAGATGATCAGATCGTTGAAGGCTGGCGGACGAAATCCGACATCCTGCCATTGGAAGGCATTCGGGTCGCGCACGATGCAGTTGCAGTCCGGGTAACCGTGCATCTGAAGCTCGCGGGCATAAGGATCGCGCTTAAAACCTTCGCCGCCGTGACCCACGATCCAAAACCGGTACTCGCTGCCATCTTCAACTCCCGGGAAAAAGCCTGCCCAGTATCCATTGTCATCCCGGGTCAACAGATCCTGATCGTTTTTCTTCCAACCTGGGGGCGATTGCACGTCGAAATCGTGCAACACTACGTAGACCTCTTTCGCGCCCGGTGCCCAGGTGCGGAACGTCGCGCCGCGTTCTGCCAGTTGCGCTCCCATCGGGATTCCCGAGTGAGTATCGTCGCTCATTCTTGCCCCTCCAGCACTCCGACGACCCGCTGCTCCAACGTCTCCCGTTCTTTGCGAAGCCGTTCGCTGAAGCCGACAGGATACAGTGCTTCGGAATCAAGCGCGAGCAATTCATCAGGCAAGCGCTTCAGTTGATCGTGAACGCGATCGCGAGCGTCGTTCAAGCGCGCGAATTGAGCTTCTCTCATCTTTTTTGTTAGTGCCGTGCTGGCTGCCTGGTCGCTGCGGTTGTGCACGAAGGCGTCGACCACGTGACCCTGTTTCATAACTTGAGTGAGTAGCGGATGCCACGAACCGCTTCTGTTAATCAGTTCATCGGCCAGCGTGATGATGTCCTCGACGTAGACTCCGCTCTCATCAGCGAGCCTCCAAACCTGCTTTGGTCCGGGATAGGTCGCTTTGTCGCGGCTCAGTTTTATTCGCATGCTGACGCGGCCATTCTCTTCCAAGCCGACCAGCTTGTAGACGCCCGATAACGCCGGCGCGTCAAACGAAGTCGCGAGGTCGGTCCCCACTCCAAACGAATCGATCCTGGCGCCGCGCGAGATCAGGTCTGCGATCTTGTACTCGTTAAGATCGCCGCTCGCGAAGATCTTGGTGCCCGTCATCCCGGCTTCATCCAGAATCTCACGAGTTTGCTTGCTCAACTCACACAAGTCGCCGCTATCGAGCCGCACGGCGGGAATCGACGGCGCAAAGTCGCGAGCTAATCTTTTTACTGCCGCGATCGTATCGTACGTATCGACAAGCACGGTTGCGGTTTCTGGAAAAACTCTCAAAAAAGCGCGAAACGCTTCGTCCTCGTCCAGAAACGACATTACGAACGAGTGAGCTAACGTGCCGAAGGTCGGTATGCCGAAGAGGTAACCGGCCTCGACGTTGGAAGTCCCAATGCAGCCTCCGATGTAGGCGGCGCGCGCGGCTAACAACCCGGCTTCGGTGCCGTGCGCGCGGCGTGTACCGAACTCGATAACGCTGCGTCCTCGAGCGGCGGTCGTAACCCGCGCGGTCTTGCTGGCGATCATCGTTTGAAAGTTTATGGTCGAGAGCAGAAACGTCTCGACTATTTGAGCTTCGATGATCGGAGCGTTGATACGCAACAGCGGTTCCATCCCAAATGCCGCTACGCCTTCGGGCATCGCCCAGACGTCGCCGGTGAATCGGAACTCGGCGAGGTAGTCGAAGAACTCTCGAGAAACGTTCTTGAAGGACGGGTGCTCGCGCAGGTAATAGATCTGATCGCTGGTGAAGCGCAGCGTCGATAGATAATCCAGCGCCTGTTCGAGCCCGGCGGCGATTAGATACGAGCGGCACTCGGGAAGCTTGCGCACGAACAGCTCAAAGATCGCTCGATGGTGAAGGCCGTTGTCGAAGTAAGCGGCCGCCATCGTCAATTCGTAGAGGTCGGTGGTGAGCCCGAAAGCGCGTTCGATCATAGACGGTGATCCTCTGTGGTCGTCCCCTCTAATCACGCCCTTCGTCTTGAGTGTTTTATCATCGGGCGGCTACAATCGCCAGCCTGGGCCTCTGAGCATAATTAATGAAAGCAAGTAAACACACAGCCGCTTTATCCAGTTTAATCGCCGAGTCTCGCGCAAAGGTGCGTTATGCCGAGACCGATCAGATGGGAGTGGCATATTATGCGAATTACTTCGTGTGGTTCGAAGTGGGCCGGAGTCAGTACTGCAACGACTGCGGCTTCTCGTACCGCGATATGGAACGCGAGACCGGTTTGTTCTTGATCGTCGCAGAAGCGAGTTGCCGCTACAAGGCCCCCGCGCGATACGAAGACGAGTTGATCATAAGGACTCAGGTTACCGAATCGACGCGGCGGACTCTCAGGTTCAGTTACGAGATCGAACGTGCAGACGGAGCGGCGGTCGCGACCGGTGAGACGCTTCACGTGCTGATCAATGCTGCGGGACGGCCTTCGAGCTTTCCTGAGAAGTACCTGACGCTCTTGAGAGAAACACCTTCCGACCGATGACCGCTGACCGATGACCGTCGCCGGTCATCCGTCCTCGGTCGTCCTTTCCAATGCATAGTCTCATTTACCAAAACGACCGGATTATCGACGCAAAGGACGCGAGGATCGCGCCGACTGCCGCAGGGCTCCTCTACGGATGGGGTGTGTTCACGACTCTCCGAATATATGACGGCAAACCATTCGCATTCGAGCGACACTGGAAACGGCTGATGAATCACGCTGAAACCGCTCGCGTTCCAGCGGCTCTGGACCTCAAGCATGCGAGGCGCGCGATCGACAAACTCATCGCCGCGAACAAGGTCGAGCAGGGAAGAGCGAGACTCACGTTGCTGAAAGGGGATGCGGGGTCGTGGCGAGTCGAGCCCGGAAAAGAAACCGAGTTTCTGATATTCACTTCTTCGGAGATTCCGCAAGCGCGGGCCGATTTGGCGCTCACTTTATCGCCATATAGAGTGTTGTCTACCGCGCTGCTGGCCGGGGTTAAGCAGACCGCGATGCTCGAAAACTTGTTTGCGCTCGAAGAG
>DATLWF010000298.1:0-3152 GCA_035576605.1 Blastocatellia bacterium | reverse complement strand
GTGAGCAGCACCGAAATGCCGGCGAAGGTCACAGGGTCAGTTGTGCTCACCGCGAACAGCAGCTTTGACATTAAGCGAGTGAACGCGAACGCGCCGCCCAATCCAATAAAGACGCCAATGAGAGCGAGCAGCATTCCGTGACCGACTACCAGCCTGAGCACGTTTCCCGTGTTCGCCCCCAGCGCCATCCGAATTCCAATCTCGTGCGTTCGCTGAGTGACCGCGTAGCTCATTACACCGTAGAGCCCGACCGCCGCAAGGATCAAAGCCACCGCTGCGAAGACTCCGAGAAGGAGCATCGTGAAGCGCTGCTGCTGGACTGATCCGGAGATTATTTGATCGAGCGTCCTGATGCGCGAAACCGGTTGTTCCTTATCGAGAGCGAGCACCTCGCTGCGGATTGACCCGCTGAGCGCCGCCGGATTGCCCTCCGTTCGTACGATAAGGGTCACAGCGCTGAACGGCATCTGAAGATACGGCTCGTAGGTTTGCAAGGTGGTCGGTTGAGCCAGGCCATATTGCTTGACGTCGCCCACGATTCCAACGATTTCACGGAAACCCTCTCGACCCTGTGAGAGATTTATTCCCTTGCCGATCGGGTCTTCGTCGGAAAAGTAGGTCCTTGCCATCGTCTCGTTTATCACTGCTACTCGAGGAGCATTTTTGCTGTCTTGCTCGGTAAACAGTCGCCCTCTAAGCAGGGGGATTCCCATCGCCTTGAAGTAGTCCGGCGTCACAGCATAGTAATTCGTGCTCTTGTCTTCGCCCGGCGGATCGGGCGGGCGGCCCTGAATGTTGAAGCCGACGAGGTAGTCGCCCTGTATCGGCAGCGATTGAGTCGCTCCGACCGCGACGACACCGGGCAACGCTGCAATCTTTTCCATAAGCTGGGTGAAGAAACTTAAATACTGATCGCTGTTTGGATACTTTCGCCCGGGCAATGCAACGTTCGCCGACATCGCGTTCTTTGTGTTGGACCCAGGATTGACCTGCTCCAAGCGAATGAAGCTTCTAATCAGCAAACCGGCTCCAACCAGCAATACGAGGGCGAGCGCGACTTCGGTAATCACCAGCGAGCTTCGAATGCGATGGTGCCCGCCGGTCGTGCCTCGGCCACCCTCCTTTAGGGTCTCGTTCAGGTTCGGCCTCGATGCTTGAAGCGCGGGAACGAGTCCAAACACGATGCCTGTGATCAACGTGACCAGTAGCGTGAAGCCAAGAACGCGGCCGTCCAGCGCGACGTCTTTCACGCGCGGCAAGTCTTCGGGCGCGAGTGCCAGCAGCGACCGCGTTCCCCAGGCAGCAAGAAGCAAACCCGCGCCTCCGCCCACCACCGCGAGCAGAACACTTTCGGTCAACAGTTGACGGACCACCCGCGAGCGACTAGCACCAAGCGCGGTGCGAATCGCGATCTCTTTCTGTCGCGCCGTCGATCGAGCCAGCAACAGGTTGGCGACATTTGCGCAGGCTATGAGAAGCACCAGCGCAACCGCGCCGAGCAAGACAAGAAGCGCGGGTTTGATGTCGCGCACCTCAAACTGCTGCATCGGAACGACAATCGTACTCCACCCTGCATTGGAGTTCGGATATTGCTCCGCGAGCCGGGCCGCGATACCGCTCATTTCGGTGCGCGCTTGTTCCGTTGTTACCCCGGGCTTGAGACGCCCGATCACCGCGACGTAATGTGAACCGTGTTGCTGCGCCTGCGCGGCAGTGAAGGCGATTGGCGTCCAGAGGTCAATGTCCCGGTCGGGGAACTGGAAGCTCGGCGGCATAATTCCGATGATCGTATAGCTGGCTGCGCTCATCGTGATCGATTGACCGATGATGTTCGGATCAGATCCGAATCGCCGTTTCCACAAGTTGCTGCTTAGGACCACAACGTTCTGGTGTCCGGGTTGATCCTCTTCTTCCAGAAATGTACGGCCCTGGACGGGCTTGACCCCAAGCATCTCAAACAGGCCCGCGGAGACGCGCGCGCCGTCCAGGCGCTCCGGTTCGGCATCGCCGGTAACCAGGTTGTAGGACGACCCTTGAACCGCCGCGAGCTTCTCGAATGAGGCGTTCTGTTTCTGCCAGTCAAGAAAGTTTCCGGGCGAGACAGAGAACTCCGGAAACTGCGGCAGCTTATTCTCTTTCACAACCATCAGTCTGTCGGGATCGTCGTACGGGAGCGAGCGAAGCAGGATGGTGTTCACGACGCTGAAGATCGCAGTGTTCGCCCCTATGCCGAGAGCGAGCGCAATGACTGCCACAGCCGCAAAGCCGGGGTTTTTCAGAAGCATTCGAAAGGCGTAACGCAGATCTTGGATTAGAGTCGTCATAGTCACTCCTCGGGTATGTCTGGGATTTCCCTTCGTAAGTGGCACGGCGTGCGCTTTAGTTTCAGCTTGCTATGCGGGAATCAGCACGCTTTCGAAGGAATCGGAGGATTGATGATGGAAGATCGTCAATCCTCCATCTTCCATCTTCCATCTTCCATCGTCTAAATCGGCAATCCTTCATTCGTATCTCAGCGCAACCATCGGATCGACCTTTGTCGCTCGTCGAGCAGGGATGTAACAAGCGAGCAATGCCACGGCGGAAAGCAGCAGCGCGATGCCGGCGAAGGTGGCGGGATCGGTCGCGCCGACGCCAAACAAAAACGTCGAGATCACCCGCGTGAGAGCGAATGACGCGACCAACCCCAGCCCTAATCCCATCACGATCAGCACCGTTCCCTGTTTCAGAACCAGCTTGAGCACGTCGTCGGTTTGCGCGCCCATTGCCATTCGGATGCCGATCTCTCGTGTTCGCTCGGCCACCGAGTAAGACATCACTCCGTAGATTCCTATCGACGCGAGCGCTAGCGCGAGACCGGCAAAGACCGCAAGCAAGATCATATTGAATCGCGGCTCCGACACGGACCTCGAGACTAGTTGTTCCATCGTGCGGACATCGTAGAGAGGGAGTTCTTTGTCGACTGCCTGAAGCTCACGTCGGAAGGTGTTCGCGAGAGTTTGAGGATCTCCTTCCGTGCGTACGACGAACGCGGCAGCGTCCAGAAGAAACACCGGCGCCTGGGTATCTGGCATGTAGATCGCCAGGGGAGCGTTCTTTTCGAACCCGTTCTGACGGACGTTACCCACTACGCCGGCCACCGTGCACATAGG
>DATLWF010000297.1:0-6604 GCA_035576605.1 Blastocatellia bacterium | reverse complement strand
GATGTAGCCGCGAATACGCGCGTACCTCGTCTCGGTGAGATCGCGCTGGGCCTTTCCATCAAGCCCGTATTGCCATAGCGCATGCCTTCCGCTGTTGTCGCTGACCTTCAGAAGCAAGACGCTCTTGCCGTCCGCCGATATGCCGGGGCGAATCGATGAGCATTCATCTTCGGTGAAAAACTGCGGCTTGCCTCCGCCTACGGGAATTGATGCAACGTGCAGGATGCCGAAGGCCGCATCTGGCAGCGGGCTCTCATCCGAGGTGTACAGAATCTGTTTGCCATCCGGTGTGAACACGGGCTCTTTGTCGCTGAAGGCGTTCTTTGTGAGCTGGCGCACCGTGCCTGTTTTGACGTTGAGGATGAATATCTCGTCGAAGCTCGCGGTTTCGTTGAACCCCGCGAAGACGACCCACTGGCCGTCCGGCGACCATTGCGGCCCGGTTACGCCCCACTTCAGGTTGGTCAAAGGCGGCCGAATCGAATGATCGCCGATGTTCATCACGTAGAGATTAGGGGATGCGTCCGGTTTTTTCGCGATCAGCAAGACGTACTTCTTATCTGGTGACACCGGACCAATCGAGTACAGTCCCATTCCCTGCGTGAGTTGTTGAATCTTGAACGGCTCTGTCTTCTTAGCTTCCTTAATCTCATCTTTTGTCTTTGCATCCTGCTCGGTTGCACCGGGCACTCGGGAAAGCAGAAGGAGCAGCGTCAGCAGAAGCGCTCCAGATGACGCCATCGGCGCACCCATCAGCCGCCTCGATCGCGATCTGTCAATAAAGAAACCTTTAGCTCTTAAGAAAACTCTCATCACCATTCCTCATCAGCGTCTGAGGGATCGAGCGGTATCCTAGCACGGACTCCAGCAGAGAACAAAAGTGCGGGATTGCGCTCAATGGCGGAGGGGTGTGATCAAAAATGGGACTTGGGATCCAAGGATTAGATGTGATTCTGATTAACACCTCACTTCAGTCAGGTGAACGCGCTGATTCTGCTCCCCCGAACTGTTTCAACAGTCTTAGCGTCGATAAAAATAAACCGTGGAAACGGTTCCGAACGAGCCGCGCAGACACGGGCACCCACCTGAAAATGTGGGTGTCTGGAGTTTGGACATTCGAATTAACCTTCAACAACGCAACAGAGGACAACCGCCTAGCGGTGTCCTATCGATAGTTGCGGGATTGGCGATGTACAAGGTCAATAGGTAACCGCTACGCGGCCCAGAGGAGCCCGAACCACGCAAACTATCGATAGGACACCGCTACGCGGTCTACACCCAACTGAAAAGTTGGGGTGTTAATGAGAACGCTGCCCGGGTGAGCGAGTGAGCGGTTGATGTCAAGCACATGTCCCTGGGACAAGTCCCAGTTTGAATTACATCCATGGCGTAGTAATGTCCTAACCCGATCGTTTCCCTGCATAGCCTTTGCGACCTCTGCGTCTCCGCGGTGAAGCAACTTGTCGGAAACTCACCGCAGAGCCGCAGAGCACGCAAAGATGGTGCAGAGAATTGAAGTTGGGAAACGGCCCGCCGCGACAGGTGGTTCCCGCCCCCGACGGGGCATGCTACACTTTCTCCCTTGCTTATGATGAGCGAACTTAACATAGGACGAGTCACTATCATGCCGAATTTGGCGCTTGCGCCGATGGCGGGCGTTACCGATTCGTCTTTCCGCCGATTGATCAAGGAACTCGGCGGTGTCGGGCTGATCGTGACTGAGTTCATCTCGGTCGAAGGAATCACGCGCGGCAACATGCGGACTCATCGGATGATGAAGTTCCTTCCCGAGGAGCGCCCGCTGTCGATTCAAATATTCGGCTACGATGACCAACGAATGGTCGCTGCCGCTGAGATCATCGAAGAGAGCGGCGCCGACATCGTAGACATCAATTGTGGATGCCCCGCCAAGAAAGTCGTCAACGGCGGAGGCGGCTCGTCTTTGCTTCGCGATCTGCCGCAGCTCGAAAAGATTCTGCGCCGCGTTCGCAAAGCGGTGTCGATCCCGCTCACGATGAAAATTCGAACAGGTTGGGACGATTCTTCGATCAACGCGGTCGAAGTGGCCCGCTTGATTGAAGATTGCGGCGGAGACATGGTGGCGATTCACGGGCGAACTCGCGCGCAAGGCTACAGCGGGCACGCGAACTGGGATGTGATAGCTGCCGTGAAGCGAGCGGTTTCGATTCCGGTGATTGGGTGTGGCGACATCACAACTCCGGAGCAGGCGCTTGCGCGTTTGGCTGAGAGCGGCGTCAACGGGGTGATGATCGGGCGCGGAGCGATCGCCAACCCGTGGATCTTCCGCCAAACTTCAGAGATGATGCGCGGTGAGTCGATATATCAGCCTCCGCTTGCCGAGAAGCATCGAGTGCTTCATCGCTACCACGAGCTGCTCCGCGATGAGCTGCCCGAGCGCGCGCTTTCAGGGAAGCTAAAGCAGATGTGCGGCTACTTCACGCACGGGCTTGCGGGAGGTGCGCGGCTTCGGGAGCGCGTGTTTCACTCGCAGACGATATCGGAGATCTACGACCAGATAGACGAGTACTTCGCGTCGATGATCGAACGCGGAGTCCCACCAGACGCTCTCACGCGAGAAGAGCGGGCCTTCGTCGACCCACAGCCTCGTGATCCGAAGAACGCGGAGTTCACACGTACGGCGCCGGTGACAATTGGCTGAGTGATGCAGATAGACCTAGCTGAAGCCGCGAACGCGTGGGCTCCTCTGGCCGGGACCGTCTTTGTTCCGCACACTGAGGAAGAGTACAACCAAATCGTGGCCCTGCTGGACCAGCTAATTGACGAGGTCCGAGAAGACGAGAGTCATCCGTTGGCGTCCTTGATGGAGGTACTTGGAGTTCTTATTGAGCACTACGAAAACGAATGCGTGCCGGAGCTTGTGAGCGAGTAGGCGCTCTCCAACCCAGAAGCCTGGCTACCAAGGAACAGCCGCGCGCGATGAAACACACGATCGGTTAGGTTCTTGTCCCTCAGGGCTAAGTCTGAATCAAAGTTCTTAAACATATGAGATTGATTCTCACGTTCTTCGCCGCTCTTGTTGGGGTTCTGGTCGGGGGTTCCATCGCCTATCTCATATTCGGACTGATCTACCCTGGTTACGCAAGCCATCATCCTCTCGACGCAAGCGCGGAATGTTCACGCGCGAATGCATTGGCATATCTCTCTATTCTGATCGGGGCTTTGTTCGATGGTATACTTTCGCCGGTGTTGGTCTGGCGTCATTATTGACCCGCCTAAAGTGATCCTTAAATCCGATGAGCCCGCCGCCTCTCGTCGTGCTATAATCCCGCCGCCGCTTCCTGTGCGAATCGTTCCGAATGGAGTCACGGCGATGTCTTCTCCCCAGCCAAGCTACTCTGGCATGCACGTCAAAGGAGGGCTGCTCCGCGCGCGGTTCCTCTTTGTAATTCTCAACCACGGCCCCGACACCTGGGCTCGTGTGCTGGCAGCTCTGCCGGACGATGAACGCGAGTCACTCAAGGAAATCGTCGTTGACAACTGGTATCCGCTTGCGACGTTGGACCTGGTCGATCGCGCGATTGCCGAACAACTCGGCGACGGGGATAAGGAAGACGAAGTGTTCGATCGGCTCGGGGAGTTCTCGGCGACGTCGGCGTTGTCGGGTCCTTACAGCAGCCTGATCAATCCTGACGTTCACAGCTTTCTGACTCAATCAGCCTTGATCCATCACGCGTATCAGGATTTCGGTACAGCCTCTTACGGACCACTCAGCGAGACAAGCGGCCTGCTCACGATTCAGTACGACAAAGCGCCTCCCCCGAGTTTTTGCGCGAGCGGCTCGTCCTACTTTCGACACGCAGTCGAATTGTGTGGCGCACGCTCGGCTCGAGTTACGCACACCCGCTGCCGAAGCCGCGACGATGCGGTGTGCGAGTTCTACTTCACCTGGCAACCTTGATCCTCCCGATCAGCCCCCTCCAGCGCCCATGGAGCGAGAATCCCACCAACGCAGTTGGTGGGATTCAGACATTCATCGAAATTAGCAGCGCATCTGGCGGACAAGACAACCAAACCTCAGAAAAAGTATACAAAGCACTCGCCGAACCGAAAGTGGTTTGACCTAATGGTTCGCACCCCGTGTTTTTGACTTGGTAGGCTCGCGGCCATATAATCCCGGCCGACCTACTTCCCTCGCTCTAGAGGAGGCAGCCGCTCGGTGCAGTTGCGTATAGCCTACTTGCTCGTCTTGCTCGCCGCGTGCGCGTCGCTCGCCGCATGCGCGCGCCCGTCGCAAGCACACAACGACAAACCTGAGCCGGTTCCTGACGCGTATGCGGACTCCGACGGCGATGGCATTCCAGATAAAGCTGAGTTGCGATCGTTCGATGATCGCCAGAACTTCAGACGCTGGTTTGCGGCGATAGCCGAAATGCAATTCTATCGAACGAGCGATGAATGGAACGCCGGGCAGCGCGATTGTGCGGGGCTGATCCGTTTCGCGTTGCGAGAAGCGCTCCGCAAGCACGACCGGCCATGGTTTCAGAAG
This sequence comes from Blastocatellia bacterium, assembly GCA_035576605.1. Taxonomy (GTDB): domain Bacteria; phylum Acidobacteriota; class Blastocatellia; order UBA7656; family UBA7656; genus Onstottus_A. Next base: position 2,076 of record DATLWF010000297.1, on the reverse strand, counting down.
ATGGGCGCGGGCTACGAACCCGTCGCGCCAGATGTGCGAGCGTTCAACCTGGACACGAATCCTCTCGGCGAAAAACTCTTTCGCACGGACTTCGGGTCGTTTCAAGAGGGCGATCTCGCGAGCGGCAAGTTCGCGGAGTTCGCAGATGCACGCACCCTCAAGAATTTTAACTGCGTCTTCGTCAGCCGTGACCGCCGCCGCGCCGAGCGCGGCGACTTGCTCTTCTTCTACCAGCCGTGGGTTCAGACGTCTCCCTATCACACGATGATCTTCATTGGCGAGCCCGTGCGTGACGGCGAAGGCGCCGCGGACTGGGTTGTTTATCACACCGGGTCTTCGCCGACGGACGACGGCACACTAAAGAAGGTGCGTCTTGCCGTGCTGGATCATCATCCGGACAAACGCTGGCGGCCCATCCAGAGTAATCCAAACTTCCTTGGCTTCTATCGACTAAAGATGCTCGATTGAAGGAGACATCGTGTTGAAAGATAATTCGCGGAATCATCGTGGCCTGATGACCGTCGCCGTTTATCTGCTCGTCATCGCAGGCGCGCTTTCGATATCAACCGCGCGGCTCCGCGCTCAAAGCGGAGGCGTCGAGACGGCAGCCTCAGGATCGGCTTCCACAGCCACTTACAAGCCTTACTTCTCGCTATCGACAAACCGCACCTATGGGACCGCCGACCGCGGACGAGTGTGGATCAATTACGCTGGCATCGACCAGATGGACTTCCGGGTTTATCGAGTCGATGACCCGGTGGCGTTCTTCAGGAAGCTCGAGAACCCTCATCAGATGGGCGAGGGCGAGAAGACTCAGATCATCTCGACGCTAAAGCAGGAACCATCCGCCCTGGAAAAGGTTCGGTCGTTCAAGGTCTCGATCTTCAAATCAATCAAGGACTACTTCCGCAATCAGCTCCGCCGGGGCACCCGCGAGTCGCTGAATCAGAAGCTCAACCGCGAAGGCGATCGCCAGCCTCTCAACGTCGCCGACTACGCTCGCGTCCCGCTGCTTGGGAACCCCGATCAGCTTGTGAGCAGTTGGCGTGAAAAGCTGGCGCCGCTCGATAACCTTTACGACACGCGGATGGTGATGCTGGGCAAGCGCGACCCGGGCGTGTACTTGATCGAAGCAGTCAACGGCGACCTCCGCGCCTACACGATTGCGATAGTCACCGACCTGACGATGATCAACAAGACCACTCCGACCGGCGAGATGCTCGTCTATGCCGCTGATCGCAAATCGGGCGCGCCTCGTGAAGGCGTGAAAGTCGAAATCATCAAGGCAAAGAAAACGGTCGCAAAGGGCACGACCGATAAGAGCGGCTTGTTAAGGACTCGTGTCGAGAAGCCGAAGCCCGAGCCCGAACAAGCGTCTGAAGACGTCGATCCTGAAAGCGAACCCGCGCGAGACAAGAACAGCTCGTACGTGGTCACCGCGCGAGATCACGACCACTTCGCGATCTCAGATCTGGCCGCTTATGCCTTCGGCGTCAATGGGGGCGACGGCGAGGAGGGAGAAGGTGAAAGCGAGGGGAGCGGCGGACTCACCGGCTACATCTACACCGATCGGCCCGTCTATCGGCCGGCGCAGAAAGTCTTTTTCAGAGGAATCCTCCGAAGCGCGGGTGATCGGGGTTACGAGCTGCCGAGCGGTTCGGTCAAAACAACGATTGAAGATCCAAACGGAGGCAAGCTCCTCGAGACCGATCTTAAGTTGACTCCGCGCGGGACTTTTAGCGGCAACGTAGACATCGCAGGGGGTGCGCCGCTCGGCCAATATCGCATCATCGCGAAGGCCGGCGCCGCGAGCGCAAGCGAGTACTTCGAGGTCCAGGAGTACAAGAAGCCAGAGTACAAAGTCACAGTCACAACACCAAAGAAGTTTGTCGAGGTAGGTCAGAAGGTTAAGTTCTCAATCGAAGCGCGCTACTTTTTTGGCGAGCCGGTGAAGCAAGCGGACGTGCAGTACTACATCTATCGCAGCCGGTATTATCCCTGGTGGTGGGCGGACGAGGATGACGCTGAAGCCAGCGATTCCGAGAGCGAAGAAGAAGGCGGCTACGGCTACGGCAA
>DATLWF010000296.1:0-7008 GCA_035576605.1 Blastocatellia bacterium | reverse complement strand
CACAGCGCCGAGTTAAAATCGGGCGGCCTGAATCTCGAAGCACTCCAAACAGCGTCTTCAATCACACAGAGCAGGGAGATTTGGGAGCGCGTGCTGCGTAAACTGCGCGCGGGCGAGATGCCTCCCAAAGGCGTCCCGCGCCCAAACCCCGAAGAATTGAAGACCGTCATCTCGTGGATCGAAGGCGAATTCTTGCGAGCGGACAGGCTGGTAAAGGCAGACCCAGGGCGCGTGACGGTCCGACGGCTAAATCGGGCCGAGTACAACAATACAGTGCGTGACCTGCTGGGCGTGGCTGTGCGGCCCGCGGATAATTTCCCTCAGGACGATTCGGGTTATGGGTTCGACAATATCGGCGACGTACTCTCGCTCTCCCCGGTGCTTATGGAGAAGTACCTGGCCGCCGCAGAGCGAGTCGCCCGTGCGGCTGTGTTCGGCCCGGAGCAGATGAAGCCAACGATGGTCAAGCTCAGGTCATCGGGCCAACGGATAATTCCAAGCCTCACGCCGCTCTTCGATTACGATTCGACAGGGCTGACGTTACCAAACGCAATTCACGTTACCTATCATTTTCCAGTTGACGGCGAATATATTGTGCGAGCGTTTCTTGGGGGCAGTCGACCGGTTGGGTCGGAGCCTTTTTCCATCGCCCTTTGGATCGATGGTCAGCAGATGCAGTCAATCGACCTTGACCCGACGAAAACCGCTACGTTCGATGATGAGGAAAAACAGGATCTGGGCGGTAAGGTGCAGGAGTTCCGTACGAAGGTCACGGCAGGAGAGCACTGGGTGGCGGCTTCGATTCTGCGGCTTTATGAGGGACTGCCGGCCAGATATCTGGGACCCAATCCATCCAGGATTCCTCCACTCCCTCCGCGGCAGTTCAAACCGCCCGCGACCCTTTCGGCCGCGCAAATCGAGGAGCGGAGAAAACGGTTCGACGAGCGGATCGCCGCCATCGAAAAGGCGCCGGTCAACGAAGCCCGATTGAGCTCGCTTGAAATCGGTGGCCCTTACAATCAAGCAAAGGGACCTTCGGTCGAGAGCCTGAAGAAGATCTACACGTGTGGACATGTCAACGGACATCACCAGGCTCGCTGCGCGCGTAAGATCGTGGCCGATCTGGCGCGCCGGGCGTTTCGCCGTCCAGTCACTGCCCAGGAAATCGACAAGCTGGTCAGCTTCGTCTCCCTCGCTCAAAAACAAGGAGACTCTTTCGAGGAGGGACTTTGCCAGTCGCTGCAAGCCATGCTGGTGTCGCCTCACTTCCTGTTTCGGATCGAGCAGAGCCGGGGCTCAGCCGTGGCGGAAGGCTCACAACTCATCAGCGACCACGAGTTGGCGTCGAGGCTCTCATACTTTTTGTGGAGCAGCATGCCCGATGATCAGTTGATGAGGCTGGCCGACGAGCACGCGCTGCGCAGGCCTGGAGTTTTAGAAGGACAGATCCGGCGGATGCTAAAAGATCCCAGATCGCATGCCCTGGTCGAGAATTTCGGCGGCCAGTGGCTTGAGCTACGCAAATTGGAATCGGTGAAACCCGACCGGCAACGTTTTCCCGACTTCGACGAGTACTTGCGCATGTCGATGCGAAAGGAAACGGAGCTGTTCTTCGAAAGCATCGTGGAGGAAGATCGAAGCATTCTCGATTTCATCGATGCAGACTACACGTTTATCAACGAACGACTCGCAAAGCTCTATAAGATTCCGAGCGTGAAGGGACCGGAATTCCGCAAGGTTGTTCTTGCCGGCGACACACAGCGCGGTGGCGTGGTGACGCAGGCTGGGATCCTGACGGTCTCTTCTTATGCAACGCGCACGTCGCCAGTGCTCCGCGGCAAGTGGATCCTGGAAAAGATCCTGAACGCCCCGCCCCCGCCTCCGCTGCCGGACGTGCCAAACCTGGACGAATCCAAGATCGGCTCGGCCGCCTCCCTGCGCCAGCAATTGGAGGCGCATCGTCAGAACGCGACGTGTGCTTCTTGTCACGCGCGAATGGACCCGTTAGGATTCGGGCTGGAAAACTTTGACGCCATCGGCGCCTGGCGAACGCAAGACGGGAAGTTTCCGATCGATGCCTCGGGGATGCTTCCAGATGGCAGGACATTTAAAGGACCCGTCGAGTTAAGGGCTATTCTGAAAGGAGACCGCGGCGCGTTCGCCGAAGGGGTAACAGAGAAGCTCCTCATCTATGCGCTGGGTCGTGGACTGGAGGGCTATGACAGGCCGGCGGTGAACCAGATCGTCGCTCGGTTGGCTGCGGGGAATTACCGCTTCTCGACTCTGGTGATCGAGATCGCGGCCAGCGTTCCGTTTCAGATGAGGAAAGGAGATCGAGCCTTGTGACCGTGACTGGAAAACACCTACCGCGCCGGACGTTTATCAAAGGGATGGGTATTGCAATCGGGCTCCCGATGCTGGACGCGATGACGCCCGCCTTTGCAGGAGCAAGCCCCGCGGCGGGAGCCCCGGTGCGCCTCGCCTTTGTGTATGTGCCCAATGGCATAGTGATGAAGGACTGGCGGCCCAAAGTCGTGGGCAAGGGCTTCGAGTTCACGCGTATCCTCAAGCCTCTGGAGTCCTTCCGTGAAGATCTGTTCGTGCTTTCAGGTCTTGATGAGCAAAACGGAAACGCGCTGGGCGATGGACCGGGTGATCACGCGAGAGCGGGTGCCGCTTTCCTCACCGGCGTTCACTGCAAGAAGACCGAGGGCGCCGACATTCACAACGGTGTCTCAGCCGACCAGATTGCGGCGCAAGAGCTTGGCTCGAAGACGCGCTTTCCGTCAATCGAACTGGGTTGCGAAGACTCTCGCACGGTCGGCAACTGTGATTCGGGCTATAGCTGCGCTTACACCAATAGCATCTCCTGGCGAGGCCAGGCCACGCCGATGCCGCCGGAGCTGAATCCCAGGATGGTCTTCGAGCGTCTGTTCGGCACGGCCGATTTCAGCCTTGATGCGGAAACCCGGGCGCGGCGCGCCCAGTACCGCAAGAGCATTTTGGATTTTGTGCGCGACGACACTCAGCAGCTCGCCGGAAAACTTGGTTCGCCTGATCGCCGAAAGCTCGACGAATACTTGTCAGCCGTCAGGGAGATCGAGCGGCGAATCCAGGCCACTGAGAAAGATACCCGTCCGGTGACGCCGGCGATCGAAAAGCCCGCCGGCATACCAATAACTCTTCCGGATTATGCGAAGCTGATGTACGACCTTCAGGTTGTCGCATTTCAAGCCGACCTGACTCGTGTTACGACCCTGATGCTCGGCCGCGAGGGAAGCATGCGCGTCTATCCGGAGATCGGCATCCCCGACCCGCATCATCCGCTCACGCACCATCGCGATAATCCTGAGTGGATTGAGAAAGTCACCCAGATCAATTGTCTTCATACAGAGTTGTTTGCCTACTTTTTGAAGAAGCTCAAATCGACGCCCGATGGGGATGGAAGCCTGTTGGATCATTCGATGATCGTTTACGGAAGCGGACTAAGCGACGGCAATCGCCACAGCCACGAAGACCTTCCCGTGCTGCTGGCTGGCCGCGGCGACGGCAGCCTGAAACCTGGACGGCACATCGTGTATTCGTCAGGAACCCCGATTACTAATCTGTACCTTGCGCTGCTTGACCGCGCAGGTGTGCACCCCGAAAAGATCGGCGACAGCACCGGGAAAGTCGAGCAACTCACGGACCTGTAAAGAGGATCGCGGGCTGAAAGTACACCGCGACCTCACCGATTTTGAGGGTTTTGCGGAGCCGGCGCTTCCCGGGGGAATTCATAACGCACCTGATGGTTTTTCGGGGCTTGTCCCGATAATCCCACCAACGCAGAGATTGTGTGAAAAGTCCGGCTAACCGCGTAGCTGTGACCTCTCGATAGCACGGCGCGCATTAACAACGGGGGGCCGCGTAGCGGTCACCTGTTTGATTGCAGCACACTTATGAGGAATAGGTGACCCCTACGCGGCCGCGCATTCCAACCGCCGCATGCTATCGAGAGGTCACCGCTACGCGGTTAGCCGGACTTTTCACACAATCTCGCAGTTGGTGGATCCGTTCATACCCAGCCTACAAAAAGATCGTCGCGCGCCCCGCCCCGAATCCCACCAGCGCAGTTGGTGGTCCGTTCAAAAAAATAGCAAAGAATGTCAAGCGCAGCTCTAAGCGCGTAGCTATACTCCGCTGGTCGAATCGAGTGATCAAATTGCGGAGGATAAGGTATGCAATCAATGAAGAGAGCTTTCGCCTATGGTTTTCTGGTCTGGTTGCTGACACTGCTGGTTTCAATGGCCCTCTTTCCTTTAAAAAGATCGTGGCCGGTGCTCTTCGATTCCATCATGCCGCTTGCTCTCGCGCTGTGCGCCGTGATCTTTGCCAATCGTTACTTCCATCGTTGCGTGGCAAGCTCACTGAGAGAAGGCCTTTGGTTGGGGGCGATTTGGCTCATCATGAATTGGCTTCTGGATTGGCCGTTGTTTTCTAACGGGCCAATGAGGATGTCGATGGTGAACTATATCGCGGATATAGGGTTGACGTACCTGATGCTGCCGATTATTACGGTGGGCATCGCCTATCAAGCGGCACAGGCCAGGAACCTCAAGGAGAGAATGAGCAATGCGTGAGAGCACAGTCGAAGATTACCAGCAGCGCCTGTTGCGCGTTCTGCTGCATATCCAGAATCATCTTGACGCCTCTCTCGCGCTTGATGAACTGGCTGACATCGCGCACTTTTCGCCGTTCCATTTCCATCGCATCTTCCGCGGGATGATTGGAGAATCGGTTAAAGAGCACGTGCGTCGGCTGCGGTTGGAGCGAGCCGCGCACCGCCTGCGCTTCACCGGGCAGCCGGTAACCGAAATCGCGTTCGATGCGGGCTATCAGCAGCACGAGGCATTCACACGGGCCTTCCGCGCGATGTTCGAACAATCGCCGACGGAGTTTCGGAAAACACATCGTCCAGTCGCTTATGGCCCCGCCCCGTCCGGCGTGCATTATCAGGCCGAAGGTGAGCTTGACAGCTTCCGCTCCCTGAAATGGAACGAAGCGCCGCTCGCAGTTCGAGTTGAAATGCTTTCTCCGATGTGCGTCGCCTTTTTGCGGCACGTCGGACCATATGACCAGATAGGCGAAACCTGGGGACGTCTAATGGCCTGGGCCGGAATGCGCGGGCTGTTCAGCTCAGCATTCAGAATGCTCGGCATTGTGCATGACGATCCCGAGATAACTCCTCCCGACCGTCTGCGATACGACGCGGCCATAGTGGTAGCTGGTGAGGTTGCGGCCGAGAAGGACATCGGCATTCAGCTGCTCGAAGCTTGCAAGTATGCCGTCGCGACACATCACGGCCCGTATCAAGAAATCAGCGATACTTATGCTCGGGTATGCGGCGAGTGGTTGCCAGGCAGCGGACGGGAATTACTGTCTGCTCCGTCCCTCGAGATGTACCGCAACTCACCAACCAACACGCGGCCGGAGGATCTGCTGACTGACATCTACCTGCCGCTCACAACGTAACCTATTTTCTATTTTTTATTTGCCGTTTGCCATTGAATGATTCTCTTCAATAGCAAATAGCAAATAGCACATAAAAAATAAAAAATAGAAAATAGAAAATAGAAAATAGAAAATCCTTCTCCCCTTTGCCTCACGCCTGCAAGTGAGCTTTGAGGAACCTTCCCGTGTGCGATGCCTTACACGCCGCGATGGCTTCCGGCGTTCCCGTCATCACCACTTCGCCTCCCGCGTGCCCGCCCTCAGGCCCAAGGTCAATCACGTGGTCGGCCGTCTTGATCACATCCAGGTGGTGCTCGATCAAGAGCACGGTGTGCCCCGCGTCCACCAGCCGGTTCAATGACCCCAACAGCCGCTCCACGTCGGCGAGGTGCAGGCCTGTGGTCGGCTCGTCGAGGATGTACACCGTGTGCTTCGATCGCTGCAACTTGCTCAGCTCGGTGGCGATTTTGATCCGCTGCGCCTCGCCGCCCGAAAGCGTGGTCGACGATTGGCCGAGCGTCAAGTATCCGAGTCCCAGGTCGCTGAGCACCTCGATCTTCTTGCCCACCGCCGGCTCTCCGGCAAAGAACGCCATGCCTTCCTCGACCGACATGTTCAGCACGTCGTTGATCGACTTGCCGCGCAGCGTGACCTCCAGTGTCTCGCTGTTGAACCGCGCGCCCTTGCACGCGCCGCAGATCACTTCCACGTCTGGCATGAAGTAGAGCTGGGTGGTGATCACACCCTCGCCCTGGCACTCCTCGCAGCGACCGCCTTTGACGTTGAAGCTAAATCGCCCGGGCTTGTAGCCGCGCTCCGCCGACAGCGGCGCGCGCGTGAACAGGTCGCGGATAGTGTCATAAAAGCCGATATATGTCGCCGGATTCGAGCGGCTGTTCCGCCCAATCGGCGATTGATCTATGTTGACCACCTTGTGCACATGCTCGGCGCCGTTCACCGCGTCGTGTTCGCCCGGCAGGGTGCGCGTGTCCACCAGTCGCTTCCACAGCGCCTTGTAGAGGACCTCGTTGATCAGCGTGCTCTTTCCCGAACCGGAGGCGCCAGTGATCGCCACCAGCTTGCCGAGCGGGAAGGTCACGTTCACCGATTTGAGGTTGTTCTCCCGCGCTCCGCGCACCACGAGCGCCTTGCCATTGCCTTTTCGTCGCTGCCTGGGCGTCGCGATAAAACGCTTGCCCGAGAGGAACTGCCCCGTTGGCGATGCCTTACACGCGAGCACGTCGTCGAGCGTCCCCTGCGCCACCACGTGGCCGCCGTGGACGCCCGGCCCGGGACCCATCTCCACGACGTGATCGGCGGCGCGGATCGTGTCTTCATCATGCTCAACGACGATGACGGTGTTGCCGATGTCGCGCAGGCTCCTGAGCGTTGCGATCATCTTCACATTGTCTTTCGGGTGCAGGCCGATGCTCGGTTCATCGAGCACGTAGAGCATCCCCATCAACCCCGACCCGATTTGGGTGGAAAGCCGAATCCGCTGCGACTCACCACCCGACA
>DATLWF010000295.1:0-12908 GCA_035576605.1 Blastocatellia bacterium | reverse complement strand
GAGTTGAAGGCACTCGTACTCTTAAAGAACGTTATCCCGATCTGCCGATCGTGGCGCTGACGATTTACGACGATGACGAAGATGTGTTTGAAGCGCTGTGTGCCGGCGCATCGGGCTATCTGTTAAAGAACACGCCTCCAGCGCGGCTCCTCGAAGGTCTCAAAGAAGTGACATCAGGTGGCGCGCCGATGTCACCCGATGTGGCCCGCCGAGTCGTGAGGCTGTTCAGAGAGTTTCACCCGCCTGAGCGAGCTCCGCATCGGCTCACGCCGCAGGAAACCGAGCTATTGAAACTCATCATCGACGGTCACAGCTACAAGACCGCGGCGGCCAGGCTCGCGATAAGCGTGAGCACCGTTTCTTTCCACCTTCAAAACATCTACGCCAAACTGCAAGTCCACTCGAAGTCCGAGGCTGTCGTCAAAGCCCTCCGCAACAAGCTCGTCTGAATCATTCACCTCGCCTATTACACATCTTCCATTGCGGTTTCCGCGTGCCTCTACCTGCATCAATACCTAGTTACGAGCGTTGCCACTTCGCCTTATTATTGCCGCGCAATTACCGGCTTTTCTAGTTCGCTTTCAAGAGGTCTGCAATGTTTTCAACAATTCCATCTCGTCTAACGCTCATCATCTTATTAACGCTAGCCATCGTTTTCGCGTCTCGCCAGAGTGCATTGGTGCAAAAGACTCCGCTGGCCCCAACCTGCGCGCCGACGCCTTCGGGGCTGGTGAGCTTCTGGCCGGGGGACAACACCGCCAACGATTTTCAGGGGAGCAACAACGGCGCTCTCGAAGGGACCGCGACTTTTAGTCCCGGGTTTATCGGTCCCGATTTCAGCTTCGACGGCGCCGGCGACGTTGCAATCCCTTCGATCAACGTCGGCTCGGCTTTCACTATCGAGCTGTGGGTCTTCCCGACGAGCCCGTCCGGCTTCCAGCACATGGTGTCGAACGGATATACAAGCTCGAACTATGGCGCGCTCTATCTACTCGGCAATGCGGTGTCTTATTGGCAGGGCGGAGCTCCTCAGGTCAATACACCTGCCGGGACCGCCCCGGCTAATACGTGGACTCACGTCGCGCTGACTTATGACGGCAACGCCGGCGCCGGTAACAGGTTCGACCGAATCTATATTAACGGAAGCCTGGCCGGCACCAGCACCGATCATGCGGAGACATTTAACAACCCGCTGAAATTCGCTAACTCAATCATAAGTTCGGATAGTACCTTCCGAGGGTTGCTGGATGAAATCTCGCTCTATAATCGCGCTCTTTCGGCTGCCGAAATAATGTCCGTTTTTACCGCGGGAGTCGCGGGCAAGTGCATAGCGCCTTCCTTATTCATAAACGATACGTCTCTGGTCGAGGGAAACGCGGGCAGCTCCAACGCGACTCTTACCATAAATGCGGTTCGTCATAGCAATGCCGTATCGGTTGACTATGCGACAGCAGACAATACAGCAACGTCACCGAGCGACTACCAGAGCCGATCAGGCACTCTAAACTTCCCGGTCGATAGCATATCAGCGACGGTGTCTGTTCCAGTCAACGGCGACACTAACTTCGAGGTGGATGAAACTTTTTTTGTCAATCTAACCAACGCCTCTAATGCGACCATCGCGGATGGGCAAGGCGTGATAACGATTATCAACGATGATTGCTTGCCTCCACCTGCGGGAATGGTGGCCTGGTGGCCGGGCGAAAACAACGCCAGTGACATTCAAGGAGGCAATGACGGAACGCTCGAGAACGGGGCGACCTTTGCTACAGGAGAAGTAGGACAGGCATTCAGCTTTGATGGAGTGAATGACTCCGTGTTGACGCCCGCTATAAACATCGGCCCTGCGTTTACAGTTGATCTATGGATCTTCCCAACCAGCGCTGGGTCTTTCCAGCATTTGGTGTCGAATGACTATACAAGCTCGAACTACGGCGCTCTCTATTTCAGTTTCGACCATCTCGTCTATTATCAGAACGGGGTTGCGCGGGTCACTTCCGGTCCGGTTCCATTGAGCCAGTGGACTCACTTGGCGCTGACTTACGACGGCAGCGTTGATCGGCTTTACGTCAACGGAAGTCTGGCTAATACGAGTAGCGCACACCCCGAAACATTCAACAATGCGCTTCGGTTCGGTTACGCTGTCACAGCTTCGGACCAGCACTTTCAGGGGAGACTCGACGAGATCACCCTCTACAGTCGCGCGCTCTCGGCGCTAGAGGTTCAATCTCTCTTCAGCTCACACAACACCGGTAAATGTCCCACAACGCCGAATCTAATTATCAACGACGTGGCGCTCACCGAGGGCAACGCGGGAACAAAGAACTTCACATTCACCGTCACCGCGACTCACTCAATCGGCTCCGCGATCACTGTGAATTATGCGACGGCCGACGGCACGGCCACCGCGCCGAGCGACTACACCACAACATCGGGCACCTTAACAATTCCTGCAAACAGTACGTCGGCGACCATCACGGTTTCCGTAAATGGGGACGCGACGTTCGAGCTGGATGAGACATTCTTTGTAAACCTCAGCAACGCAACCAACGCAAATATTTTGGATGCCCAGGGCGTCGGAACGATCATTAACGATGATTGCTTCCCGCCGCCCTCAGGTTTGGTCGCGTGGTGGCCGGCTGAGAACAACGCCGAAGACATTCAAGGGGCCAACAACGGCGTGCTCGAAAGCGGCGCGAACTTCAGCGTAGGAGAGGTTGGGCAGGCATTCAACTTTGATGGGGTGGATGATTCAGTGCTGACGCCGTCAATCAACATCGGCGCTGCGTTCACAGTTGAGCTTTGGATGTTTCCCACGAGCGCAGGCGGTTTCCAGCACCTGGTATCGAATGATTTCACGAGCAGCAACTACGGTGCGCTTTATTACAGCGGCAACATTGTGCGGTACTACCAGGGGAGCAACGAGCAGGTCGAGTCAGGCGCCGTGCCGCTGAATCAGTGGACGCATCTGGCGCTGACCTATGATGGCAGCGCCGACCGGCTGTACGTCAACGGGAACCTGATTGCAACAAGCGCCGCGACGCATAGCGAGAACTTCAACAACGCGCTTCGGTTCGGTTACGCCGTCACGGCCCAGGACCAGCACTTTCAAGGAAAGCTCGATGAGATCACGCTTTACAATCGGGCACTGAGCGGCGCCGAAGTGCGTTCAATCGTAAACGCTCACAGCACGGGTAAGTGCGAAGGCGCGGTGAACCCCGTCGCGACCTGGACGGGCGCGGTTAGCGCCGACTGGAACGTCCCCGGAAACTGGAACCCAGCAGTGCCTGCCTCCACCGACGATGTAGTCCTGCCGGGCAGCGGAGTGACTAATGAGCTTGTCATCAGTAGCACCGACGTTACCGTCAACAGTCTTTCCATTGCATCGGGCCGCTCGCTCACGGTGAACGGCGGCAGGTTGCTGACCATAAACGGCACGCTCGCCGACGGCGGAACGCTGGCGGGCGCCGGCACAACTAACGCTCACGGCGGCACGATTATCAATTCCGGCGTTGTCTCAGTCGCTAATTTCAACTTTAACCGCGCCGGAGCGCAGATGCTCAACGGTCCCGGAAACTTCGCGTCAAACACTGCTACGGTGATGACCGGCTCATCTCTTACGCTTGCCAGCGGTCATCAGATGAACACGCTTGTCATTCAAGGCGGAGCGATGATGGATCTGTCTTCGCGCACCCTTCAACTATCAGGGTCGCTTATGAACGGCGGCGTGATGACTCTGACGGGAAGCACGTTAGTCGCGAACGGCGCATCCTCGCAGACGTTGACCAGTCCGAACTACAACAACCTGATCGTGAACAACTCCGCGGGGGTGGCTCTTGGAAGTGATGCAAACCTGGCCGGGGCTCTCACCCTCACAACTGACCTGGCAACCGGTGGGTTTATCTTAACGATGCCGAACACCGCCACGTCAGCCGGCGGCGGGGATGTTGTGGGGAATGTCCGGCGCACCGGGTTGAGCACCTTCTCGCTCAGTTTCGGAAATCCATTCAATCTGATCGCAATCAGCGGAGGAGTCGCGCCGACTGACGTAACGGTGAATCTGGTCAAGGCCGCGCCTGTCGGGTTTCCGACCGCTGTCGCTCGCACTTATACCATCACGCCAAACGGCGGCAGTGGCTACACGGCCACTCTGCGTTTGCACTACCAGGATTCGGAACTCAATGGCAATACAGAAGGGGCGTCGCTGAGTCTTTTCAGGTTCAACGGTTCGGTCTGGCACAAGGAAGGACAAACCGCCTTCGATACGGCAAACAACTGGGTCGAGAAGACCGGCGTCACGCAGTTCTCCCCCTGGACGATGAATTCGTCCGTACCCACCGAAGCGAGTCTGGAATCGTTCACAGCCACAGGCTACGACGCCGGAGCCCTTCTCGAATGGAAGACTGGTTACGAGTTGGACAACCTGGGCTTCAACATCTATCGCGATGAAGGGGGCAAACGCGCGCTGATCAGTACGCATGTGATCGCAGGGTCAGCGCTCGCGGTAGGTCAAGGTGTGACTCTTCGCGCGGGCCGGTCGTATGCGTGGTGGGACAGCTCGCCACCGGACAAAGGAACTTCCTACTGGATCGAAGACCTGGATTTGAATGGATCGAGTCGATGGTATGGGCCGGTGAGCGTACAGGCGTCAGGACCTGCGAATCAGGATTCACCAGGAGCGATCGAGCAGGCAAAGTTGCTCGCCTCTCTGGGCGTTTCTCACTCAGAGTCGGCGCCGGTCGAGCACAGGGCGCGCCCGGCGGCGGCGACCGGAGCGATCGCGCAGCAGCAGTTCGCGCTGGCTTCGGGACCCGCCGTGAAGCTCTCGGTCAAACAGGAGGGCTGGTATCGAGTCAGTCAGCCTGAACTGATCGCGGCCGGACTAAACCCCGCAGTCGATCCACGGTTGTTGCAGCTCTACGTCGACGGGCAGCAAATGGCGATTTCTGTACCAGGCCAGGGAGACGGTCGGTTCGATCCTTCAGATTCGGTCGAGTTCTACGGTGTTGGGCTCGATTCTCCTTTCAGTGACCTGCGCGTCTACTGGCTTGTTGCAGCGCAGCAACCCGGGCTGCGAATCGCTTCCGTGCCGAGTCAAGGCTGGCCTTCAACAGGAGCGAGCTTTCCTTACACGGTCGAGCGGCGGGACCGTACGGTCTACTTCTCAGCGCTCCGCAACGGAGAAACCGAAAACTTCTTCGGTGCGGTTATAGCCAGCCAGCCCGTCAGCCAAACCATCACAGTTCGACAAAAGGATGCAAATGCGGCGCAGCCTGTCTCGCTCGAAGTCGCACTGCAAGGCGTGACCAATCAGCCGCATCAAGTGAGAGTCCAGCTCAATGGTGTTGACGTGGGAGAGATCACCTTCAACGGACAGGAACAAGGAGTTAGCCGCTTCTCAATGGCGGCATCATCGATTGCTGAAGGTCAGAACCAGATCGTGCTGACAACCCTGAGCGGTCAGGGCGACGTTAGCCTGGTGGACTACATCCGCCTCACGTACCAGCACGGCTTCATCGCAGATGACGACGCGCTGAGCCTTGGGGCAACCGGCCAACAGCAGCTAACGATCGGCGGATTCACCAAGTCGGACATTCGGGTGTTTGATGTGACCAACCCGAGCGCGGTGCAGGAAGTGATCGGCTCGATCGAAGAGCAGAAGACAGGCTATGCGGTTTCACTGAGGGTGCCTGGATCGGGACAAAAGAATCTGGTTGCCCTGAGCGACGGTCAGGCAAAGAGGCCAATTCGCATTGCAGCCAATGTGGCTTCAAATTGGAGCACGTCAGGGCACGGAGCGGATCTGATCATCCTCAGTCATCGAGATTTCGTTGGCACGGTCCAACCGCTGGTGTCGGCGAGACAGAAACAAGGACTCAGCGTAGCGATTGTGGATGTTGAAGATGTATACGACGAGTTCAGCTTCGGTGAGAAGACTCCGTATGCGATTCGAGACTTCTTGTCGTTCGCGAGGACGAACTGGAAGAAACCGCCCCGCTACTCACTGCTGGTGGGCGATGCGACATACGACCCGAAGAATTATCTCGGCGCCGGTGATTTCGATTTCGTCCCGACCAGGCTGTTAGACACGACGCTTATGGAAGCTGCGAGCGACGAGTGGCTGGGGGACTTCGACCAGGATGGGATTGCTGAGATAGCAATCGGACGCTTGCCGGTTCGAACGGCCGACGAAGCCGACCGAATGATCGCCAGAATAGTGAGGTACGACCAATCGAAGGCAAGCGAAGAGACACTGCTGGTAGCGGATAGAAACGACGGATACAACTTTGAAGGCGCGAACGATGAGTTGAAAGGGCTTGTGAATGGCGACCTTCGAATAATCGACATCCGGCGTGGTCAGATGAGCGATGCGGAAGCGAAGACGATGTTGATCGAGGCGATCAATCGGGGTCAGAAGATTGTGAACTACTCCGGCCACGGGAGTGTGGATTTGTGGAGGGCCGGACTGTTGACCTCGGCCGATGCAAGCGTGCTGAAGAACTCAGATCACTTGTCGTTATTCGTGCTGATGAGCTGTCTGAATGGTTACTTTGACGATCCGGTGTTGGACAGCCTGGCGGAAGCGATGATGAAGGCGCCGGAAGGCGGAGCCGTAGCGGTTTGGGCTTCGTCGGCTATGACTTTTCCTGAGGGTCAAGCATTAATGAACAAGGAGTTATACCGGCAGTTGTTCGGCAGTCGCGGACTATATTTAGGAGATGCTATCAAGAGCGCCAAAGCTGCGATCAGTGACAGCGATGTCCGCAGGAGTTGGATACTACTGGGCGATCCGACTATGAGGCTCAGGTGAGATCCGGCGTTTGAACAAGGCGGTCAATCATTCTATTCGACAAGCTACGCAACGACAGTGAGAGTTCGGGGCAAGAACCAAAACTAGCCAGAACCATGACGAGGTTCACTATCAGGCAATGCCCCGAACTTTCACCTATCCATGACTTCCGCTGCCTCAATGCCCACTGAAAGCCACGGGGAGCGCCAACACCCACGCCGAGTGCAGGCATTACTCACCCAAAGATGGACGAGGCACCACCGTTCTATTGAGCGTGCCGATCTTCAAACGCCGCTGAAAAGTCAGCGGAGACCTACCTGAATCCATAGGTGACGCGCAGGATTGTTCGAGGTTAGACTTGCGACGAACCAAACTCAACACGTTACTTCGAGTCTTCAGATGCCGAACGATACTCAGAAGGCTATGCCGGAGCCTCGCAGCTCGATCAGCGTGGCGATCATCGAGGATCTGCGCGAAGTGCGCGAAGGGCTCGCGGCGTTGATCAACGGCACGGCGGGTTTTCGGTGTGCGGGTAGCTTTCGCACGATGGAAGACGCACTTCGGCAAGTCAGCCACGAGCTTCCCGACGTTATTCTAACCGACATCGGGCTTCCAGGGATGAGCGGCATAGAAGGGATTCGCATCTTGAAGCAACGGCACCCCGACCTGCCGATCGTTGCGCTTACGGTCTACGACGACGAAGAAGAGATCTTTGACGCGTTGTGCGCGGGCGCATCGGGGTATTTGCTTAAAGATACGCAACCGGCGCGGCTGCTCGAATGCTTACGAGAAGTGATTTCAGGCGGCGCTCCCATGTCGCCCGAGGTTGCTCGCCGGGTGATCACACTGTTTCGCGAATTCCGACCACCTGATCGCGCGAGTCACAACCTCACGCCCGCCGAAACCGAGTTGTTGAAGCTTCTTGTCGAGGGGCACAACTACAAGACCGCAGCGGCCGAGCTTGGGATAAGTATCAACACGGTTTCCTTTCACCTTAGAAACATCTATGAGAAGCTCCAGGTCCACTCCAAGACCGAGGCGGTAGCCAAAGCGCTGCGCGAGCGGATCGTCTAGTCGGGTCTGACACCACCCACCTACATACGCAGTTATCAGCCCCAATGAAAACACCTAGCATGTGGCCGCATGTGACCGCAGGTGGCCGCGTGATCAAATCGGCAGTGGAGCTCTGCGCACAGTTAACGCGAGGAGCTCAATTCATCGGAGGTTCCTATGTTCAAAAAATGCTTGTCGTTCACCCTCGTGATCGCGGCTTGCTGGTTGTTCTCGGTCGAGGCGCGAGCTCAAGGTACGGCGTTCACTTATCAGGGCAAGGTCACCGATAGCGGCAGTCCGGCAAACGGCAGCTATGACATGCAATTCAAGCTGTTCGACCTCAGCGGCGGCACGCAGCAGGGCAGCACGCTCTCAGTCACGAACGTCACGGTCACCGCGGGTATTTTCACGGTGCAGCTTGATTTCGGAGTTTGCGCTACTTGCTTTGACGGATCGGCGCGCTATCTCGAGATAGCCGTGAAGAAGACGACGGATTCATCGTACACGACGTTAAGCCCGCGACAGCCAATCACCTCAATTCCGTATGCGCTTCGCAGCCTCAATGCGACCGTTGCAGATGGGCTGAGTGTCGCTTGCGTCAACTGCATAACGAGCAGTCAGATCGCGAGCGTCAGCGGCACCGCGGTGGCCGGCACGATACCGGTAGCGAGTGTGCCGGCGGGCAGCGATTCCTACATCCAGAATCAGAACGTATCTACGCAAGCAGGGGATTTCAGCATCGGTGGGACGGGCGCAGCGAACATCATCAACGCCACAACCCAATACAACCTCGGCGGCCAGCGTATGCTCAGCGCCGCAGGCACGTTTAATACTTTCACGGGCATCGGCGCCGGCATTGCAAACACAGGCGTACAGAATTCTTTCTTCGGCAGTTTGGCAGGCCAAAACAACACATCGGGCATCAGCAACGCTTTCTTTGGAAGTTGGGCTGGCCGAGACAACACAGCCGATGGAAACTCGTTCTTTGGAGCATTTTCGGGCCGATATAATACGACCGGGATTCAAAACGCTTTCTTCGGTTATCAGGCAGGTATACTCAATCACACAGGCTGCTGTAACGCCTTCTTCGGTTTCGATGCCGGACTGTCTAGCAATGCCAACGACAACTCATTCTTCGGGAACAATGCCGGGCCGACCAACACAACCGGCGCGCGCAACTCCTTCTTCGGAAGCGCAGCGGGATACTCGAATCAGACGGGCGGTGATAATTCTTTCTTCGGCGTCAGCGCCGGACAGAACAACAAGGCCAGCTTCAACACTTTCGTTGGCAGCAGTGCCGGTCTCGGCAACACCTCGGGCGGGTTCAACTCTTTCTTCGGATATCTGGCAGGCCTGAGTAACACGACTCAGCACGACAACACCTTCATCGGCAATGGCGCGGGGAGGTTCACCGGGACGAACGATACGACCGGCAATGCCAACTTCAACACCTTCGTCGGCAGCAATGCCGGGGTTCTCAACACAACGGGCAGCCTCAATACCTTTATCGGAGCGGGGGCAGGTTTCAACAATAATGCCGAGCACGACAACATATTCATCGGCGCGAGTGCTGGCGTTAACAACGGAACGGGCGACACGAATAATCTGGCTAACTTCAACACTTTCATCGGCAATTCTGCCGGTAGCAGCAATACGACGGGCGACTCCAACTCCTTCTTCGGAGCCTTCGCAGGCCGGAGCAATACAACGGCCAACTCCAACTCCTTCTTCGGAGTCGAAGCCGGTAAGGAGAACACGACCCAGTTCTTCAACACGTTTATCGGCTACAGAGCAGGCTTTAATAACGGGATGAACGATCCTAATAACCTTGCCAACTTCAACACCTTCGTCGGCAACTTCGTTGGCTTGAGCAATAAGACGGGAGGTAACAACACATTGATCGGCCAGGCCGCAGATGTGGGCGCGGACGGTCTTGTCAACGCCACCGCAATCGGCAGGAGGGCGACGGTCTCGCAAAGCAATTCTCTTGTGCTCGGCTCAATCAACGGCATCAACGGCGCCACTACAGACACAAACGTAGGCATAGGCACAACTGCGCCGGGCTTCAAACTCCATATCGCCGGACACACCAACAGCAATTGGCCGATCATCAAGCTACAGAACGTTGATTCCGGAGGTCACTCTTACTGGCTTTACGCGGGCGCCGGCGGCACAACCACCGACTTCGGCATCTACGATGAGACGTTAAACGCGTACCGTATATACATCAACGGCAGCAACGGTAACGTAGGGATCAATATTGCTCCTGTAGACCGGCTCGATGTCTTCGGCGACATCCGCGTCGGGGCAATTAACGGCTGTGTGAGAGACCGCCTTGGCAATGTTATCGCCGGCGCGTGCGGATCGGACGCAAGACTCAAGCGCGACATAACACCATTCCCAAGGCTGCTCGAAAAAGTCGTGCAGCTCCAACCAGTCAACTTCTATTGGCGCACCGAGCAGTTTCCGGAAAGACATTTCGGATCTTCGCAGTCATTCGGGCTGGTGGCGCAGGAGGTTGAGAAGGTGTTGCCAGAGCTGGTGAGCGAAGATGAGCAAGGGTACAAGGTCGTGCATTACCAGAAGCTGCCCTTATTGATGCTGCAAGCTATGAAGGAATTGAAAGAGGAGAACGATTCGTTCCGCCACCAGATCAAAGAGCGCGAGCGACAGGCTTCGGTTCATCAGGATGAGATCAACAGACAGCAGTTAACGATAGAGGGGTTGAAGAAGCTGGTCTGCCAGGATCATCCGAATGCGGAGGTTTGCAAATAGGAGATGAAGCGTTGAGGAACAAACTATGCGTTCAATCCCTGTCGTTGTGGCTGTCTCTAATATTGATGGTGCTCTGCGCGTCGGGCGCTCTGGCGCAAAGCACAACGTTCACCCATCAAGGCAAGCTCACCGACGGGGGCACTGTAGCGAACACGCGTTACGACATGCAATTCAAGGTGTTCGACACGATGAATGTCGGAGGCGGCACACAGCTGGGGTCTACCGTCACGAATGAAAATGTCCAGGTAAGCAACGGGTCTTTACCGTGCAGTTGGATTTCAGCGCGGGAGTGTTTGATGGCACAGCTCGCTACCTGGAGGTTGGCGTGCGGCCGGCGGGCTTCGCTCTCATCAAATTGGAGAACAAACAAACGTCTGGCCATTCTTACTGGCTTTACTCTGGTGCTTTGGCTATCCCGGAGGACTTCGGCATCTATGATGAGAACGCCGGCGATTACCGTATCTACATCAAGGGAACCAACGGCAACGTCGGCATCGGCACTACTGACCCGGGAGCCAAACTAGACATAAACGACGACGCCCATGTCCACGACCTCTTCGTTTTCGACCCACGTACCGTTCAGAAAGAAATCATCATCAGCAGAATCAACTCAAGCAGCAGGAGGCGCTGATCAAGCGACAGCAGCACGAGATGGATGGCTTGAAGAAGGTGGTCGGCCAGGATCACCCGAGCGGGGGGATTGCAGACAGGAGCTGAGGCCATGATTTGACAAATTGCGCGATCAACTCATGAGACCATTGTTGATGCTTAGTCAAAGCATGCGGGGTGGTTGGTCAGATCCCCCTCGGGTTGTAACCTTCTTCGAATCGCAGAAACGCGGAGCTGTAGGAACGGATAGGAGGGGAATGACATGACGCCGATTGCGAGGATGTTGAGACCAGCAGCAATCACCGTGGTTTTCACCGTGATGGCTTTCGCCGTTTTTGCTCCGTCTGTCCTGCTGCAGCAACAGAGCGGACCGTACTTTCTCTTACAAGATCAAGTCTGAGCCACTTTAGTCGCTTCTTGCGCATTAAGGAATAGGAGTATTTTGACAAAGTGATAGGAGTGTTTTGACAAAGCATTCGGCGAGTTCACTGTTTTTCGGGCTGGTCATACAGGAGGTCGAGCGAGTCTTGCGGAAAGGATAACCGACGATTAAGAAGGGACACATTGGTAGTTCGGTACAGTAAGCTGCCTGGATGCTTCAGAGGATCCAGGAATTGACGGCGGACCGTGATTCGTTGAGGCGAGGAACGATGCATTTGAGACAGCGGCTAGACGAACAAGAGGCGCGCTTGCGGAGGCTTGAGGCAGCCAGGTGGCTAAGCCGCGCTCAGCAATTGCTAGCCAGGAATTTTGATGAAACCTTTGCTGAAAAACATTGCTAAATGCCGCTAATCGTTATATGATACGCGCCATCTTTGAGTCGGCATAGGGGCTATGGAGCCTATGCCTTGAAACCGCGGTAAACAGCGCTCTCTCGATAGAATAGTTACCGCCGTCGAACTGTTCAACGTCGTGGTTCTGGAGGCGAATGAAATGAAGCCGAAGTCAATCGTGCGGATGGTCCCCCGAGCAGTAATCACCCTGCTCTTCGCGGTGATGGTGCTCGCCGTTTTTGTTCCGACAGCTCTGATGCAACAGTCGGGCGGGCCATACGTGCTTAATCCGTCGGTCATTGCCGGGGGCGGGGGAACAAGCTCGAACGGCAGCACGCGCATCGATGGCACCGTCGGTCAGGGGATACTGGGAAGTTCTACCGGTGGCAACTTCACGCTCAATGCCGGCTTCTGGCAAAGCGCGCCCGCTGGAACCG
This sequence comes from Blastocatellia bacterium, assembly GCA_035576605.1. Classification (GTDB taxonomy): domain Bacteria; phylum Acidobacteriota; class Blastocatellia; order UBA7656; family UBA7656; genus Onstottus_A. Next base: position 471 of record DATLWF010000295.1, on the reverse strand, counting down.
TAGACATCTCAGGCCAGGTAACCTACTGCGCCGCGGCATCTCCTCCGGCTGTTCCCAACGCGACGCTGACCGTAACGGCCGGTGGGTCGGGTATGGCGACGACCGACGCCATGGGCAACTACACAATAGCGAGTCTGCCCGCTGGCGGAAGCTACACCGTGACGCCTTCTAAAACAGGCGCGGTCAGCGGGATCAATACGACTGACGCATCCAGGATCTTGCAGTTCATTGCGGGTACGTTTACCTTGACGAGTTGTCAGCAACTTGCTGCTGACACGAGCCAGAATGGCATCATCAATACTACTGACGTCAGTCATATCTTGAACTTCATAGCGGGCAACCCACCAGTTGCTAGTAACCACACTGGTGAGTGGAGGTTTAATCCTGCCAGTCGTACCTATGTATCAGTACTCAGCAACCAGACGAGTCAGAATTACAATGCGATGGAATTGGGCGAGGTGTCGGGCAATT
>DATLWF010000294.1:0-10110 GCA_035576605.1 Blastocatellia bacterium | reverse complement strand
AGGTTGACACCCGAGCAGCAATGAAGTCGCAAGGAGTGTCTGGCGAATGAAACGATAGCTTGTTTGATTCTTCATCTCCACGCTTCACCTACACCTGTTTGCTCGTGGTCTATTTCCAGTTGCCGATCAGGATGAATGGCGCCCAGTAAGCTTCAGTTGATAGATGTGCGACTGGCCGCCAGCGATTTCGCGTTCAACAGGTTTGCCCGCTTCGAGTGGCTGCGGTTCCTGTCTTGTTTGCGCCGCAACGCCGAGTCCCAAACAGCAAACCATCAAGGTCAATATGCTGAGCGGCTTTTTTGTCATCTCACCTCGTTTGATCGGCATTTGATTAGCTCCCTGATGAGTACCACAACTTTCAATTCGGTTTCCCTCATGATGATGACTGCCTAGATTGAATTCCTTTTCGCACACCCGAAGCGAAGGTTTTCCTCGAGAGGCAGAAAAGAGCAAATAATAGGGCCTCAACTTTCTTATGGATCACGGTCTTTCCCCCTGAGAGCAAGAGCGCATTTTCCTGGTGGATTCCCTCACCAAAAGCAACGACTGAGCTGCGGCCGGTCCTCGTTTCATAGTACCGCCTTCAGGTGGAAGCTTGTGACCATCGCGGAAAGCTCGAAGACTTTACGAACTACCGCCTGAAGGCGGTACTACCGAACAAGGACACCGTCTTTAAGTTCAGTGGTGTTCCAGGGCCAGAACGTGCACAACTATATCACCATTCGCCTTGACGCGAGTCTCTTTGCTGGCATCGTCCTTCTCAACGGTGGGTTTTGATCCTGAGCGGGTTTTCGACAGGAAGTCTTTAACCGAACGATCGAGGCCCGGGCTGTTGATGACTCCTCGATCCTTTTCATTCGCAAACTGCTTCGTCGCCTCAAAGTCGGGAATTGCCTGGACCGACCAAACGAGCCACAGCTTTTCCGTCCCCTCTTCCTGATCAAGCCGAAACCAGCTCTGTTTTGGGATATCGATCGCCTCTCCGCTGGAGACCATCGACAGACCATTGTTGGCTGTCGGCGAAGGAAACAAGACGTTGAGGGGCGGCGCCTCGCCGTTGATTGGAGGGCCTTCGTTAAAGATGTAGAGATGACCGTCTTGCGGGCTGCCGACGTGTAGTCGCACCTGGTCGTCCTTTTCGAAAAGGATCTCGCCGGGAAGCTTGAAGGGGTCTCTGTAGGGTTTGCCGTCACGATACTTCTGTACCGTGACCCAATAATTCAATGCTCGCTCAACCGCGGCTGGTGGAGGAACATCGGATCGAGGCGGGGCGGAAGGCAGCCACATTTTCACTCCGACAATCCCGATCAAGACAACTAACAATACTCCAATAACCGCCCGCGCGAGCCGTGGCTTTCTGAGCGACGAAGCTGGCATTGCCCGAGGACTTTCTGTGACTACCGATTGTTGAATTGAAGTAGTCGCGGCCTCCGCGGGACTCATCTCCGGCGGGCTCGACCTTTCGCGCTTGGCTTCGAACGCGAGTTCTTCTCTCGCGTTCTTCAGATCGATCCACATGTCTTTGATCGTCTGATAGCGATCTTCCCTGTTCTTTCGGAGCGCTTTCGATACAACTCGTTGAAGCTCAGCCGGAACGTCCGGCGCGAAGTTAGCCAGCGGGGGCGGATCCTTCTCAAGCGTCGAAATAAGCGCATCGAGGTTCGTCTCGCCGCCAAACGGCCGGCGGCCCGCGAGCATCTCGTAGGTGATCACTCCGAAACTGAAGATATCCGCTCTTGCGTCTACATCCAGGCCCCGCGCCTGCTCGGGGGCCATGTAATATATCGTACCAAGCATCGCTCCGGGCTCCGTTTCCATCATCACAAGAGTTGACGCCTCCAGATCGGCAGCCGGCCGGCGCGAACCGGGCAGCGCTCCGGAAACCGCTTTCGCCAGACCGAAATCCAGTATCTTCACGTAGCCATCGGGCCGAAGCATTATGTTCTCCGGCTTGATGTCGCGGTGAATGATTCCCGCCCCGTGGGCGGCGACAAGCGCTCCCCCTACCTGGATCACAACATCCAGAACTTCTCGCAAGCTCATCCTGCCTCTCGCAAAGTGCTGGCGAAGAGTCTCACCTTCGATGTATTCGGTAGCGATGTACTGGGAGGAGCCGGTTTGTCCGATCTCGTAAACGGTCACGATGTTCGGATGATTGAGTCCGGAAGCGGCTTTTGCTTCGAGTGCGAACCGTCGGACCAGATCTTCTCTTCTGGTGAACTCTTCGGGCAGCAGCTTTAGCGCAACCTTGCGGCCCAGCTTCGAGTCCTGGGCAAGATAAACCTCTCCCATTCCGCCTCGGCCAAGGTGCGAGAGAATCTTGAAGCTCCCGACGGTTTGTCCGACAAAGGGTTTCGAGCTGACGCTCGCGAGCATCTCGGCTATTGGCTTCGCTGCGGGAGAGTCGATGAAACTCCCCTCTCGTTCGTGCGCTGAGATCAAAGACTGGACTTCGTCGAGAAGCTCGCGATCAGACTCGCAAGCTTCTACGAGAAACGCCGCACGCGCGGCAGGCTCAAGCGAGACAGCTGCGTGAAAAAGTTCCTGGACTTTCTTCAAGCGTTCCGTCGTGTTGGGCATACCATGTTGTGCGCGGGGTCGTTACGCACTCATTTCGCGGCGGAGCCAGGCCCTCGCAAAGCTCCAGTCGCGTTCGACCGTCGCGTGCGAAAGGCCCATCGCTTCGGCGGTCTCTTCAATAGTCAGCCCGCCAAAAAAGCGCAGTTCAATTGTGTCGCTATGCTGAGGATTGAGCGCCGCCAATCTTGTCAACGCATCGTCGAGCGCAACCAGATCCAGGTCAGGCTTGCGGCCGATCCGATCTGCCGTGCTGATGGATATCCTGTAAGGCTCCCCTCCTCGCTTCGTGGTTCTGCGCTTCCGCGCATGATCGACCAGGATGTTTCGCATGAGCTTTGCCGCCAGGCCGAAGAACTGCGCCCGGCTGGCGAAGCTCGCCGTCCGCTGACCCACAAGCCGCAGATAGACTTCGTTGACCAGCGCGGTGGGTTGAAGTGTGTGATCGGCTCGCTCACTCTTCAGGTATCTCTTTGCCAAACTGCGCAGTTCGTTGTAGACCAGCGGCATCAATTCATCGAGCGCTGCCTTATCGCCCTCAGTCCATTTTCCGAGAAGTTGGGTTAAGTTCTCGTCCGGATGCATGCGCCCGCCTCCCACTTCCGAAAAGCTTCTGTTCCTCAGACACTTGCCAGAATAGAGTTAGATCAGGCACGAACGGCTCTATTTGCTTTCCCCACCCTCGCGACGGGCCGACTACTCAACAGCCAACCTGCCGATCACTCGCGATCATTGGAGCCGCCACCGACCAGCGGCTTACTCACGGGGTGACGGCCCCAGGGACCCGAGTTGCTCAATACAACTGGCAGCTTTAGCGCAGTCCCCATACATTGACCATCGGACGGGAGCGCCATCTCTCTTTGGAATACCAGAAATCTATGCTCCGAATCCTTCGTCGGTTACCGGGCAGGTCAATTACACGAGTTTTGCCGCCTTCCTCGATCCTTTCCGGAATCGGAAGGTCGGTGTCGGAGCCGTTCTCGAAGTGAACAAGCACACGCTGAAACTCGATCGCCCCGCCCTTGACACCGAGTTGAAGCGCTCGAAAACTCTCGCGACTATTCAGGACAATTCTATCGTGATCGTTCCTGCCATCTACATAAACTTGTCCGAGGCGTTCCCAACGGGAGTCATCGCCGCCAGGGCCGGCGCCGAATATTTGACCGCCGGCTCGTCCATAGAGATTCACGTACGGACGCGAGCGCCAACCGCCCTTCGAATACCAGAACTCGACGCTGCGGATCCTGCGACGGTCACCAGGGAGGTCTATCTCCCGCGTCCTTCCCCCATTCGAGATTCTGTCGCGAATCTCGATGTCGTGGTCGGCCCCGTTTTCGAAGTGGACAACGACGCGTTGAAACTCAATGGCTCCGCCTCTGACCTCGAGCTGAAGAGCGCGGAAGCTTTCGTTGTTGTTCACGACAATCCTGTCGTGATCGTTTCTTCCGTCGACGTAGGAGCGCCCAAGCTGCTGCCATCGGCCCTCGTCGCGACGTCCTTGCGCGCGCGAGGCGACGGTCAGGCTTAACACCATCATCAGCAGCGCGACTACACGAATCGATTTTTGAAAGTTCATTTTTCCTCCGTGGGAGTTTGGAGTTTAGGCGTCCACCGCCATTTAGAAATCGCCGAGAATTATCTTGGCAATCGTTTGAAGCTGCATGTTCGAAGTTCCTTCGTAAATCTTTCCGATCTTGGCGTCCCGGTAATACTTCTCCGCCGGGTAGTCCTTGGTATAGCCGTAGCCGCCGTACAACTCGACGACCTGCGAAGTCACGTGTTCGGCGACTTGCGAGGTGAATAGCTTGGTCATTGCCGCTTGCTTGACGAAGTCCTCCCCGGCGTCCTTCATACGGGCGCAGTTGTAGACCATCAACCGCGCGGCCTCGAGCTCGGTCGCTATCTGAGCAATCTGAAACTGCACGCCCTGGAACGACCCGATCGACTTGCCGAACTGCTGGCGCTCCCTGGTGTAGTTAATGCCGCATTCGAGCGCTCCCTGGGCCACGCCAACCATCTGCGCGCCGATGCCAATTCGCCCTTCGTTCAGAGTCTCGATCGCGATCTTGTAGCCCTTGCCCACTTCGCCAAGCACATTCTCTTTCTTCACCGCGCAGTCTTCGAGAATCAACTCGCACGTCGAACTCGCGCGGATGCCGAGCTTGTTCTCTTTCTTGCCAACTGTGAAGCCTGGAAACTCGCGTTCGACCAGAAACGCGGTGATCCCGCGGTAGCCTTTGTCCGGCGCGACGTTGGCGAACACGATAAACAAGCCGCCCTCAGCGCCGTTGGTGATCCAGAGCTTGCGACCGTTCAACACGAAGTGATCGCCCTTGTCCTCTCCTTTTGTCGCAAGCGCGAAAGCATCGCTTCCCGAGCCGGCTTCCGACAACGCGTAAGCCCCGACCGTGTCCGCCGACTGCCGCGCAAGGTATTTCTTCTTTTGTTCTTCATTGCCCCAACGCAGAATCGCGTTATTTACCAGCGTGTTTTGCACATCGACGATGACCCCGGCGGACGCATCGACCCGCGACAACTCTTCGACGGCGAGGATCGCATTAAAGAAGTTGCCGCCCTGGCCGCCGTATTCTTCGGGAACTTCTATTCCCATTAAGCCGAGCTCGAAAAATTGCTGTAATAGTTCGGGAGCGAACCTGCCCTTTTCATCCATCTCGCTTGCGAGCGGACGAATCTGTTGTTCAGCGAACTCGCGAATTGATTGGCGAAACAGTAACTCTTCATCCGTAAGCGAAGTGAGCGGGCGTGGCGCGTTTTCAGATATTGAAGAAGCCGGTTGAGACATTGCGTCTACTCCTCAGGATGGTTTGAAAGTTCGGAACTAGATTGAAACTCAATCTAGCATGCCGGTTTCAAGCGCTGCAAGTTTTCACACCTCCAGGTGCGTTCCTCCTGGTGCGATTTGAGTAGGACGAGTGATGAATAGATGACCTTCGCCGAATTCCACCCGGGGAAAGGCGGATGGGTATACACCGCATAGCGGCGAAACACCGCGTAGCGGTGACCTATCGATAGCGGAGGGGGAATCGGCAGCTCCGGGCCGCGTAGCGGCTACCTATCGATAGCGGAGGGGGAATCGGCAGCTCCGGGCCGCGTAGCGGTGACCTATCGATAGCGGAGGGGGAATCGGCAGCTCCGGGCCGCGTAGCGGTTACCTATCGATAGCGGAGGGGGAATCGGCAGCTCCGGGCCGCGTAGCGGCTACCTATCGATAAAGCACATCGTAAATACCCATACGATTTGTGCGATCAGGTAACCGCTACGCGGCCCAAACCCGCGGATCTTGCGTCCACTATCGATAGGTTACCGCTACGCGGTGTCGCCCGTTGCTGTAGGCTCCACTTTTGAACCAACAACTGCCGGGGTCGGATCAACAACGCTTCAAAGATTTCGGTTAGTTGCGAATTCAAGTCTGCTTTCAATCGCCCCGTTTACCTTTCACGGTTGGTCCAGCGTTGATATGATGGCCTCACTTCCCTAATGCCTTAAGGAGACTGAGGGTGAACATGAGGCTTGGGAGGTTCGTACTAGGACTGAGTTCCCCGCTTGACACCTTAGAGTAGCAAGAGCGATCTGACTTACGGAGGCAACATGTATTGTCCGAATTGTGGGGCCGAATCGACCTTCGGGTTGAACTACTGCAAGCACTGCGGCGGTAATCTGTCCGAGACTACGCAGTCGACTTCGCCACCGGCCCCCAGGAATGTTCTGGCGGCGGTGATCCTCGCCGCTGCAACTGTCGCCATAGTGCTTGGCGGCCTCGCGATAGTATTTACGCACGCGCTCTCTCTCATTGGCCCTCAACCTCCCGGTTTCTCGACACCAGTCCACGATGCCGTTGTCGTTGCGGGTATGATGGTGATTTTCGGATCGGCTGCCATCCTGTTTTCAACCTTGATGCTGATAAAGTTGTTCTCGCGCGTGATGGGTTTCGGTTCGGTCTCAGACAAGCCCGCTCGGACACCAAGAACGTTCCAGCCGGTCCAGAAGCTTCCTCAGATCCCTGCCCCGCCGATTGCGATGCAGAGCGTGACTGAGCACACGACTCGAAACTTCGAACCGCGCGTATATCAGCGCGATACCAGCGAGTAAGGACGCTTCGAATGGAGGTGGTCTATGTACTGTTCGTCTTGCGGGATTGATTCGGTGGAAGGATTGAAATATTGCAAACGTTGTGGGATCAATCTCACGGCGCCGCTCAATGCTTCCCAGCCGAAAACTCCGCCGTTCGCTCTAGTGACTGCCGTCCTGATCTTCATCGGCTTCGTCTTTATGGCTGGGCTATCGATGCCTTTCCTGATCACAAAGGAATTGTCTAACCGTGGGTTTTCTCAGAGCGATATGATGACCTTGTTCATCATCGAATCCGGCGTGACGCTCGCCGTGATCGCAATGCTTGTCCGGTTGCTGTTTCGCCTGATCGGAGCTAACCAACGGACTGACAGCCCGGCGCGCGTCGTCGAGCTTCGCAGGAATGAATTGACGCCGCCGCAAATCGCCGCGTCGCAGGAACCGATGGTGAGCGTGACTGAGAATACAACGCGGTCGTTCGAGCAGCGAATTCGTAACAACGTGAGCACGTAGTGATTGAGTCCGACGGAGAGCTGGCATACTCGCTGAGCTTTCATGGTGGAGGCTGCTAGTGTACTGTCCGAATTGCGGCGACCAGACAACTCAAGGCTTGAAGTACTGCAAGCGGTGCGGGGCGGGGCTGAGTGCGTCGACCACGCCTATCGAGCCGCACGCTTCGGCCGGAAAGGCGATGGGAGTGATGCTTTTCCTGGTGTCCCTGGTCAGCATAGCGGGATTCATCGCGCTGTTCACCACGGTCTACAATCTTGGGGAGCGCCCGGGTTTCGACCCTCGATCATTGATCGCCATAATGGCTTTCGGCGGCGCGACGGTTGTTGGAGTTATCGGTCTTTTGGTATGGCTGTTATTGCGTTTGACCACAGGCTACCAGCCGGCCGTCCATCACGATAGGACGGAGAAGCAGCTCGCTCGCGACTACCCGCCCCAGCAGTTGGCTGCCTCGCCGATGAGCATACCGAGCGTGACCGAGAACACTACTCGAAATTTCGATCCCGCAGTTTACAGAGAGAAGGGCGCGCGCGAATAGCGCCGGAAGATTCAATCCCGCAGCTTCTCAGGTCCGACAAACTTCAGTTTGTCGCTGGCTCTCGATCAGATTCGGACTGACGATAAACTCAAGTCTGTCGAACTACGAAGAGCGGAGGATATTTGATGAATGTCGTGGAACTCAAGCACGTCACCAAACGGTTCGATCAGTTTGTTGCGGTTAAGGATCTGTCTTTTGAGGTGAGGCAAGGCACGATTTTCGGCTTGCTCGGCCCGAACGGCGCAGGCAAGACCACTTCAATTCGAATGATCGTCAACATATTCGCGCCCGATCAAGGCGACGTCCTCGTGATGGGCCAGCACGTATCCCCCGACCTCCAACCGCACATTGGATATCTTCCAGAAGAACGCGGTCTGTACAAGAAGATGAAGATCAGCGACCAGCTCGTCTTCTTCGCGAATCTCAAGGGGCTGAACTCGACCGAAGCTTCAAAGCGAGTCGATGAATGGCTCACCCGACTCGAGCTCTCCGACTGGAAGAACAAAAAGCCCACCGATCTCTCCAAAGGCATGCAGCAAAAGGTTCAGTTCATCGCGAGCGTCATCCACGACCCCGATGTAATGATCCTCGACGAGCCCTTCTCCGGACTCGATCCCGTCAGCGTCAACCTGCTCAAGAACGTCATACTCGACTTGAAGACGCGCGGGAAGACGATCATCTTCTCAACTCATCAGATGGAACAGGTCGAGCAGATGTGCGACGACATCTGCTTGATCAATCACGGTACTCAGGTGCTGAGCGGCGGACTGAAAGCAGTGAAGCGGCGATACGGCAAGAACACCGTGATCCTCGACTACGAAGGGCCCGATTCGTTCCTGGGCGACGACCTGGTAAAGCGTCACAATCGCTTTCCGAATTACAGCGAGATACTGCTCAACGACGGCGCCGATGCGCAAGAGGTTCTCAAACGGGCGCTGGCGGCCGGTGCGCGAGTGAATCGCTTCGAGCTGGTTGAGCCTTCGCTCAACGAGATCTTCATCGAGACGGTGACAGGATCAAAACGCGTCGCGCAAACCGCGGAAGTCAGAGGGTAGGACATATGAAAAAAGTATGGGTGATAATCAAGCGTGAGTACCTGGTCCGCGTGCGGACGCGCGCGTTTGCGATCGGCACGGTAATAAGCCCTGTGTTGCTTCTTGGCCTCATCATATTACCGGGCTTTCTCGCCGAGCGAGGCAGCCGCGGTGAGCGCAAGATAACCGTGCTCGACCAGAGCGGCGATCCCTCGCTGTTCGAAGCCATCGCGGCGAGAGTGGAGTCACCGGGCTCACGATCCGACTCGGATGGAGAAGACGGCGGGTTTGGAGGTGCGACGCGGTTCGTGTTCACTCGACAGGTCGTGCCCCCGGATCAGAACCCGAACGACTGGATCAAACGCGAGTCCGGCGGAGGAGGTGAAAAAGGCCTGGAGAAGTCCTACCTTATATTAAGTCCGGGCGTGCTCGACAACGTTGCGCCGGAATACCACGCAAAGAACCTGAGTGATTTCTCGATACGCGCGCTCGAAGAGTCCGTCAGCGCGGCAATCTCTGAGCGGAGGCTTATGCGAGCGGGCTTCGACGCAACCAAGATTGGCCTGTACATGAAGCCGGTCGATCTTAAGAAGTTCAAGATTGGCGCCAGCGGAGAGTCGAAAGAAGGAGGAATGCGGCAGGACTTCATGATCGCCTTCGCCCTGCTCTTCTTCCTCTATATGTCCGTTTTGTTCTACGGGATATTCGTGATGCGTGGAGTGATCGAAGAGAAACAGTCCCGCATAGTCGAGGTGCTGATCTCCTCCGTGAGGCCAACTCAGATGATGCTTGGCAAGCTGCTGGGTATAGGTCTCGTTGGTCTGACTCAGATTGGAATCTGGGCGCTCTCGACGGCCCTGCTCTCATTGTTCGGCGCGACAATGTTTGCATCGCAAGGGGCGAAGATGCCCAACATACCGATCAACCTGCTGGTTTATTTTGTCCTGTACTTTGTGCTCGGGTTTTTCCTTTACGCTACGCTGTACGCGATGGTGGGTTCGATAGTGTCGAGCGAGGAAGACGCTCAGCAGGTACAGCTTCCAGTGACTCTGCTGATAGTAATGCCGATGATGATCTTCGGGCTGGTGATGGCGAATCCGAACAGCACGTCGTCGATCGTCCTTTCGATGATACCGTTCTTTGCTCCTACGCTTATGATGTTGCGAATCGCGGTGATCAATCCGCCGGTGTGGCAAGTCATCCTGTCGATGGTGATTATGGTGGCGACGATACTGGGGAGCGTGTGGGTGGCGGCAAGGATCTACCGGGTCGGCATATTGATGTACGGCAAGCGGCCGAGCATCGCCGAGCTAGGAAGATGGTTGCGGTACAGCTAGTCTTTCCTGGCCGCCTGGTCCCTCG
>DATLWF010000293.1:0-2879 GCA_035576605.1 Blastocatellia bacterium | reverse complement strand
GGTTCGCGAACTCCAGCATCACGGCATTCCCGTCGTCACCGTCTTCACCGACATACCGCTGTCGGGCCGCATCGCCTACGCCGGACTAGACAATCGCGTCGCTGGGGCCACGGCGGCCTACCTTCTGGGCCTTTTGCTGGGCCCCCAGCCGGCTAATGTGTTGATAACGATGAGCGACGAGCATTTTCGGGGCGAGGAAGAACGCGAGATAAGCTTTCGTCGAGCATTGCGCAAGCGCCACCCTCAACTCAAACTCATCGACGCAAGCGGCGGACATGGCCTTGATTCGCCGACCGAAGAGCGAGTCCGGAGCGTTCTCAACGAGGAGACTGGCATCGCTGCCGTGTACTCCATGGGCGGAGGCAATGCCGCGATTCTTCGCGCGCTAGAGGCGTGGCAACAAGCTCCCGTCTACTTCATCGGTCACGACCTCGACAGAGATAACGTGCAGCTTCTACGTGCCGGAAGGATTCAAGCAATCTTGCATCATGATCTCCGACAAGACATGCGGTCCGCTTGTCATCACGTCATGCACTTTCACAAGCTCTTGCCAGCATCCTCGGTAGCGTCATCTTCTTCCGTCGTAGTCGTGACGCCAGAAAATATCCCGGACCACATCGCCAGTCGTTTCCGCGATTGATTCGACCACTCACAACCGCGCTTCTGTAAAGGCAATCTCCGCGTGCGAAATTGCTCGCAGGGCTGCTGTTTTCGGCTACAAAGCAGTCCAACCTGAGAGGTCCGAGAAAGTCATCGCTCGAACCTCTCGACGCCATTAGAATCTCGTCGCCAACCCGGCAATGACGCCGAACTGGCTCTTGCCATAGTTGGGGTTGGTGCTCGATGCGCTTCCGTTGATGGGGTCGTTGTTGATGTTCGCGCCATACAGGCCACTATCAAGGCCGACGTTAGACGATGAGCTATTCCGAACGTAAGCCAGTTCAGTGTAGAGGAGCGTCCGCTTGGACAGCGAGTAGTCCACGCCTAGTGTGTACAGGGTTGCGTTTCCGTTCCCTTTGTTTGCATTCGCGTGATAAACGGCACCGGTGATAGCGAGCGCGGGCGTCGTCTGCCAGGTTGCGCCAATCCACTCATGATCGACGGTCGTCGGGAGGCTGGTACCTGCCGGCAACGCCGACGGCGCCGTCGTGCCAAAATAGCCCGCATTCGACGCGTCCGGAGCACTCAGATGTTGGTACCCGACATATGCCAGCACAGGACCGAACGCGTAGGTTAAGCCCGTGAGAATCGAGCGAGAAGTAAGGTACACGTTGCTGAACTGGCCGTTTCCGTCTCGAACCTCGTCATAGGTCGCCTGCCAGAAAAGACCCTTGTTCGCGTAGGAGAGTTTGATGCCGTCCGAGCGGCCTTGGGAACTTCCCAGTCCGGTAGAAGTGCCGAGTTGACCGGGCGCGCTTCCTGGATTTCCGGCATTCCATGTTGGCGAATTCGTCAGATCATACTGTCCTTGCAGCGTGAAGCCGGCTATCGTCGGCGACAGGTACTCCGCGCCGTTCGCTGCCTGCGAGAAGATGCGACCCCGGACCAGGGTTCCAATCGAATACTTCTTCGTTTGCTGTGGGTCGACATCGCCCGAGTATTGGCTTATCTCGGCAGAACCCATGTTTCCGAACTTGATTTGCCCCCAGGTGTCGTTCTGCAGACCCACTGTCGCCTGCCCCTCGAAGAAGCTCCCGTTGGCGAAGCTTCCGTTCATCGTGTTCAGCCGGGACTCCAGCTGGAAGATTGCATGCGTGCCGCCGCCGAGGTCCTCGGCGCCTTTGAGGCCGAATCGCGATTGCGCCCAGCCTCCACTTTGCGCGCCGAATACATGTCCCTTCGGCTGATTCGTCTCGTACACGAGACCGTTGTCGACGATACCGTATAACGTGACGCTGCTCTGAGCCATCGCTGTTGCCGTCGTCGACAATGCGAACACGCTGAACAAAAGCTTCTTCATCGATATCTCCAGTAATTTAGTTGTACTTTATCTGTGCCCGCGCTATCGGGAACACCTAATGCCTTCGGTCGATCGAGAATTATCGAAGTCACCGCTGCGAGCGCCCATCCCACTTTCATCACGCGCGAGACGACAGGACCGCGTGGAGTCGCACAACCGCTCGTACAGAAGAAATTGGAAGCAATCGAAAGAACAGGAGGAAGGTTTACGCGGAAGGTGATAAATTCCCTGAGGCGTGTCTCCTGAACTGCTCTTGTGTAATTTGGCCCGAGTGTATATTCCCCATTCCCTCGAACAAAGAGCGGAAAGGGGAATCTCTTTCGCGGAATCAGGGAAAATGGACCTTAAAGCGAGCGGACAGAAGCCTTCCGGCCTTATGCTACTAATCTCCTCACGGTTAACCCCGTATCCCGGTCGACGTTGTATCGATTACGCTTCGTATGTTCCAATGCGAAGAGACATGTTCTTCTCGGTAATACCCCAAACGGTCCGTAACCAGTCTCACGTCGCCTAACGCATCCATACGGAGATACGTATGAACTTCAAGAAACTGTCTGGCTTCGCTGTCTCAGCGAGTATGGCCCTGAGTCTCCTCTCACTACCGTCGTTGCCCGCCAATGCAGCGACAAGCGATGCCGCTGCCTCCGGCGCCGCAATGTCAAAGCAGGAACTGAAGGCGCAAAAGAAGGCCGACCGCCAGGCGCGCCGCGCAAAGAAGAACGCTGAACTGAGCACACTGGAAAAGAACGGGTATAGCCCGTCGGCGAATCAAACAAACTATCCGCAGAATCTGCAGAACGCTCAACAGAAAGCGGCCGGGCAAAAGCCTACGAACGCACCAGCGGTCGCGCCTTGACGTTTCACGCGGTCTGGATCGCGCGCGCTCGAGGTGGTGGTCACGCGAGTCGCGCGGGCAATG
>DATLWF010000292.1:0-11051 GCA_035576605.1 Blastocatellia bacterium | reverse complement strand
CGGATCATTCGGCAACTGCTTACCGAGAGCTTAACGCTCGCGGCGGCTGGCGGCGCACTCGGTCTGCTGATTGCGCAATGGGGGACCAGTGCGCTGCTGACCTATTTGCCATCGCAACAAACCGCCGGTCTTGAGATGTCTCCTGACACTCGCGTCTTAGGATTCACACTGGCGGTCTCTTTGTTGACTGGAGTTCTGTTCGGCCTGGCGCCCGCGCTGCAGGCTACCCGGCTCGATTTGGTAAGTGCACTGAAGAATCAGTCGGGCTCGAGTGGCGGATCCCGCCTCACTCTGAATAGAGTCCTCGTTGTTTCGCAGGTCGCCCTTTCACTGTTTTTGATCATAGGAGCGGGGCTGTTTTTAAGAACTCTTCAGAATCTTAAGAGTGTGGACACCGGCTTTGATCGCGCGAATCTCGTGCAGTTCGCGATCGATCCTGGGGGCCGCTTGGATACTCCCCGACGCATGCGTTTGTATAAGGAGGTATTGGAACGACTGGAGGCGCTGCCAGGAGCGCGTTCAGCAAGCCTTCTAATTTTCCCCTTGCTGAGCGGCAGCAACATCACGAACAGAATCGCCGTGCCGGGCTATGTTCCTCAAACTCCGGAAGACCCAGTGTGCCATCAACTTTTGGTCGGGTCGAAGTTCTTTGAGACTATGGGAATCACTCTGCTCTCAGGTCGCGACTTCAACGCAGATGACGAGCGCCAGCCACAGTTGTCCGGGACCGACGTTTTAAAGGATTCGACTCAGACAACGCCGCCGCCGGCGACGCCAATGGTTGTGTTGATCAATCAGGCGATGGCCCGCCAGTTCTTTCCGAACGAAGATCCTATCGGCAAACGTTTTACCTTTGAGTCAGGCTCCGCGGACAACCTTCCGGGCCGTATCGCCCTGCCAGTCTCCCCTACATTCGAAGTAATCGGAGTTGTGAAAGACGCAAAATACAGCACCCTGCGCGATCCGGCGCCAAAGACTTTTTATTCTTTCTATTTCCAGCGGCCCGGCGAAAACGCCATGATGTTTCAGCTCCGAACATTCGGCGACGTGTCCGGCCTTGGTGCAGCCATTGAGCGCACGCTACGGGAACTGAGTCCTGCGCTTCACGTTGTTGGGTTCCAAACGATGAACGATCTAGTGGATGAGTCTTTGACTCAGGAACGATTCATAGCACAGATCGCCGGGTTCTTCAGCCTGTTCGCGCTGCTGCTTGCCAGCGTCGGTCTCTACGGAATCATGTCACACAACGTGACAAGAAGGACAAACGAGATTGGCATCCGGATGGCGCTCGGTGCGCTACGCACGGACGTCATTTGGATGGTAATGCGCGAAACGATGATGATGGTGGCGATCGGTGTGTTCATCGGTCTGGGTGCGGCATTAGCAACGACTCGATTCCTCGAGAGCATGCTCTTCGGGTTGAGAGCTACTGACCCTGTGACCATCGCGGCCGCGATCCTGGTTATGCTCGGTGTCGCAGCTGCCGCCGGTTATCTGCCGGCGCGGCGGGCCTCGAGTGTGGATCCGATGATCGCATTGCGATACGAGTGACTCGGGGTGGGTCTTATGCCTGATTGGAAACACTACGTCCGGGAGAATCTGCCGCCGTTGGCGCTCGGGCCGGAGCGTGAGTTGGAGATGGTTGATGAGATGGCGCAGCACCTTGAAGCCGTCTACGAAGACGGGCTCGCGGATGGCGCCACCGAACATGAGGCTTACCAAAATGCGACGGCTCACATAAAAGACTGGCATCTGTTGGAGTGCGAGTTGATCCGCTCGAAACGACCCATCGCTCACACATGGATCAAGAGACGTCTGGCGGCAGAAGCACGGATTGAAACGCGGCCTGGAAAAGGAGGAATCGGTATGGGATCGCTTGGTCAAGACTTACGATACGGCGTGCGAATGCTGCTCAAGAGCAAAGCGTTCACCGCGGTGGCCGTGCTTTCCCTCGCGCTCGGCATCGGCGCGAACACTGCGCTGTTCAGCCTGGTAGACGCCGTGCTTCTAAAGATGTTGCCGGTCACGAAGCCAAATGAACTCGTGCTCTTCAATTGGCTCTGCGGGCAAAGAGGGATGCAGCGAGGGATCGATGGAAACGTTTCTACGGACAAGGCGACTGGAATGCGGACGAGTACCTCGTTCTCGTATCTCGCGTTTGAACGATTTCGCGATCACAACGAGTCGCTCTCTGATGTGTTCGCGTTTGCACCACTGTATGAACTGAACGTGAGTTTTGATGGTCAACCCGAGATCGCTCGCGGACAACTGGTTTCGGGCGGGTACTATGGGGGATTGGGGGTGCGGGCTGCCAAGGGCCGGACGATTACTCTGGATGATGATATTGCCGGGGCGCCGCCGGTCGCTGTGATAACTCATCGTTACTGGGAGAGGCGGTTCGGGCAAGATCCCGACGTCGTAGGTAAGAGCGTCATTGTAAACAATGTGTCTTTCACAATCATAGGGGTCACTCCGCCTGACTTCTTCGGAGCTTTGCAGGTTGGCGAGTTTGCCGACCTTTCAATCCCATTTGCGACGCAGACGCAGTTGAGTACAACCGAAACCAACCTGGCCAAGCCCTGGGTGTGGTGGGTGCGGATAATGGGGCGGTTGAACCCCGGGGTCACGAGGCAGCAGGCGGCTGCGAGCTTCGAGAGCGTCTTTCAGCAGAGCGCGGAGGAAGGTTGGAAAGCGGCGCTTGCGCGCTTTCCACCAAGGCAGACTCCAGCGCCGCGCGACGTGCCGACGTTAAGGACAGAGCCCGGCGGCCAGGGGCTAACCGAGTCACGCCGCGTATACGCAGAACCGCTGACTATCCTGCTGGCGATTGTAGGGCTTGTGCTGCTGATAGCCTGCGCGAATGTGGCGAACCTGCTTTTGGCTCGAGGCGCTACGCGGCAGAAAGAGATCGCGGTTCGCCTGGCGATCGGGGCGAGCCGCTGGCGATTGGTTCGGCAGCTTCTAACTGAAAGTGTGCTTCTGGCAATTTTGGGCGGCGCGGTCGGCGTCTTGTTCGCTTACTGGGGGAAAGGAATGCTCGTGAACCTGCGCCCGTGGGGCGCAGCCGAGCTTGCATTGGATCTCAAACTCGATCTGCGCGTTCTCGGTTTCACCCTGGCTGTTTCGCTCATCACCGGTTTGCTGTTTGGCCTCGCGCCGGCGTTGCGAGCTACACAAGTCGATCTGACTCCGGCGCTCAAGGACAACGCCCGAAGCTTAGCTGGCGGCTCTCGTTCCTATCTCACCAAGTCCTTAATCGTCGCTCAGGTAGTTATGTCGTTGGTGTTGCTGGTCGGCGCGGGACTTTTCGTGCGCACGCTACGGAATCTGCAAAACGTCAACGTCGGTTTCAATCGCGAGAACCTGCTGCTGTTCAACGTTGAGCCTGGATTGAACGGATATTCCAAGCCGCAAATTGCGCAGCTCTACCGCCGATTGACTGAACGGCTCGAAGCCACGCCCGGCGTGAGGTCCGCCACCGTATCACTTATTCCGCTGCTCGCCGGTTACGGCAGAACGAGCACAATCTCCGTGCAGGGGCACACATCACAGCCGGGCGACGAAGACGACGCAAAGGTCAATACGGTTGGAGAGAGTTTTTTCGAGACGATGGAAATACCGCTACTGCTGGGTCGCGCTTTGAATTCCCACGATGACGAACGCGCACCCAAGGTAGCCGTGATCAATCAGATGATGGCGCGCAAATACTTCGGCGACGAGAACCCGCTCGGCCGGCGCTTCGGTCTTGGAGGCCCTGAAACAAACGGCCAGATTGAAATCGTCGGCGTCGCTAGCGACGGGAAGTACACCGACATGCGCCGGGAAACGGAACCTACCGTATACCTTCCGTATCCGCAGAACATTCCGAGTTCGGCGACTTTCATCGTGCGCAGCTCCGGGAGCCCAACCGCAATAACCGCCTCGGTCCGTGACGCCGTGCGCGAAGTGGACACCAATCTGCCGATCTTCGCTGTAAAGACGCAGAGCCAGCAGGCCGACGAATCGCTCATGCAGGAACGGCTGTTTGCGACACTGTCGAGCTTCTTCGGCGTGCTTGCGTTGCTACTGGCCTGCATCGGGCTTTACGGTGTGATGTCCTACGGGGTCGCGCGACGGACGAACGAGATCGGCATTCGAATGGCGCTTGGCGCGACGGCCAAGGTCGTCACACGAATGGTGATGCGCGAGACGATGCTTGTGGTCGGGATCGGCGTCGCGATCGGATTGGGCGCGGCAGTGGCAACTACTCGTTTGGTCGCGGCGATGTTGTTCGGACTCGCGCCTACAGACTCGGTGACGATCTCGCTTGCGGTTGCGCTGATGATCGGGGTGGCAGCTCTAGCGGGCTATATCCCCGCGAGGAGGGCGGCGCGCGTGGACCCGATGATTGCATTGAGAGATGAGTGATCAAGATTGAGCCGGGAGGTTCGATGCCTGACTGGAAGCACTATGTTCGCAACAACCTTCCGCCGCTCGCGCTCGGGCCGGAGCACGAGTTGGAAATGGTCGACGAGATGGCACAGCACCTCGAAGCCGTCTACGAAGACGCCCTGGCGGAGGGCGAGGCAGAGCAGGATGCACTCAAGCGCGCGCAATCTCACATCAGGGATTGGCAACTGCTCGAGTCGGAATTGATTCGCTCGAAAAGGCCTATCGCAGCACCGTTGATTGACAATCGTCTTGCGCGCGAAGCAAGAATTCAATCGCAAAGCAGAATTGGAGGCATCGGTATGGGATCACTGGTACAAGATCTGCGATACGGCGTTCGAATGCTGCTCAAGAGCAAAGCCCTAACCGTGGTGGCAGTGCTGTCGCTAGCCTTGGGTATCGGAGCTAACACCGCGATCTTTAGTTTGATTGATGCAGTCCTGCTCAAGACGCTGCCGGTCAAAAGCCCGAACGAGCTCGTGCTGTTCGATTGGCTGTCAGGACCGAACCTCATGGCGCGCTCGATCAACGGCAGCCTGAGCAAGGACGAAGCGACCGGTTTGTCAACCAGCACTTCTTTTTCGTACGCGATATTCAATCAGTTTCGCGATCACGCCGAGACGCTCTCCGATGTGTTTGCCTTTGCAGAAATCGAACAATTGAATGTCAATGTAGACGGGCAGGCGGAGATCGCCAGCGGACAGTTCGTTTCCGGTGGCTACTATGCCGGGTTGGGGGTGCCCGCAGTCGCTGGGCGAACCCTCACAGGCGATGACGATCAAGCGACGGCAAATCCGGCCGCGATTATAAGCCATCGGTATTGGCAACGCCGATTTGGCCTGGATTCAGCTGTGATTGGGAAGTCCATTACGATCAACAGTGTTTCCTTCACGATCGTCGGGGTCACTCCGCCAGGATTTGAGGGAACACTTCAGGTAGGCAGCTCGCCCGATTTTTCCATCGCGATGTCGATGGAGCCGCTTATCAATCCCGGCGGGTCAATGCTGCGTGATCGCGGGATCTGGTGGGTGCAAATAATGGGGAGGCTCAAGCAGGGCGCGACCGTGGCGCAGACGCGCGCCAGTCTGGAAGGGATGTTCCAACAGATCGCCATCGAGGAGGATAAGCTTGCGCAGGCGGCCGATCCGGCGCGGGATCATGACCAGCCGAATGTCCCTACACTCAGAGTGGGTTCGGGCAGCCAGGGACTCAATGAGATGCGCCGCGACTATGCACAGCCGCTCACCATTCTGGTCGCAGTCGTCGGGCTGGTGCTGTTAATCGCCTGCGCAAACGTCGCGAACCTTTTGCTGGCGCGAAGCGCGACTCGGCAAAAAGAGATGGCCGTGCGCCTTGCGTTAGGCGCAGGCCGCCGGCGATTGATTCGGCAGATGCTGACGGAGAGCGTGCTCCTGGCGATGCTGGGCGCGGCGCTCGGGCTGCTGTTTGCAAACTGGGGCAAGGATCTTCTGCTGACCTTGCGGCCGTGGGGCGGCGGAGCGCTGGATCTCGATCTCAAGCTGGATCTGCGCGTTCTCGGCTTCACCGCAGCTGTATCTTTGCTGACCGGGATTCTCTTCGGGGTCGCGCCGGCGTTGCGAGCGACGCGGGTTGATCTTACTCCCGCTCTCAAGGACAACGCTCGCGGCGTCATCGGCGGGTCGCGAATTGGACTGAGCAACGCGCTGGTGATTGTGCAGGTGGCTTTGTCGCTAGTGCTGCTGACAGGCGCGGGACTCTTTGTTCGTACTCTTCGCAACTTGAACAATGTTGATGTAGGGTTCAACACCGAGAACGTCCTGCTGTTCAGAGTCAGCCCCAGATTGAGCGGATACAAAGCGACTCAGATTGCTCAACTCTATGAGCAGATGCTCCAGCGAATTGAAGCCGTCCCCGGCGTGGTGCGCGCGACCATCTCACGACACCCGCTGCTGAGCGGAAGCGCCGCCATAGAAAGCGTCTACATCGAGGGCCGGCCGGCGCCTGGCCCGAGGGACTACACATACGTCCAGCGCGTGAGATCGAACTTCTTCGAGACGATGGAGATTCCGCTCGTGTTGGGCCGCGGCTTGCGCGAACAGGACGACGAGCGCGCTCCGAGAGTTGCGGTGATCAATCAAGTGATGGCGCGCAAACTTTTTCCCAACGAAGATCCCATTGGCAAGCGCTTCGGGTTTTCCGAGCAACACAGTAGCGAGATCGAAATCGTCGGCGTCGCCAGGAACGCGAAGTACACCAGCTTGCGTTACGAAACACCGGCCACGGTTTACTTCCCGTACAGACAGCAGGCGTCTTCGCTCGGACAGATGAACTTCGAAGTGCGCACGGCCGGCGATCCCACCGCGCTTGCAGGCGCGATCCGCGAGGCTGTCAGCGAGGTCGACAGGAACATTCCTTTGTTCGACGTAAAAACTCAGCGGCGCCAGGCCGAGCAATCGCTTACACAAGAGCGTCTCTTCGCGACGCTGTCGAGCTTCTTTGGGCTGCTTGCAGTGCTGCTCGCCTGCCTCGGGCTCTATGGAGTGATGTCTTACACGGTCGCGCGGAGAACAAATGAGATCGGCATTCGCATCGCGCTTGGCGCAACGGCTCCTCGAGTAGTTCGATTGGTGATGCGTGAAACGATGCTGCTCGTTGTTATCGGCGTCGTAATCGGACTGGGGGCGGCGCTCGCGAGCGCGCGGCTGATCGAGAAAATGCTTTTCGGACTCGCGCCGAGAGACCCGGTGACGATATCCCTTGCGACTCTGCTGATGGTTGTGGTCGCGGCGTTAGCTGGTTATCTGCCAGCGCGAAGGGCGTCGAAGGTCGACCCGATGGTTGCGTTGAGGTATGAGTGAAGCGCGTTGCTGCATGTGCAACTGGCAAAGGAGCCACGGCGCCGCGCTCGGTCAACCCAACCAAACACGCGCGTCAGATTTTGCATACCTCGGCAAAGACCGTGTGAAAACGCAAAGCAAAGCGGTCACTACCGAACCTCAGCACATTAACAGGTCGGGAAGGTGGGCTTGCCCCCGCCGCTTGAAAGTGTCGAGACACACCTGAGCCCAGTCTCCTGAGAATCACGAGCACCGGGGGCAAGCCCACCTTCCCGACCTGTTAATGTGCTGAGATTCGACAATGCCCGCGTCGCTCTGGCTTTTTATACAGTCTCGTGGAGGTGGATATGCGCGACCATCTGAGGCGGACACTCGACGAAGTGTAGGTGATTGGTGCCTGACTCGTCGCTCACCGCTTGATTCCCTCCGTTGAATCTCCCTCGTAGCGCACCAGACTCTTCGCCCAGAAGCCGGCGGCCGCCACCGCAATCAAGCATCCAACGCCGCCCGTCAGAACCGAGAGCGTTGCGCCAATGAGCGCGGCAACCGCGCCGGCCTCGAACTCGCCCAGCTGCGGCCCGCCCATGAAAAAAATCATGTTGACCGAGGTCATCCGGCCACGCAGGTAATTGGGGGTGACTAACTGCCGGATCGTCTGTCGCAGCACGGTACTCACAGTGTCGGAAGCGCCGGTGATTCCAAGCATTAGAAGTGACAGCCAAAACCAGCGCGACAAAGCGAACACAACTGTCGCGGCTCCGAAGATCGCGACCGAGATGAGCACCGCCTTGCCTTGCTTGCGCATCACGCCGACCCGCGCCAGGACGAGCCCGCTCACGATCGAACCCGCGCCGGGCGCTGCGGCAAGCAAGCCAAGCCCCCCGGCTCCGACTTTCAATATCTCTGCAGCAAAGATCGGTAAGAGAGCGGTCGCCGATGCGAAGAACGTCGCTATGAAATCGAGCATCATTGTCTGCACGATGATCGGGGTCCGCCAAACGAATCGCAGCCCGTCCCGAAGCGCAGCAAAGTTCATTTGCGCTAATGGCGCTTCGGCCTCAACGCGGCCGCTCGTACTCATCAGCAGCAGAGCGACGATAACCGCGACGAAGGACGCTGCATTCAGACCATAGATGAGCGCGGGACCGCGTATCTTCAGGAGCAATCCCGCAAGTGCCGGCCCGACTATCATTGCTGAGTTGAATACCAGGATTCCCAGGCTGACGGCGTTCTGGAAATCTTTCGGCGGCACCAATGTCGGCAGCATCGCCTGGCGGGCTGGATTGTCGAACGCGACTGCGGCTGAGGCGATCGCTGTAAGCAAGTAAATAGGCCAGATCCTGCTCAGTCCGGAAGCTGTCATTCCCGCAAGCAACGCCGCGCTGATCAACATCACTCCTTGTGTTGCGAGCATCAAGCGCTTTCGGTCTAAGGCGTCGGCAACCACACCCCCAACCAGCGAGCAGAAGATGATGGGCAGGACGCGCACCAGTCCGACGCCGCCTAACGCCAGCGGAGACTTTGTCAGCAGATAGACGTGCCAGTTGATCGCCACGAGCTGCATCTGAGAACCCGTGACGGATATGAGCTGACCTATCCAAAGCAGACGAAAATCGCGGTGCCGCAGCGCGGAGAAGAAAGACCTCTTTGGTCTGCTGGTTGATTCTTGATTCAGTACAAGAGAAGGATCCGGCAGTGGCATGGGACCCATGATTCTACGGTTGCGCATAGTTGCGCGACAAGCGGGTGGTGGATTTTGGTGGCACTGGTTGAGAGGGTTAGAATCACACTGAGTTTTGATGACCGCTAATCAACAAACCGCGATTTGTCATTCTGAACCTGAGCGGCTATTCCGCTCTGAAATCAACTACGACCATTCTCATTCCCTTTCCGACTTTGCGACGCTTTTCGGCTCTGCGCGAAACAGTACTCACGCAAGACGCGAAGTCGCAAAGTCTCAACGCGGAGTCAGTCGCACTTTGATCGCTTGTAGCGGAAATCCATCGCTTTGTTGACTCCCTTTTCCTGGCCTTCAATACGGGCGAACAATCCGTCCGTCGACTCTCGGCGGTAGATAATCCGCTGCGGAAAATCATGCTCCGGATTCTCGAATACGACTTCGTTGTCCGAGCTCTTGATGAGTTTGAAGACGACCGGCTTCGCTCCCATTCCCAAAGCTACTATGTAACTGATCTGACCGTTCGCCTCACGAATCTGCAGGTGCTCGGTGAAGACCGTTCTCCCGCCGGCAACGGTCCGGCTCATCCCGATCATCGACTGGCCGGCGGGCTTCATCCAGCTTTCTTCAGTGCGCTCTTTCCCGTCGTCCAGGGCCCAGCAACCGGAAATCCACTCCAGCCGGTCTACACCAGACCGTTGACTTGCACTCGACAACATCCCTACGGCCATTGAGATCAACACACCAATCGCCACGCGCTTGAACATACCGAGACTCCTCCATGGAAGTGTCCGACAAACTTCATTTTGGCGATTCCACCGCGTAGCGGTGACCTATCGATAGCGAGCGAGGTTGGCACGGTCCGGGCCGCGTAGCGGCCACCTGATCACCTCTTGTCAGCCGCGCGCGTTATTCGATCGCACCCGCAACTCACCCGCAGATTCAACCCGACCACCGCGAGATCCACCGCGTAGCGGTGACCTATCGATAGCGAGCGAGTTTGGCACGATCCGGGCCGCGCTGACCCCTCGCCCTATCGATAGGTCACCGCTACGTGGTGGATCGACGAACTGAAGTTTGTCGAACATCGACGTCGGACGCAGGTCGAATATTACCCGAAGGTTCAATCGGTGTATTGTAAGAAAAAGACAGCTACGAGCTGGCAATGAAGTGCTCTGACATTGCGTTATGCTCGGCAAAATAACCCGTCGGCGCTTTGCCGGCAAACTCTTTGAATTCTTTTACAAAATGCGCCTGGTCGTAGTACCCACAGTCGAGCGCAATCTGCACCCAGCCCGGGCCGCTGCCTGTCCGCTCGATCATCTTGAAGACACGCTGAAATCGCACAATCCGGCACAGCGTCTTGGGCGTCAACCCGACTCGCGTATTGAACGCCCGGTCAAGTTTGCGCAAGCTGATTCCCATGTCATCTGCGAGACTCTCGACCGGCTGGCGCCCACCTGAACCAAGTATGAGTGCAATTGCTCTCATCATTCCAGAATCGTGAAAAGAATCGTGGCCAGAGTCGTGGCGGCGGAACTCGTCCAAGCGCGCGCTCAGAATTTTCTCGATTTGCTTAACGCTCTCAGCGGGGGTCGCGACATCAGCAATTCTCGCGTGAAGCTCGCTTGTGATCGCTCCCCAGATTGAATCCAAAGCGATGACCCTTCCGGCAATCTCGTTTTGCGGCAGCGTCACAAACGGATAAGCGCCTCCCGGCCAAAATCTCACGCCCAGCACCCGCACTCGCCCGGTTGGCTGGATGAGGAGATGCCCGCGCATCTGCCCAACCAGCAGCGCAAGCGGCTGGCGCTCGGTTGTACCGTCGGGCCTGTGCTGATTGAATGCGTCCGCCAAATGAAAAACCATTTCGGTGCACCCGTCAGGAAGAATCCGTTCCGGGCCCGTTGAATGGGCCGCGGCGCTCTCTAGAAACCAGAAGCACTTGATGAACTTCGCTAATGGTTCGCATGGATGAAACTCCTCGTATCGCATAAGCGTGCGTAGATGATTCTCGGGGCCGACGCTTCTGTCAAGGATGCCCAGATCCACAAGAACCGATAGGTATCTCGACTTGCCAATAACATCCTTATACAATGTGGCCCGTTCGGGCCGGCGCTTGATAG
>DATLWF010000291.1:0-3858 GCA_035576605.1 Blastocatellia bacterium | reverse complement strand
GCGGACGCTTATGCAAATCTCGATCGTCTGCTCATCATCCCGAGCCTCGATGCTGGAAAGCGCGGGGCGCAGAACGTCGCTGCGATCGACGCCGCCGTGAAGGCGGGCGTCAAGCATATCGTCTTCATGTCGGCCGCCGGTGCACGCCAGGCGGAGGGGCCGGTGCTCGGCACTCCCTACTGGTGGGGTGAGCAGCGTCTCATCGCCACGGCGCCGGCGTGGACGATCCTGCGCATGAACTTCTATGCCGAAAGCTTCGCGCAGCAGGCGCAGCTGTCGCTGGCCCAGGGCGTGCTGGCCGGTCTGGCCGAAAACCGGGTTGCTTTCGTTGCGCGCGGTGACGTAGCGGCCGCTGCAGCTGGAATCCTGATCGGCGACGGCCATGCGGGCGCGAGCTACAACGCTACCGGCCCCGAGCGCCTGTCGGGTGCACAGCGCGCGGCGCTCGTCGCTGAAATCACTGGCCGGCCGGTCGCGTTCCTTGTCATCACCGAGGAGCAACTGCGCGCCGGACTGACGCAGGCGAGCCTGCCGGCGCAGATTGTTAACACCGTCATCAGCATCCAGGCGAGCGTCGCGGAGGGTGCGTTCGACGTTGTGACCGGCGACGTCGAGCGACTTGGCGGCCGGCCACCCAAGCCTCTCCGCGACGTGCTTGCGGAGGCGCTGAAATCTCCTTCGGCCTGAAGGCTTGCACCATGCAAGCCATGGAGGGTCTCCCGAGCCGGCAAGTTGTTGATCACCATTGCACGATGTTTTAAGGAGGATCCATTTATGAAGGCAACTTCCTCTGAACTGCTTATGCGCAACTTCAATGAGATTTTTATAGAGCTCGATCCCGTCAAGCGTGCGGCATTGCTCGCGGAGTCTTACACCGAAGATTGCGTTTGGATTCATCCCGGCGGTCGCATTGTGGGCCGCGAGGGTATCAATGAAGCGGCTACAGAGATTCGCAAACACTTCCCAGAATACCGCTACACGGTCACGGGTGAGATCCAGATCATGCACAATGTAGCGACTTGCCGGTGGGGAAGCGGGATGCCAGGTCAACCGTTCCACTACACCGGAACAGACTTCCTCGAAGAGCGTGATGGTCGGGTGGCAAGGCTGTACACGTTCATTGACCAGAAGCTATTTCAGTCCTGAATGATTGAAGATGAAAGGAGTACCAAGGTGTCATCCAACAATAAAAAACTGATCGTCGTGGTCGGCGCAACGGGACAGCAGGGAGGCGGAGTGCTACGTGCCCTGCAAGCCCGCGGACAATTCAAGGTGCGAGCTCTGACTCGCAATCCAGACAAGCATAGGGAACTCGCAGAGGAAGTCGTCGAGGCAGATTTAAGCAGACCCGAGACATTCAAACCCGCATTTGAAGGGGCACACGGAGTTTTCCTGGTCACCAATTTCCAGGAAGCAGGAACCGACGAGCTTAAGCAGGCGACGGCGGCCATACGAGCCGCAAAAGATGCCGGGGTCAAACACTTTATCTGGTCAACCCTGCCTGATGTAGAAGCAATCAGCGGTGGCAAGTTCAACGTTCCCCACTTTAGCGGCAAGGCCAAAATCGATCGAGTAGTGAAGAATGGCGGGTTTGAGAATTACACCTTCGTCATCGCGCCTTTCTACTACCAGAATCTTGCGGGCGCAATTGCTCCACACAATCAAGCGGACGGCTCGATGGGCTGGGCTCTTCCTCTTGATCCTACAGTGCGGGTCATTCACATGGGTGACATCAACGAGCTCGGGAACATCGTCGCCGGCGCATTCGCACACCCGGATGAGGCAGGCAATGGTCGGTATCTGCCACTCGTCGGTGATTTCATGAGCTTTGATGAAATCGTTGAGACCCTAAATCGACAAGGGCATAACTTTTCATACAAGCAAGTCACAAAGGAAAGCTTCGCTGGCGCCTTTCCTGGAGCAGACGAAATTGCCGAGATGTTCAGTTACTGGGAAGCCCATACTTATCTGGGTTCGGATTCGTCCGATCGAATTGCGTTTGCAAACAAAATATCAGGCCGGGAGCCGACGCGGTTTGCGACCTGGGCTCGGGAGAATTTTCCCAAACAGCTCAACGCCACTGACGGGGCATGACACTGAGATTGGTAAGGTCTTTGAAACTATCGAAAAGGAAACGCGAAATGAAAATTGTCACCTTGATTGCACGTCTTTTGCTTGGACTGATCTGCGTAGTTTTTGGCCTCAATGGTTTTTTGAATTTTCTCAGCATGGGGCCGATGCCTACGGGATTGGCCGGACAGTTCATGGGCGCGCTGGTCCAATCTCACTATTATTGGGTGGTGGCGGTGCTCCAAATCGCAGGCGGCGTGTTACTGCTGGTGAACCGATTCGTACCGCTCGCGTTGGTGCTGCTTGGGCCGGTAATCGTGAACATCATTTGTTATCATGTGTTCCTGAATCCGATCGGAGCAGTACCGGCGGCGGCGGTAACAGTCCTGTGGTTGATTGTTTTCTATTGGAATCGCCAACACTTCTCCGGAATACTTCTGCAACGTACGTAATGAGCGAATAACACTTCGCCGGAGTTAATAATGGCTAAATGGACATTTGAGCCCGGACACACCGCTGCCGAGTTTCGTGCCCGGCACATGATGGTGACTTACGTTCGCGGGCATTTCAAAAACATTCAGGGCACGCTTGAATTCGATCCTGAAGATCCAACCAATTCCTCGGTTGAAATTCGGATTGATGCCAAAGCGATCTGGACCGGAGTGGAACAACGGGACGATCATCTGCGCAGCTCGGATTTTCTTGACGCGGAGAATCATCCGGAGATCACCTTCAAAGGCAATCACGTTGAAGTCAAAGGCGAGCACGACTTCGCTGTCACCGGCGATCTGACAATTCGTGGCGTTACCCGCGAAGTCAGTTTGACCGTCAGCTATCTCGGACAATGGGAGACGCCCTGGTGGGAAGATGGAGTCGACAAGGGACCGAAGACGCGCGCTGGTTTTCTCGCTACCGCGCGGATCAATCGCCAGGACTTTGGCGTCAGCTGGCAAGGCACCTTGGACCGCGGCGGGATTGTCGTGGGGAATGAAATCGATATCGTCATCGATGTCGAGGCCGTACTTGAAGATTGAGGCCTATCGAAGACAGACTCAGGTTGAAGGGAGAAACAAGAAATGAAAAAGGCGTTGGGAGATGACGCATTGAATGAACTATTCCGCGAAGCCCGCACGCACAGCGCCTGGCTCGATAAACCTGTCAGCGATGAGATCCTTCGTCAATTGTATGAATTGATGAAATGGGGGCCCACCAGCGCCAACGGTAGTCCGGCCCGGCTTGTCTTTCTGCGCACTCCGGAAGCGAAAGAGCGTCTGCGGCCGGCGCTGGCGCCCGGGAATGTGGAGAAGACGATGACTGCACCCGTGACGGCGATCATCGCTTACGATCTGCTGTTTTTTGAAAAGCTGCCGAAGCTATTTCCTTTCGCGCCCGGCATGCGTGATCTGTTTGCGCAGAATCCGCAGCTCGTCGAGGAGACCGCTAAGCGCAACTCTTCCCTTCAGGGCGCCTACCTTATCATCGCGGCGCGCGCGCTGGGGCTCGATTGTGGCCCAATGTCAGGTTTTGATAACGCGAAGGTGGATGAGGAATTTTTCGGCGCGGGCCAAGAATGCGAAGGCTGCGAACAGGAGTTTTTCCCCGCAGGCCACGTCAAGTCGAATTTCTTATGCAACCTTGGCTATGGCGATGAGTTGAAACTTTTCCCAAGAGGGCCACGGCTGACATTTAACGAGGCCTGTACGCTTCTATGAGAGAGGATGCTTTATTGGCTCTCGGGACGACGTGCGGTTGCAGCCGTTTCTTGGTCGTTGCGAACGTCATATATCG
>DATLWF010000290.1:0-4787 GCA_035576605.1 Blastocatellia bacterium | reverse complement strand
GCTGTCGCTGTCGGGTCACAAGATTCATGGGCCGAAGGGCATCGGCGCCTTGTACGTTCGCAAGGGTACCCGTCTGACGAAACTGCTGTACGGTGGGCATCACGAGCGCGATCGAAGAGCCGGAACGGAAAACGTACCTGGCATCGTCGGTCTGGGGAAAGCGGCCGAGCTGGCGCGTACTCAACTCGATGAACGTATCAACCGGATGCGCGAGCTTCGAGATTACCTCGAGCGGGAAGCGACTTCTCGGTTTCCCGACATCCGGGTCAACGGTGACAGGCAGCAGCGCGTGCCTAACGTCTCGAACGTGAGCTTTGGCGGGATTGATGGTGAGAGCTTGCTGATCGCGCTTGACCTGAAAGGGATCGCGGTATCGACCGGCTCAGCGTGCGCTTCAGGGTCGCTCGAGCCAAGCCACGTGCTTCAAGCGCTCGGACTCACGCGCGATGAAGTACGCGGGAGCTTGCGCTTCAGTCTGGGTGCTTACACGACGCGGGAAGAGATCGACTACGCGGTGTCCGTTCTCGCGCAGACCGTCGCCAGGCTCCGCGAGATGATTCCGGCTGATGAACCCGAAAGCGTCGAGGCGGTTGCTGAGTCCTAGTCAAAAAAGTGACGAGGGATTAAGGAGCGATGGCTAAGATTCTGTATATGGTAGTCGAGCACTTCAAGAACAAAGACGCTGTGTCCGTCTATCAGCGCTTTCGAGATCGTGGGCGGATGGCGCCGCAAGGCCTCATGTACGTCTCCAGTTGGGTTGATCAAAAGCTTGAGCGTTGCTATCAGCTTATGGAGACGGAAGACCCGGCGCTCCTCGATCAATGGATTGCAAATTGGAGCGACATAGTAGACTTCGAGGTATATCCGGTGTTTACTTCAAAGCAAGCGTCCGAGAAGATCGAGCCCTCTCTACGCCAGTGAACGAGATCGGAAGCAGATGTACAGCCCTCAAATCGCTGAACACATCGCAAACCCCCGAAACGTGGGCGAGCTTGAAAACCCTTCGGGCATCGGCGATGTAACTAACGAAGTCTGCTTTGACCGAATCCGACTTACCGTGCGGATTGAAGACGAACGGCTCACCGACGCGAGAGTCAAAGCTTCCGGCTGTCCTCCGACGATTGCTGCCGCGTCCGTGCTGACTGAATTGATTATCGGCCGTTCTCTCCGAGAGCTCGATTCACTCACTCGAAAAGACATCGCAGGTGCATTGGGTCATCTGCCGCCGGCGAAAGCACACTGCACCGCGCTGGCAATCGATGCGTTGCGCGCCGCGATTGGCTTCAAGCGGTAAATCATTGCTTACCGTTCACGCCGCAGGCAGCACGGATCCGCACCACGGGCAGAAGATCTCATCAGATGCGATTCCCTGCTTACACTCCCCGCACGTGGGTTTGACTGGAAGCGTCGACCCAATCTCTTCGATAAAGACTCCGCAGGTTATGCAGAACAAATCGTCCGCGTCAGATTCGGCGCCACAAGCAAGGCAGACCCCGCGCGATAAGGCACCGGTGAATACGAAGCCCCGAGTCAGACTGCCAAGGGGTCCGCTAGGTCTTACAAAGACTTCCCGGCGGACCTCGCTCCGCTCGACGGACGCATTTGAATCGGCCACATCAGAAGCAGATTCTGCGGGGAGTAGTGCGGTCGCCTCTGCATGGACGGGTTCGATCGGCGCAATAGCCAGAACCGGTTCGGGAGAAGGATGTTTCTCGGCTTTCTCCGATGAGGTCTTGTGTGTTTCCTCTGGCCTCTTCTCCGACTCGACAGATTCGATCGGTGCTGGCGCCACTGCCTCGACGGGTTCGATCGGCGCAAAAGCCAGAACCGGTTCGGGAGAAGGATGTTTCTCGGCTTTCTCCGCTGAGGTATTGTCTGTTTCGTTTGGCGTCTTCTCAGACTCGAAAGGTTCGATCGTTGCTGGCGTCGAGAGAGGTTCGGTGGAAGGTTGTTCTTCCTCCACATCTTCCGCGAAGGGCTTCTCGGTTTCTGTAGACGTCTTCTCAGGGCGCTCGACCAAGCGCATCTGCTCCGCAGGAGATAGCTCCGCGAAGGCGGTCAGATCATCATAAAGGTCTATCTCACCGCTACTTGAACCTGCTTGGGCATTGATCGAGTCGGCGCGAACCGCCGCATCGCTGTGGTTGGGCTTCATCCGAGTTTTTCTTTCGCAGGAATCAATGAGGAGGCAGGGCGAAGTCATTCTACAACACGAGACAAGCCGTTGCTATAGAATTTTGATTGCTCCCCGCACGGGACTGACCGCTTGCGGTGCTGATCCCCACAAGGCACGAAGTTTCGAAGCGCCACGAAGGGTTTAGCGAAGACCTAATGGCTTCGAGCCTTTGTCGCCGGCACGTGGTTGAATTGTTGCTCGCTCGCGGCGGTGCTACGATTCAACCGCCCGAGGGAATCATGCCTGGTGAATCTGAGATCATTGCATGGTTAAGGAAGCGCGCCGGCGTAAACGACGAAGTGCGGTTGGGTATAGGCGACGATGCGGCCGTGATCAAAACGATGGCCGGGAAAGACCTGATCGCCTGCTGCGACTTGATGGTCGAAGGAGTGCACTTCCGCACGGAGTGGACACCGCCGCGACTCTTAGGCCGGAAAGCGCTCGCCGTCAATCTGAGCGATGTAGCTGCGATGGGCGGCGTCCCAAAGTTCGCAATGATGAGCATAGCTCTCCCTCACAAGTGTTCTTCAGAATTCATCGATGAGCTGTTTCTAGGAGTATTCGAGCTGGCAGACAAAAGCGGGGTTTCGATCATAGGCGGCGACACTTCGATCTCCCGTGATTCCCTGTTCATAGACATAAGCGTGATCGGGGAGTGCGAAAGAGGTAACGCAGTAACCCGACGGGGCGCAAGGGTCGGCGACAGAATCTACGTCAGCGGCTCTCTCGGTGCATCGGCGCTCGGGCTGTCATTGCTTGAAGACGGTTACAGGCTTAACGATTCAAAAGATCCGACGGATGCGATGAGGCAGCAAGCCATATTGAAGCACCTGGCGCCCGAGCCTCAACTGAAGCTTGGCCGCGCGCTTGGAGAGGCAGGACTCGCAACAGCGATGATCGATATCAGCGATGGTCTGACCACTGACCTGTCGCACATACTCGACGAAAGCGGCTGCGGTGCGATCATTCATTCCGGCAACATTCCGATCGCTGCGTGTCTGTTCTCGCTCGCATCCGAGACTGATCGACTGCGTCTGGCGCTTCACGGCGGGGAAGAGTACGAGCTGCTTTTCACCGCTCGGCCCGAGAGTCTGCGGCAAGTTGCAGAGCTGTCGGACGTGCTCGGCGCGACGATAACAACTGTGGGAGAAATCACCGAAGAAAAGGGACTGCAGCTTGAGCGGGGCACCCAACTCGAAACCATCCTGCCTTCAGGTTTCGAGCACATTATCTGAGCGAAATGTAACTGGATCGCAAGAATCCACATTACAAAAGTCGTGATATAGTCCGCGGCTCAGCCTGGTCGCGCGACAGGTCAGGCTCATGATGAATGCAGTTTACCCGCGGCGAAAACACCAGCCTAATTCTCAATTCAGAAAGGAGAGCCCAAGATGCCAACAAAGAGAAAATCACCTAAACCATCAACCGGACTAGACTCGCCGGTCTCGAACACGAAACAAGAAGACGCCGCCGCACCGGTCAAGAAAGCGGCTTATCAGGCGCCCTCGACAGGTGCTGACAGCAAATCGACCAAAGTGACTGACCAGGGAGCCGAGGCGGTCAAAGGGCACTCGAAAACCGAAGCGGCGATGGCGGAACTCTTCGTTGCGCCGGAGACCTCCGAACTGCGAGACATAGGAGAGGCATCTTTCGGCCCGCCGGCCCCGGCGACTGAGACAGTACACGGCCCGGATGACCGCGTCCGGATTACCAACACGTCTGTATACCCATGGCGCGCCCATGCATCGTTGCTGATTACGGCGGCTGACAATTCCATGTGGATAGGTACTGGATGGTTCATTGGCCCTCATACGCTGATGACCGCAGGGCACGTTGTTCACATAAAGAACAGCGGCGTGCAAGGACGCGATGGCTGGGTCAGGAGCATCCAGGTCATGCCTGGGCGCAACGGCAGCTCACTTCCTTACGGCTCGGTCACAAGCTCGAATTTTCGTTCGGTGCTTGGCTGGACAAATAGCGGAGACGAGAACTATGACTATGGAGCTATTATCATCCCAACCAACCTCGGCAACACGGTAGGATGGTTCGGGTTCGGTGTGTGGCCGGACGCGGATCTGGTAGCCTCTACGGGAAACATCTCGGGCTATCCCGGCGACAAGCCAACCGGCACGCAGTGGTATGACTTTCGCAGGATTGCCTCGGTCGGTGCACGGAAGGTGTACTACGACATCGATACGGCGGGCGGGCAAAGTGGCAGCGCCGTCTACCGAATAATCAGTGGCGGCCGTTATGGCATAGCCGTTCACGCCTACGGTGGCGCAACCACAAATTCCGGGACTAGAATCGCAACGCCGGTCTACAATAACATGGTTGCGTGGAAAGCATAGCGGGCCGCAATAGCCGGAACTCCCGAGTTGCCGCCTTCCAGTGGCAACCCGGGTGATTTTAGGAGCTGTGCCGATGGGGCGAAATCAAATCATGATTTACGGCACTGTTCGCGATCCCCGTGGCAAGCCTGTACCCCAGGCCCGAGTCTACTTCACCGCCGCACCAGTGGCGCTCCCCGATATTGCTGCACTCACAGACACTGGTGGCGCGTTCTCCCTGTCCGTGCCTTCTGCAGGGACCTATCAAATCGAAAGCGCGGCGG
>DATLWF010000289.1:0-4826 GCA_035576605.1 Blastocatellia bacterium | reverse complement strand
GACCCAGCTCAGTCGCCACGTGAGAGAAGAGGTGGAAAAGCATGGGACGCTGTCACGGCAAGGCCGGACGCCTGCGGTGGTGTCCCACAATAGCACCACGTTGCGGCACGAGATCGCAACGAAGTCGGCTGTGGAGAAGCTCACATCCTGGCGCGGCGGTGCGGCTTCGCGATTCGTCGCCAGCGAGCTCGCCCCCCGTCCGTCACAAGCCATTGCGATCATTGGCATGTCTGGTCAATTCCCGCAGTCCAAAAGCCTGGAGGCGTTCTGGGACAACATTAAGGAAGGCCGGAACTGCATCATTCAGGTTCCGAGCGACCGCTGGGACCTGAATGCGTACTATCGTCCCGGCGACGCCGTGTCGGGCAAGACCAACTGCCAGTGGGTCGGAGCGCTGGAAGAGTACGCCATGTTCGACCCGTTGTTTTTCAACATCTCGCCCATGGAAGCGGAGAGTATGGATCCGCAGCAACGCTTGTTCCTGCAGGCGTGCTGGCACAGTATCGAAAACGCGGGATACGACGCGCGAGCGTTATCAGGGAGCAAGTGCGGCGTCTTTGTTGGTTGTGCTACCAGCGACTATCACCTGTTATCAAGAGACCAGCAATTAAGTGCCCAGAGCTTTACCGGAGAAGCCACATCGATACTGCCGGCGCGCGTGTCCTACTTTTTGAACCTGCATGGCCCTTGCCTCTCCATTGACACCGCCTGCTCGTCATCGCTGGTCGCCATCGCCCAGGCCTGTGACAGTTTGACCTCCGGCAGCAGCGATCTGGCGTTGGCAGGGGGTGTCTATGTGATGGCGGGTCCGGAGATGCATATCAGGACATCGCAGACGGGGATGCTCTCGCCCGAGGGCAAGTGTTTCACCTTTGATCAACGTGCGGACGGCTTCGTTCCAGGAGAGGGCGTGGGTGTCGTTTTGTTGAAACGGTTGGCCGACGCGCAAAAAGACGGGGACATTATTCACGGCGTCATCCAGGGCTGGGGCATCAATCAGGATGGGAAGACCAATGGCATTACTGCACCCAGCCCCGAATCACAAACGTGCCTGGAGCAGGATATTTACGCTAAATATGAAATCGATCCAACGGATATACAACTGCTCGAAGCCCATGGCACAGGAACAAAATTGGGCGACCCGATCGAAGTTGAAGGACTGAAGAAGTCCTTTGAAAAGTATACTAAGAACAAAGAGTACTGTGCCTTAGGCTCGGTGAAGAGCAACATTGGCCATTGTATGACGGCCGCAGGTATTGCCGGTGTGATGAAGGTCCTCCTCGCGCTGAAACACAAACAAGTGCCGCCCACCATCAACTTCGAACGGCTGAACGAACACATCGCTTTGGAAGGTAGTCCGTTCTACGTTAACAACCGGCTGAGAGAGTGGGAACCGGTTGGTGCGCATGGGCGCCTGGCGGCAATCAGCTCCTTCGGTTTCAGCGGTACCAATGCCCATATCGTCATCGGGGAATATGTGCCGCCTGCCGACGCCAAACCGCCGAGCGCCTTGATCTCGCAAACCGCGAACTTCATCATCCCGCTGTCCGCCAGGACCCCGGATCAGCTCAAGCAAAAGGCGATCGATCTACTAAATTTCATTCGAATTGAGACACCGTCCATCGATCTCGTCAACCTAGCCTATACACTGCAGGTGGGTCGAGCGGCGATGACCGAACGTCTGGGCTTTCTGGTGAGCTCGATCGGGCAATTGACTGAAAAACTGGAGGCCTATGTCAATGCCGCCATTGAGACCAAAGATTTCTATCAGGGACAACTCAAGCGCAACGACGAGAGCTTGAGCATCATCAGCCAAAATGACGACGTCAGGAAAACCATCATTCGCGACTGGATCGCCGGCGACAAACTGTCGAAGTTGCTCGAACTGTGGGTCAAAGGCCTTGAGCTGGATTGGAACATGCTTTATGGTGAAGTCAAGCCCGGGCGTATCGGCCTGCCGGTGTATCCCTTTGCCAAAGAGCGCTACTGGATCAATGCGGCGACGAGCGCAGCCGGCGAGAGGGCGCTGTCGAGCACGGTGATTCACCCCTTGCTTCACAACAACACCTCCGATCTGAGCCGACAGAGTTATAGCGCGACTTTCAGCGGCGAAGAGTTCTTCCTGTCGGATCATCAACTTCGGGCGGATGATGGCGCCGTACAGAAGGTCTTGCCAGGGGTCGCCTATCTGGAGATGGCGCGCGCGGCGATCGAGCGCGCATTGCCGGCGCAGCCGGAAACGATGGTCCTGGAACTGCGGGATATCATCTGGGTACAACCGATCGTCATCAGGGGGAACACACAAGTCAGCATCTCGTTAGTGGCGAATGATCACGACGAAGTCGATTACGAAATTTACAGCCAGGACGGGGACGAGGAGATCGTCCATTGTCAGGGGCGAGCGCTGCTGGTTCCTCAACCGGCGCCGGCCAAGATCGATATCGAGCAGCTCCAGGCACAGATGGGGCAGGGCCGCGTCGAGCCGAGCAGCGTCTATCCCACGTTTGCCCGCATGGGGTTGCTTTATGGGCCGGCGTTTCAAGGAATCACCGCCATCGATCGAGGCATCGACCAGGTATTGGCGCAGCTCCGGCTGCCGGAGGGCGTGGAGGAGACGGCTGGTGACTATGTTCTTCACCCGAGTCTGATGGACAGCGCCATGCAGGCTTGTGTAGGATTGCTCGACGGTTCCTCCGATCGTTTTAGCCAGCCACGACTGCCATCCGCGCTGGACTCGTTGCGCATCCTTGCGCCGTGCACTCCGGAGATGGTCGCCTGGGTGCGGTACGCGCCGGGCAGTCAGGCCGCCGATCGCGTCGTCAAACTGGATATCGATCTGTGCGATGAACGCGGGAAAATCGGCGTGCAAATGCGTGGATTTTCCTTGCGTGTGCTAAGCAAAGAGACCGGTACGGTTGCCGCACCGGCTCTAGCGATCGGCAGTCTCCTTGCCGCCGCGGTCTGGCAAACCGGCGATACGGATGCCTCCGGTGAGGCCAGTCACGTCGAATACAGCCAACACCACGTTGTTCTGTGCGAACGATCGAAGGCCAACGCCAAGGAACTGGAGTTGTTGCTTCCGCACGGTCGATGCTTCTCACTGCCTGCCGAACAACAACAGAGTATTGCGCAGCGCTACAGCGACTACGCGCTCGCATGCTTTGAGCACATCAAGACCATTCTCCAAGGCAAGCCCCAGGGCAGGATGCTCGTACAGATTGTCGTCGCCGGCCATCAAGAGCAATGCCTCATTGCTGGTCTCTCGGCATTACTCAAGACGGCGGCGCTGGAAAATCCTCAACTCCTCGGTCAACTCATCATCGCCCCGCTGGAGATGCCGACTGAGGACCTGGCCGGGCATCTGCGGAAAGAGAAGAGTCAGGCGCTGGATGCGCTCATCAGATACGAACACGGCGGCCGGCAGGTCTTGCGTTGGCAAGAAGTACCGGAGAGCCAGGACGAGCCGCCGATCGCGTTCCAGGATCATGGTATCTACCTGATTACGGGTGGGCTCGGCGCGCTGGGCCTTCTCTTTGCCAGTGAGATCCTGGCGCAGACACGCCAGGCAGTGATCATTCTGACAGGCCGTTCGGCATTGAATACGGAAACGCAAGCGCGCCTCGATCAATTGTCCTCGCAAGCCACCCGTGTCAGCTATCGTCAGGTGGATGTCAGTGATCTCGATGAGGTCAAGCAACTCATAGTTGCCATCAAGGACGAGTATGGACAGCTCAACGGCATCCTTCACTGTGCCGGCACCATTGCGGATAATTTCATTCTGAAAAAGTCCAGCGCCGAATTCAGGCAGGTCCTGGCGCCGAAAGTCACCGGTACCTTCAATCTGGACCAGGCGAGCCAGGACGTGGCGCTCGATTTCTTCGTGCTGTTTTCTTCCATCGCCGGGGCGTTGGGGAATCCGGGTCAAGCCGATTACGCGACCGCAAACGGTTTCATGGACCAGTTTGCGTCGTATCGCAATCAACAGGTGACCGCCGGCCAGCGGCACGGGCGCACGCGTTCGATCAACTGGACGTTGTGGCAAGCCGGGGGAATGAGTATTGATCCGGCACACCAGGAAATGGTTCAACGAACCACGGGCGTGAAGCCGATGCAGACGGCAACCGGCATGAACGCCTTCCGTCGCACCCTGGCATTGCCTTACGATCAGGTTCTGGTCGCGGAGGGTGATCTGACGCAGGTACGCCGCGTCGTGCTTGCCGGACCCGCGGTACCGGTCGAACTACAGGCGGAACAATCGGTGGTCGTTGCCGAGATCGACGCGGAGGGTCTCGCCGAGAAGACGGAAGGCTACCTGCGCAAACAATTGTCGGGCTTGTTAAAGCTGCCCTCCCACACCATCGATCCGCAAGCGGCGTTGGAGACATACGGGATCGACTCGATCCTGGCGATGAAGCTGACGAACCACCTGGAACAGACGTTTGGTGCGCTCTCCAAGACATTGTTCTTCGAATATCAGACCATTCGTGAGCTGACTCAATACTTCATCCAGTCTCATTCCGCGCGGCTAGCGGCTCTGTTTGTGGTGCCTGACAATGGAAATCGCCAGCTCCAACCGGTTGAAACGCGGCCTCAACTGGTACCCGCCACCGAACCCCGGCCGATCCCGAGCCGGCGTACCAAACGTTTCCGGAGTGCTGGTACCAGCCCAGCAACAGAAGCGGAACCGATTGCCATGATTGGATTGAGTGGCCGGTATCCCGAAGCGGTGGATATCGACGCTTATTGGCACAATCTACAGGAGGGCAAGGATTGCATCATTGAAGTGCCGAAAGAGCGATGGGACTGGCAGGCCTACTTCACTGAGG
>DATLWF010000288.1:0-4339 GCA_035576605.1 Blastocatellia bacterium | reverse complement strand
TTGCCGTCGAACTGGTCGATCGCACGATGATCGATCTCGCGATGAGCAATCCTGCGTTCCGGCCGGTGATCGAGAAGGCGCTGGTCGGCAGGCCCGAGGCGATTCTGCTTGTCGAGTTTGCAGGCGAGAACCGCGACGAACAATTCGCGTCGCTCAAGCAACTCACCGAACTGATGGCCGATCTCGGTCTGCCTGACTCGGTCGTGCAGATGCCTGACGCAGGCGAGCAGAAGGCGCTGTGGGAAGTGCGCAAGGCGGGCCTGAACATCATGATGAGCATGAAGGGTGACGGCAAGCCTGTGTCGTTCATCGAAGATTGCGCGGTGCCTTTAGAACATCTTGCTGAATACACGAGCCGGCTGACCGAGGTGTTTCATCGCAACGGCACGGAAGGGACGTGGTACGCGCACGCGAGCGTCGGCACGCTGCACGTGCGGCCGATTCTCGATATGCGCCGCGACGGCGCGACGAAGATGCGCGCTATTGCCGAAGAAGCGGCGGCGCTGGTGCGCGAATACAAGGGCGCGTATTCCGGTGAACATGGCGACG
Source organism: Blastocatellia bacterium (assembly GCA_035576605.1). Classification (GTDB taxonomy): domain Bacteria; phylum Acidobacteriota; class Blastocatellia; order UBA7656; family UBA7656; genus Onstottus_A. The sequence goes on along the minus strand of DATLWF010000288.1, from coordinate 3,790 downwards.
GCTTGTGTCGCGGCGAATGGGTTGCGTGGCAGTACGGTCCGCGCATCAACCGGGCGTTCAGCGAGATCAAGGCGCTGTTCGATCCGAACAACCGGATGAACCCGGACAAGATCGTGCGTCCGCCGAAGATGGACGATGCGAGTAACTTTCGCTTCGCGCCCGGCTACAAGGCCCAGTCGTTGACGCCTGCGCTCGACTGGTCGACGTGGAATGTGGAGCGCGATCCGATGACGGGCGTGGAGACTGCGCGTGGCACGGGCAACGATCTGGCGGGCGGTCTCGCGAAGGCCGTCGAGATGTGCAACAACAACGGCCATTGCCGCAAGTTCGATGCGGGGACGATGTGCCCGAGCTATCGCGTGACGAAGGACGAGCAGCATGTGACGCGCGGACGGGCGAATACGTTGCGGCTTGCGCTGTCGGGGCAGTTGGGTGATGAAGGGCTTGCTAGCCAGGACGTGAAGGACACGCTTGATCTGTGCGTCTCGTGTAAGGGCTGCAAGCGCGACTGCCCGACGGGCATCGATATGGCGAAGTTCAAGATCGAAGCGCGCGCTGCGTGGACGCGGAAGAATGGCTTGCGTTTGCGGGAAAAGATGATCGCGTTTATGCCGCGTTATGCGGCGATGGCGGCTCGCATGCCGGGCGTGTTTTCGTTTGCGGCTGATATGCCATGGTTCAAGCGGGCGTTGGGATTTGCGCCGCAGAGGTCGTTGCCGCGGTTTGTGAAGCCTTTTTTGAGTAGTGGATATGTGAAGGCTGCTTCGTTGAGTGCGCAGAGCGCGCAAAAAGAAGTGCTGTTATTCGTCGATACGTTTAACAACAGCATCGAGCCGGAGAATGCACGCGCTGCGCAACAGGTGCTTGAAGCGGCTGGTTATACCGTGCACTTCAATACGGTTGAGGGCGAGCGTCCGCTTTGTTGTGGAAGAACTTTCCTCGCGGCAGGGCTCGTCGATGAGGCGAAGCACGAGGCCCGCCGGATGCTCGATGCGTTCAGACCTTTTGTCGAGCGTGGTGTGCCTGTTGTTGGGTTGGAGCCTTCTTGTTTGCTGTCGTTGCGGGATGAGTTTCTTCAGTATGGTTTTGGGGAAGAGGCAGAGCGTCTGTCTAAACTCGCGATGCTGTTTGAAGAGTTTCTTGTGCGTGAGCACAAGGCTGGTAGGTTGAAGCTCGATTTGAAGCCGCTTGACGACGCGAGCCAGGCTTTGGTGCATGGGCATTGTCATCAGAAGGCTTTTGATGTTTTTTCGCCTGTGCAGACTGTGTTGAAGTGGATTCCCGAGTTGAAGGTATCGACCGTTGAATCGTCGTGTTGCGGGATGGCTGGGAGTTTTGGGTATGAGGTGGAGCATTATGAGGCTTCGATGGCCATGGGTGAGTTGTCATTGTTGCCTGCGGCGCGTGCGATCGATGCTCGTACTTTGATGGTTGCGGATGGGACTAGTTGTCGGCATCAGATTTTTGATGGGGCAGGGGTTAGGGCGATGCACGTTGCGCGGGTTCTGGTTCGGGCATTGAGGTAGTGGTTCTTTTTTTGTCTGCGACGCTGGGTGGTTTGCTATGGGTTTGCGCTGGCATCCGTGTTACGACTTACCCCTTCAAGCGTCGCCCCTGTGCGGGGCGGCACCTACTTTTCTTTGCCGCCGCGCCGCCGCAAAGAAAAGTAGGCAAAAGAAAGCGGCTAACACCGCTAGTTCTAGTTCTAGTTCTAGTTCTTGCCTGAGGGCCACCGAACGGTCCCACGCTTCAAACGGCAACGTGCTTGTTCGCGTTCGTAGCCAACTCTGTAAATCGCCTCACCCGCTTCACGCTCCCGCGTCGACGCGCGGATTCGAATATTCCTGCGCCCTTTTGACCCATTCGCGCGACTGCTAGGCTGGACCGACACCTAAACATTCAGCCTTTCATGCGATGGCCTCTGACAGTGTCTACGAGGTGTCACGGTTTTTTACGAACGCCCCGTCGCGTGGCGTATAAGGTGTGGAGCGACCTTCACTTGCCATTAACCAGCTCAATTCACATTTGAGTTGCTTTGGCCTCTCATCAGGCGATCGGTTCGATGAGGGAACTCGAGAAATTGGAGAACTTTGAGTCATGATGCGGCTCGCGTCACACGGCACAATAAGGCAACAATGAGTTTTGCTCAGCAGTCGGATCGAAGCGCCAACAGGGGCGGACAAGGATATGCTGACATGGGTTATTGGTGCTCGGATTGCGACCGGCGCCGGAGCGCGGCAGGACGCTGATTGGCAAAAATGACTGACGGGGTCCCACTGCTAGGTTGAAGAGCGGATACATGCGCGACTGGGCCTATTTCAGCAAGTCGTATATTCGGTTCGAACTCGAAAAATAAGTTTGACACCGCTAATTCCCAAACCTTCACACGTATTCTAAACATGGCCACACAGTTGATTCTCCCGTTTTTAGCAATGGGAGACCAAGTTTCCGTAACCGCGATACCAGAAGCCTATTTTTCCCAGAGGGGCGAATGTTTATTTTATTCGGACGAGCGGATTTGGGTGTTCAAGCATAATCCGTTCATTCAATTTCGGCCCGCCAAGATGGACGACACTGAATTCATCGTATATCCCGACGCGCGTGAACCCTCCAAGATCGAGAGCTATGCGGGGCGATACAACAGTATTCTGTTTGGCTCACAAACCGAATTCGTCCTGCATGGACTCGGACTCGCTGGTGGTGCTAACAGACACCCTAGACTTTATCTGCACGAGGAGCAGGATATCGTGCCTCACAAGCTCGTTGTGCACACCACTGGCTCTAGGCGTGAGCAGAGAGGCGAGCTAGCTATTCAGCACCACCTTGGCGAAGACGAAGTTCGGGTGCTGAGCGACGAGGTAATCGCAGCAATACGTCGAAATTACAGGGATTGGTTGATCGTGCAGGTCGGCGCGGCGGACGACAAACCGATAGAGGGTCGTAATGTGATTGACTTGCGCGGAAAACTAGACCCCTGGGAAAGCGCCGCCGAGATCGCTTCGGCTGCGAGGTTTATCGGGGTGAACTCAGGGCCAATGCATATCGCGAATTGTTATCCGCGGGTATCCAAGCGTATTGTCCTGATGGAGTTCAGCGCGGACTTCCTCAAGGCGCCAGGGACCAGCGTCGACTTTCCTCTGCGCGCCGGTGACATCCGCCACGTGCTGACAAGTTGGCTGGACCCGGCCAATACATACTTCAACAGATTCGGTCAGGACTACGGCACTACGTTGTCGTACCTTAAGATCTGAGGACGCCGAGGGGTCAAGCCTGGAAAGCATTGTTACGAGATGCCGGGCGGGCATGTAGGCGGAGAGACGATTCGCTCTCCGCCTGCTTCAATGATTACCTGACGTTATCACTGAAAGACAAAGGTCAATCTTCTCAGTGATGCGACGATGCGAAAAGTTGCGACAAATCAACCGGCATCTGGGCCATGGAGGATGCACGCCATCAGATACGGTTGTAGTCTGTGCCGTCGTACAGGATAGCGCTCTTACAGGGAGGCATACGTGCGCTATCGGTCCGGAGTGAGGCGTGTGAGGTGCTACGGCCTACACACAGTTTGCCACCTGGGCGGCGGCGGACTATCTGATACCGCGTGCTGTGACTCGGGCGCATGAAGCGGGTGAGGCGTACAGAGAGAGCGTTGGCAACGCACGCGAACAGGTACGCTGCCGTGTGAAGCGTAAGACCCTTTGGGGGCCCTCAGGCAAGAAGAAATGTTGGCGGTGTTAGCCGCTTTCTTTTGCCTACTTTTCTTTGCGGCGGCAAAGAAAAGTAGGTGCCG
>DATLWF010000287.1:0-25730 GCA_035576605.1 Blastocatellia bacterium | reverse complement strand
CCTCAGCGAGGATTGGGACACAGAGGAGAAGAAGGATGAGAACTCTCATATCTGCTAAAGCGATTTCAAATGCGATACAACCTGAACCAGCGACGATATTTAATACCGCTGATTTGCCAGTTTCTCATAATCGTTGGGCTCCTGGAAGTTCCGTCGGCGTCGCGCGGCGGACAACAGGCTTGACGCTATACGGCAAAGCCGTATACTAGACAAGTGTTCAGCTTCATTGAGACGAAGCTCTTCACTCGGCTCGTCCAGGAGTATATGAGCGACGACGAGTACAGCAAGCTTCAGTGGTTTCTCGCCTCGGACCCGGAGGCGGGTCCGGTGATTCCGGGCACAAGCGGAGTTAGGAAGCTAAGATGGCAGGCTCCGGGTCGAGGCAAGCGCGGCGGGTATCGAGTCATCTATTACGTGAAGCGGGCCGACGGCGTAATCTGGATGCTGACGATGTATCCGAAGAACGTGATCGAAAGTATTCCGGCGCACGTACTGCGACAGATTCGAGAGGAGATTGAAAATGGCTAAGGCGAAGCGAGACATCGGCCGCGAGATTCTGCGAGGGCTCCGCGAGATCAAGCGCGGTCAGCACGGACGCGTCGTCAACATCCCAAGTGTCGCGAGTATTCGGGAGAAGACCGGCCTCTCTCAGGAGCGCTTCGCTGCGTTGCTTGGCGTGTCAATCCGCACTTTGCAGGACTGGGAGCAGGGCCGCCGAGTTCCGTCAGGCGCGGCTCGTACACTGCTGCTCATTGCTCAACGAAATCCAAAGGCGCTGCTCGACGTCGCGTAACGATTTTTCAAACGTTATCCGTCGCGTGTCGCGGAAACAACCATCTACGAGGATTCGAGGACCCGGTTGATCTTAGATACGACGGTGGCTCTGTTTTTCGCCAACAGGAAGAATTTCGGTATTTTACGTCGCAGGTAAGAGGAGCCGACCGTATCACGCGCGGAAGATTCAATAAAGTCACGCACCACTACGAAGTACTCGCGATTCCATGCCCATAACACTTTGCCACGATGTTGGATATAGTAGAACGCATCTGATGGCCACCTCAGGGTGTGAGAATACCGGCTGACACACTTGGTGCAAGAAACAACGCCGACAGCGCCATCCATAAAATCGAATCGCATGCCTCGTGCTTGCGACCAGCGGATGGCGTCAGGATAACGCTCAACAATTGCCGCGCCACCAACTCGCGTGGTCCGCATGGGCGCGCCCACCAGGGCCTCTTTAACATTCCGGCCCTGAACCCTGATGAACGGATCTTCCATAGTCGCGGCCCCGCCGCATTCGCGGCACCGAACCACGATATGCGCCGGCATGTTTACAAAGGTCCATCCCATCATTTTTCGCCTGCTAAACCGCCACCTGCTCAAGCCTCGACTGAAACGCTCTCGGGCGGAAGAGGAACTCGACGATATTTCCTTCGTGCGGCTGAAGCCAATCCAGCTGAATCGTCGGCACCGGCCCCAGGTTCAGACGATCAATGTGAGTTGCATTGATGAGTTCTCTTTGAAATGTTTCATCGTAGGTGATCGCGCTGCCCACAAGCGTCCCTCCGATCCGGTTCAGCATCTCGTCTTGAGGACAAGTGACCACGCTCACAAATGGAAACATGAACTCCGTGTTGGCCAACGTACGCTCGGGTGAGTCACAGTGGATAACGACCGGCCTCAGATACCCGCAGCGCTCCTTCTCAACCAGTCGCGAGCCGAACTTCGCTGTCACATGTTCGGTTCCGGGTTCACGCAAGCCGGACGCAATGCTTTTCCAAATTGCTTTCGCGGCGCCTGGCACGGTGAACGCCGCGAGGCTCGCCTCGGGGTCCTCGGGCGGCTTCGGCTGGATCGGGCCGATCCGCTCCGCCAGAGCTTCCGCAATCTCCTTCGTGTGGCGCGAGGCCCAGACTCCCGAGCAGTTGATGCACCCGCGCCCGCTATTGAGAAACACGCTGTCCACCATAACATCGAGATACTTTTCCCACTCGTCCACTACGTCGTCACCGAGCAGAATCTTAGTGAAGCCAGGTCCGTGAACTTGAACGCGGGTGTCGCCTCGGTAGCGCTCAACCGTAGGGGTGCCGCCGAAGATCATCGTACGGTTCGAGCGGCGCACGACTTCGGCGCCCATCTCGCCGCCTCCCGGATAGATCGCAATCGCTTCTTTGGGCACGCCTGCTTCGGTGAACGCGGCGGCCATTCGACAGGGAGTCCAGGGCTCCTGAGGACCGGGCTTCAGCAGCAGCCCGATCTGCATCGGGATCACCGGCAGCCACAGCGTGTGCACGCCCGGCGAGTTCGACGGCAGCACCAGGCCGAGCACCGGAGCTTGCGCCTGATAACTCACCGTCACCCCGCGAGACTCGATTCCATATCCGCGCGTCAGAATGTTCAGATCCAACCCTCGAGTAAGCGAGTCCAGGATCTTGTCCATGTTCGACAAGACGAAGTGGTTCTTACTCATGTTGGCCTTGCACATGTGCTCGGGCAGGCCGGTGCTGGCAGACTGCTGGCGCGCGAAATCATCAGGTGTTTGCGAGCCGTCGCCCATCGGCAACGTTGCATTTAGATAGAGGTCGGCAGCCTTTTTCATCATCGCGATCAGCTCCGAGATCGGAATCTCGGTGAGAACATTCCGAGCGCGTTCGGCAAGTCGCATGTCGCGGCCGAGCAACCCGGTGTTTGCCTGGCTCACTCGCGCCAGCGTTTCGCCGGTGATGAAATGAACGACGTCATCGGTGTCGAGACTAGTGTACGGCTGTCCCCATCTAACGATCGGAATGTTTAGTATGGCCATTGTTTCCTCATAGATTGTTCAGTATTCAAACAGGCCCAAGAAATTCTGTGCAAATCCGTCAAATCAGTGTCATCCGTGCGTGCATTCCAGAATAGACCACGGTGATGCGGATTTGGCGGATTTCCGCGGATTATTGGACCTGGTACATCGCCTCTAAGGGCCGTTAGTAAACTCCAACCGTTGTCTGCGACGCGAGCTTGCGGAACGGACGAACTCCGCTCACGCCGTCCCACGGATACTTGTCGCAGGGCTTCTCGCGCTCGCCTTCGTCTCTTTCCAAAAAGCCCGGTATGAATGTCTCACGAGTCAGCGTAGTCAATCGCACGCGCCCAGTTTCGCCGTAGCCTACGACAAGATCGCGATCGTTAAATGAAACCACTTCGATGACCGCTCGTGGCTGTGGGGCGTAATACGCGATCTTGTAGCCGTCATCCGGCGTCACCGGTTTCGAGCAGGCCAGCCCCATCAGCGTGTTGCCGTAGGTCGGCGTCAGGTACACACCCGGGCCCAGCAGCTCTTCCATCGCGAAGCGCGTGTACTGTGGAGTGAATTCAGTTCCGCCCGCGAAGATCCCGGTGATTCCCGACTGCCGAATGCTGGTTCCGCGGTTCTCGAGTTCCTCGGCGAGCGCTTCGAGCAGCTTCGGCGTCGTGAACATGCACTTGATATCGTGACCGGCCCCAAGAACCGAGATCGCCTGGTCGATCACGTGAGCCTTGTATTCGTCGAGCGCTTCGGACTCGCCCCACTTGATGAGCTTGATCACCCATCGCGGGTCGAGGTCAACGCAGAAGCAAATCCCGCCGCGGTACTGGCAGAGATGCTCGACTGCAAGGCGCAGCCTGCGCGGACCGGACGGCCCAAGCATCAGCCAGTTGGCGCCTCGCGGAAAATACTGGTCAGGGAGAGTCTCGCTGAACATTTCATAGTCGGTGCGGAAGTCTTCAATCTGGAGACGGCTCTTCGGGACCCCGGTGGTTCCACCGGTTTCAAAAGTGAAGATGGGCTTGCCCTCAAGTCCCTTGGGCAGCCAGCGCCGCACGGGCCCGCCGCGCAACCATTCGTCTTCGAAAGGCGGGAACTTCCTGAGGTCCTCGAAGGAGTTGATCTCGCGCCTCGGATCCCAGCCGAGCTTCGAGGCGAAATCGAGCCAGAAGGGACATCCAGTATCGGGGTTGAAATGCCACTGGACGATCTCGCGCACGTGGGCATCGAGTTGGGTTTTTGCTTCCTGTGCTCTAAGAGATAGATCTGTCGCCGCAACGCTCATCCGGTTATCTTACTCCTTGCGTCTAAAACCCCCGATGGGATACCGCTGACGGGACTCGCAAGTGGGTTGGACGTCTCATTCACCGAGCGCCTCGTTGACCAACTCTTCAAACTGTGGAACCAGATCGCCGGCATATTGTCGAAGGTAGTCCCGCACCCGATTTACATCAGCTCCGACTTTCACAAGCTCGATCACATCCACCAGATCTCTCCGCCGTTTGGCCGCGAGCTTCATGTAAATGAGCACTTCAATCGGAACGATGGCCAGGCCTTCAATCATCGGAGGATGGTTGAGGACTTCTTCCAATTGCGCACCTAGCGAGACGGGCGACAGGTAATCGATGCGAACACCATCCACTTCTATTGGGACGCCGGCTTTGAACGCCACCACCGAACCGTGATGCTCAAACGCTTCTTCTCCAACAAGGAAATCCACATCGACCGTGGCTCGAACGTATCCGTGAGCACCCACCGCCAATCCCCCTGCCAGCGCATAGCGAATGCCAAGACCGTTCAACTGGGCAGCGCTATTGATCGCCGCGTCTCGTACGCGCGGCGCGACGAAGCGAAACACCTCTTTCAGGTCCATAAGGTTCACATGGCGACGAGGGATTTGAGCATACGACAGGTGCATGGTGGACCTCGCGTTCATCCGCGCGCAAGCTCGACGGCCGGGGTGATCGCACCGTCGCGCGCGCCATTCGCCGCGGAGGCGTACGCCTCGATCGCACGACGCGCCATGTTCGCCGCTCCATAATGCTCTCGCACGCCGGCGAACGCTCTTTCACCAAGTTCCGCGGTCAGCGAGGGGCTCTCGATCAACGCTAACAGCCCGCGCGCGAGACTCTCGGCATCGCAGCCGTCCGTCAACAGCCCGCCGCCGGTTCGTTCTATGATTTCAGGGAACGAGCCTCTTCGCGGCTGGACAACCGGCACGCCCGCAGCCATCGCCTCGAGCAGCGACATGCCCTTCGGCTCATCATAAGTCGCCGGAACCGACAGCGCGTCGAGTCCTTTCAAGAATCCGAGCTTCGCTTCGCGATCAAGCACGCCACGGTAATGAAACTCGGCGCCAAGCCCGCAGTCGTTCATCCGACGCTCGATCCCTTCGAGGTAATCGTGATGCTCGGGGGCGAGATAGCCGGCGACCTCCAGTCTGATTCGCCGCTCGGGCGTTCGTTGCCTGACAAGCTGATACGCATCGCACAGAACGTGCAGTCCTTTCTCGGGTGCGACCCTGGCGAAATAGCCGACTACGAACTCGCTCGAAGCCAGGTGCGATCGCTTTTCATATCCGTCGAAACTGATTCCCAGCGGAACGACGTGCATCTTGCTTTCCGGAATGCCGAGGTCCCGGCACATAGTCTTTGCGTAGAAATCGCTGACAGCAATAAAACCGTCCACGAACTCGATATTCGAGCGGATCAATTCCAGGGCTTCGCTCCGATAAGGTTCCCCCAGGCCGTTGATGAACAGATCTTCGCCCTGCAGAGTGCAAAAGACCGGAAGATTCAGCTCGCGCTTTATCGGTCCGGCCAACGCGATCAAAAGTGAGTTGGGAAGATTTACCACATCGGGTTGGGATTCGATCTTGAGCCAGTCGATCAGCTTGTCGAGTTCTTTGCGTTGATGACCGTCTTCACCCTTCAGCATCGAGATGGTCATCTCTGCGAGGGATTTTGGATCGACTGCGATCGAACGGCGCGCCACCATATTCAGCGCGGTCTCGGAGTCCCACAGCCGGTCGAGGAGCTTCGGCGTGTGCCTGAACAGCGGAACATGCTGTTCGAGATAGACGCTGATCCCGCCAAAGAAAACCCGGTGCTGGCTGACGTTCTCTTCGTCGGTCAGCGTAGGCGTATAGATCGGGACAAGCAGAACGTCGTGTCCTTGCTTGAGCAGCTCGGCTGCCAGCGCGTTGTCCCTGAGACAACTGCCGCAGTACATACCCGCCGCGCCCGCTGTGATGGAAAGAATCTTCATATCTCCAAGTTCGTAGTTCGGCCTTCAGGCGGGAAGTTCGTAAGGTTGCTCTGTGACCGCGTACGTTAGATACGAACTTCCGCCTGAAGGCCGAACTACAAACCCAATTTTAGTACACTCCTTCAACAACACTCGACTGGAATCCCGAGAAGGGCCTGACATTTCGAACCCCATCCCACGGGTACAGCTCACACGGCGCTTCGCGTTCGGCTTCATCGCGTTCGAGAAAGCGCGGCATGAAAAACTCTCGCGTCAGCGTCGTGAGCCGGACGCGGCCAGTTTCGCCGTACTCGACGACTCTCTCGGGCTCTCCCGGGTCAACCACCTCGATCATCGCGCGCGGCGCAGGCGGATAGTAGATCACCGCGTAGTTGTCTTCGGGTAAGCGAGGCTTGTGAGCCGCAAGTCCCATCAGCGTGTTCCCGTAGGTCGGTGCGAAGTAAACACCATCCATCAGTTCTTCCACGGCATAGCGATAGAACTGCGGAGTCATCTCGGTGCCCGCGCAAACCACGCCGGTGATACCAGCCCGTTTCAACGATACTTTGTCGCAAAGCGCCTCAAGCAGCTTGGGCGTCGTGAACAGACAGCGAATGTTGTCGTGCGCTTTCAACAACGTCAGGCCCTGGTCGATGACGTGCTGTTTGTATTTCTCAGCCATCTCGCCCTGGTTCTTTTTGATGAGCTTGATGACCCAGCGCGGATCGAGATCCACCAGAAAGCAGATGCCGCCGCGGTGCTGAGCGAGGTGCTCGACTCCAAGCCTGAGTCGCCGTGGTCCTGTTGGACCGAGCATCAGCCAGTCTGAGCCTTGAGGAAACGATTCGCCGGGCAGAGTATCGCTGAACGCCTCATAGTCCATTCGAAAGTCATCGATGTTGATTCGCGACTTGGGCACGCCCGTGCTTCCGCCGGTCTCGAAAGTGTAGATGGGACGATCCGCATACGCCTTTGGCACCCATCGTCGAACCGGGCCGCCGCGCAGCCATTCATCCTGAAAGTCACCGAACCTCGCGAGGTCGTCATAGCCGCGAATCTCACGCCGCGGGTCCCAATCAAGCTTTTTCGTGTAATCCAGCCAGAACGGACAGCCGGTTTCTGGATTGAAGTGCCACTCGACTATCTCGCGAACCCAGGAGTCAAGCGCGTCGCGTGAGTTTTTCACCCTCGATTCGAGGCCGGTTTCAGCCGTTGATTTCATTTCGATTCACCTTGAGACTGAGAATCGATTCTTGTCGCGGCGGGGCGGGCTGTCAAGACGGGCGAGACTCTTTGCGAGCTAGCCCTTCTATCGGACTATCAACGCTGCACAATCGTAGCCCGAATCAACTTGTCCAGACTTGGAAACTCTCGATCGAGATATGCGTTGCCCCCCTCGAAAATCTTTCCCTGTTTTCCCCCGCGCATTCCCCCGCCCGAATCCTCTCCGTACGCGGCGTAGAGTCGATCTGCGGTGTCCATGCCTTCGACTACTTTGCCGATCGGGGCAAATCCGTCCCGGTCCAATCGAGAGTTGTCACTCAAGTTGATATACAGTTGAGTTGTTCGAGTGTTGGGTCCCGTCATCGCATAGGCGATCGATCCACGAGTATTGCTTTGCCGCACAGGATCATCCGGGATCGTTTGTTCCCTCCAGGCTGCAGCGATGACCGGCTCGCCCGGAATTCCGAATTGCGCGATGAAGGCAGGACGGACTCGGAAGAAGCGTGAGTCATCAAAAAAGCCGGCTCGCACCAGGTTATAGAATCGGTCGGCACCACGAGGCGCCCAATCTCGATGTGTCTCGATCACGAAGCGTCCCTGGCTGGTTTCGATCCTCACCTTGAAGACGTCGGGCGACCTCCGGCTCCATAGGTCGTGCTTTGGGTTCAACAGGACCGTTCGTGCTTCAGAGACTTGCACGGATGCGCCCTGAACGTGATCGCGAACGCAAACCGCGATAACCAGAGCCAGCCCTGCGAACGCAAGGCTGCATTGTTTTGAAGTCACCACCCTGGTCATTGTTTGTGATTCGATGTTGTGTAGATCAGTCTCAAGTGCTGAATATTAAGATATTGGACCATCCGTGGGCATTCTTCACGCGAATTCTATTGGCGCCTCGCTGCAGACCCAGTCGAGTGGCATCGCCCTTTATCATCAGCTTGCTTCCCGATCCCTTTACCTTGATTCCCTGCGGCGGCGCAACAACATGGCCGTTGATTTCAACCTCCAGATTTTCCGCGACTCCGCTTGTCCTTATCGTGAGCCTAGACCCGTCAAAGGTCGCGCCACTGACCGTAAGTCCGCCTGCCTCGGGCCGGCTAAAATCAACCGTCGCTTCGGGGCTTCTATTTCCATCGCGATCAGTCAGTATGAGGCTCGCGCGCAAGGCTGTGGGGATTGCGCTCATTCCGCCAACAGATACTTGAGATTCGACCCGAGTTGAATTCCCGGAGCTGATCGCGAAGCTTGATGGCTGGCCAACCGCGCGTCCCGACTCATCGAGGATGCTTACATCTCCCCTTACAAAGTCGCCGTCGAGATCTATGGCTGCGTAGTGCAGATCCAAAGCGTCGCCTTCGAGGTGTGATCTAACGTTGAAGATCGCGGCAGCTCTCCCGTTGGCGCCGCCGATGACGGTTGCAGTTACGGTGTAGGCCGCGTCGCCCGGCCCAAAGTTCGCGACTGCTATGAAGTATGTCCCGGCGCGCAGAGGCGGAGAACTGGATGGCGTAATGGTTATCGTTTCGGAACCAGACTTACCTGCGGAAATATAATCGCTCTCCGGATGGAAACCCTGAATAAACACTCTCTGACCGAAGCGAGCATACAGGTCTACGTCCTGGTTCCCGTTCAAATCTACTCTCAACTGAGAGGCACCGGGCGGGACTGCTATCGAGTACTGCAGATGACTCAGGGCGCCCGCATTTGGAGGCGGCATCACCATCGCTCCAGCTTGCGGCTGTCCCGAGACCAACGGAATAAGGGTTGGCGGCTGAGTCAGGCTGTTGGTTCGATACCCGATGGCATCAAGAACCGCAGTATCATTGTCAGTGATGAAATGATGCTCACCAGGCCCAATCGTCGGGTCCATAACGCCGATGTACCGGCCAGTCAGGTTATCGTCCTTCCAATGTGATGCCTGCCTCCCGTCTCCACCTGTGCCGTCAGGTCGTCCTGTTGATAACGACAGCGCCGGATCGCCGGCGTAAAAGCTCTGCTCGCCACCGGAAGATACTATCCGTTGCGCCGCAGCGAAGCCGCTCTTGACAGCGTCGGGCCGAACCCTAAACAAATCCCAGATTGAGGGCTCAACCTCTATCGACGAATCCATTTCCTGCTGACCGACGCACGAGATGAATCCGAGAATATGGCCTATTTCATGTAACGCGATTGCCTCGAAATCAAACTGATCCTGCCCAATGCCATCGCCAGCGTCAAAATCAAACTTGAATTTTGAGTTCAACCCGATTGCCGGCGGTAGACCGAAGCTACCCGACTCACCGTCAGCGTCGGCGGTCTGGTTGATCAAATCCAGGGCGCGAAGCGTTGCAGATGAAGCGGCAATCCCCGCTGATTCTCCTTCATCCGTAGATACAGCTTTGGCGGGCAGTGAGTTATACAGTGATACTGTCTCAGGCGCGAGTGCTTTGGAAAGCAAACCGGCCCGGACTGCTGCATAAAGAGCGTTGCCGCCAAGAACCTGGGCATCGGTGCTCCCGATCACACTATCCTCGAACGGCTTCCCGAATAAGGTTGGTCCGAAATCAACATCGATGACTATGGTCACACGAGTTTGAATCAACGCTTCCCATTGAGCGGCGGCACGCTTGAAGGCTTCTGTAGCCAGGGGAAAACCCTGCAGCTGCGCTGTGCCGCGCAATATAATCCTCAAGCCCAATTGTTGAGCACCGGACGCCTCCGAATCGGGGACGATGACGGTTAATGGCAGGCTCGGGTCACGGTCTCTGATGCTGCGGGCTTGTTCACTGCCGGCCTCAAGACACTCGGCTCGGCCGTCAACGACTTTGCGCACAAAAGTGCCCAGTGCGTTGGGACCTAGAAACGCCGAGCGATTGCCGGAACCTTCGGGTAAAACCGAAGCATTTGAACAAACCACCCTCTGACTCAGAGGGAGCAAGACCAGATTCAATACGAGCAGGGACGCCGCAGCCGCGCGCGTGGGGGCACTACGCATGATACTACCTCACTTTTTTGCAACCGGCTTCTTTGAGAAGCTCTTCGGAAGGACGTTCAGGAATCTCTCGGCCGAGTCTGAACGAACTGTCTGGTTTTGTTTGAACGAGACGAAATCGGATTGTATTTTAGACCAAGGTTCTACGAAGATCAAACTTGATTGTCTTTTATAGGTCCAATAGGTCGTATAGGTCTTATTCTTATTCCTATTCTTGCAGCAGCGTGGCCAGATGCTCCTTCCACAGCTCAGGAACAGAATGTGTGCCGTGCCCTCGCGTTCTGTCGCTGATGGGGATCAACACATACCGACCCCGCTTCACCCGTTTGATCTCTCTCTCCAAAATACCCAGCTCAGGCGGATTGACTTGATCGTCAGCCGAGTTGATCGCAAGGAGAGGCGCTTTGATGTTCTCGAGATTCGGTCCGGGATCGTAATCGCGCGAAGCATCAAACGCATAAAGCATATCGTTAGCATCAGTGCGCGAGAGTTGGCGGCGCACCATATCATCAAAGAAACGATCGGCCGCCTCGCGCGTCGGCGCTTGCTTATGCCATTGCAGCGGGCTGCTGGTCATGAACAGCAACGTGTAGATGGCTGCGGTCAGACCTCGAGGCTGTGACTTGTACTCGCCGTTGTTCCATTCAGGATCACTCTTGATGGAATCGATGACCATGCGCCGCATCATACGATTGCGCCCGGCGATCTGAGCCGGCAGACTCGCCAGAGGCATCAACGCATCCATAAAGTCAGGATACTTCTCGCCCCAGACCCAGGTGTGCATGCCTCCCATGGACGTACCCATTACCAGCCGCAGATGATTCACGCCGAGCCCTTCAGTCAAGAGGCGATACTGCGCGGTGACCAAATCGTTGTAGCCATAATGTGGAAAACGCGCGTGAAGTCCGTCGCTCGGCTTGGAAGACTGGCCGTGGCCTATGGCGTCAGGCAGTATGATGAAGTACTTCGTCGCATCGAGCAGTTGTCCGGGCCTGAAGAGCACGCCGGCAAACTGCTCCGAAATAAACCCGCCACCCGAACCTCCAGTACCATGCATCACAAGCACGGCGTTGCGGACCACTCCAGTAGCATCACGGCGCGGCGTTCCAAGCGTGCGATAGTGAAGCCTCAGTTCAGGCAGCACCTCGCCGCTATCAAACTTGAAGCCGCGGATAGTGAAGTCGCCCTGCGCCGGAACCGGATTGGTCTGGGCCATTGCAGGCAAGCTGCCAATAGCGAATAGCAACAGACTGACTGATAGCAGAAGACGATGCATGCTCGGCTCCTTTGAGAGTTCTGACCACCAAAGAGATAACCCAGGTGCAAGCCAGTATATCGAATAGACCAGCGACTCGATAGCCTGCACTTAGACCCGGCGGCGCGCCCAAATTTTTGCGCATACCCACCTTGAGGTGGGTATATCAACCATGGAGTAGGCGTGGCGCCGCGTAGCGGTGTCCTCTCGATAGTTAGCAGATGCGGGATAACCTGGGCCGCGTAGCGGTTACCTATTGTCCTCCTAATCCAAAGCGCACAAGGTAACCGCTACGCGGCCCTAGGACATCGGCCGCTCGCGAGCTATCGAGACGACACCGCTACGCGGTTATCCTCCGCTGCGTTGTTGCGCTTTGGCGAGCCAAATGTCCAAACTTCAGATACCCACCTTGAGGTGTGCATGAGACCCCTCCCTGATTTCTTCCATCCAGTGCTTGCCGCTAAAATCCGCGGACCACATTTTGTGACGCTGTAGGCCTCTTCGAACTCCACTTCTCAGGAGACTGCTTCCCCTTGACAGTCTACAGGAGCTCTAATTATGATCTCATCCTGTAGATTATCTAGGGGGCGGCGATATCGAAAGAATGAAAGCGAGGTATCTATGAGAAAGATCCTTTTACAGACAGGGCCGAAGCGGCAATTTGCAAAAGAAGGAAAGAGCATTCTCGTACAAACTCAACTTGCGATGATGTTATTGCTTGTCACGATTGTTTGCCTTGGGCTATTCGAATCACCGGCGACGAAGGCCAAAGCTGCGCTGAGCGCTGAGCAGTATGTTTGTCCCCCGTGCGCTTGCGGCAGCGATGACAAAGTCTACGACAAACCGGGATTCTGTCCGGTCTGTGGCATGGCGCTGATCTTGAAGGGCAGCCAGTCGGCGGCACCCGCGAGCGAGACGACGCCAAGAGCGCGCAAAAAGGTCGCGATTCTGATCTTCGACGGAGTGCAGATCATCGACTATACCGGGCCGTATGAGGTCTTCGGCCAGGCCGGCCTCCAGGTGTTCACGGTTGCGATCACCGCGACTCCCATAACCACCAACATGGGCATGAAGGTCACCCCGCATTACGCGCTTGATGAAGCACCGGCAGCCGAGGTGTTGCTCATACCCGGGGGCGGTGTCATCGCCACTCAACAAGACCCCCGCGTGCTCAAGTGGATTCAGGAAAGGTCGAAGGTGGCTGAGTACGTAATCTCGGTCTGCAACGGCGCTTATATTCTCGCGAAGACCGGGTTGCTCGATGGCTTGACGGCGACCACCACCGCCGGGCTGATTGACGGCCTCGCAACAGTTGCGCCGAAAGTTCATGTCGTCAGGGATCAACGCTACGTGGACAACGGAAAATTCATCACCACCGCCGGGCTCTCGTCAGGGATAGATGGCGCCCTGTACGTGGTCTCTAAGCTGTTTGGCAAGGGACAGGCTCAGTTGACCGCTCTGGGCATGGAATACGACTGGAAGGGGGATTCCAAGTATGCGCGCGCCAGCCTGGCCGACCGCTACATCTCAAGGGTTTTGGGCAAAGGCTTGCGCCTGCCGTTGCCGGAAGGCGTTCAGTCCAGGCTGCTGAACACCGATGGCACCGCTCAAAACTGGGAAGTCGAATGGCAAGTGGTGGGCGAGGCTTCTCCAACAGATGTGCTGAACCTGCTCAATGAGAAACTGGTTGCCGGTCAGTGGGTCGAGCAAAAAACCGCCAACCCCGGGGCAGTCAGGCGGGTATGGAAATTCAACGATCAAGAAGGCGTCGCGTGGAGCGGCACGGCGGACGCACAGCCAGCGGGCAGCAAGATCTTAACCATCAGTCTGAAGGTCGAGCGCACCGGCGTAATCTCTGCGAGACCGGCTGCAGTCTCTGAGGGACAGGACAAACTGGTGGTTCGCGATGCCTGGATTCAAGAGATGCCGCCGTCCAGCCGACTGACTGCAGCTCACATGGTCATTGAGAATCTGAGCGCGAAGGAGACCGCGCTGATCGGGGCTGTGGCCAATATAGCCGAGGCCGTTGAGCTCCATCGCGCGGAGATGAACAATGGGATGATGCGGATGAGCAAGCTCGACCGCATCGAGGTGCCGATCGGCAGAACCGACCTCACAGGTGAATTTCATATTATGCTGATCGGTCTCAGAGCGCCTTTGAAGGAAGGTGACCAGGTGGCGCTGACTCTGCAGTTTGAGAACTCCGTCAGCAAGACCGTGATGGTTCCGGTCAAAAAGCGGCCGGCGGAATGAAGGAGAGCAAGACCACGCCCGTTTGTGAGCAGTGTCCTTGAATGAACTAATGAAACTCTAGCTGTGACAAGCCCCAGGAGAAAACAATGACTGTTCCCGTAGACCGTCGCTCCTTTGTGTATTTCCTGGCCGGTATTATTCCTGGCTATAAGCTTTTTCCTTTCCAAAAGTTCACTGCGAATGTCATTTCTCCTCCACATTCACAGAGCCCGGAGAAGAAAACCTATGTCTGTCCGCCGTGTGGCCTGGATTGCGACAAGCTCACTTTCGACAAGCCCGGGGACTGCCCTCAGTGCGGAATGAAGTTGATCCAGGTAGGTGGGACAGACGGCCCGCCTACGGTAGCCATACTCATATTCAATGGAGCCGAGATCATCGACTTCGCAGGTCCCTGGGAAGTCTTTGGGACGGCGCGTTTTCTGGTCCATACGGTAGCTGAAAACCTCGAACCGCACACGATGGTATTCGGCCAAAAAGTGGTTCCCGACTACACCTTCGAAAATAGTCCGAAAGCGGATGTGCTATTGGTGCCGGGTGGGGGTGTGGATCAAGCAGCCAGGAATCCCAGCCTGATCAAGTGGATCAAAACAAAGTCGAGCGAAGTGAGCCACGTCATGTCGGTCTGCACTGGCGCTTTCCTGTTGGCAAAGGCCGGCCTGCTTGATGGTTTGAATGCAACGACAACCTACGGCATGGAAAACGAACTCGCGAAGTCCGGCACGAACATCAGGGTTGTCTATCCCGAGCGCTTCGTCGATGCCGGAAAGATAATCACAACTGCGGGGCTCTCGTCGGGGATCGATGGCGCGCTTCACCTGGTTGCCAAGATGATCGGCACAGGTGCAGCGCAGTCGGCCGCGCTCGAAATGGAGTATCGTTGGAGTGCCGAGGAGAAGTATTCACGCGCCGCGATGGCCGATAGATACCTGCCTGACGGATTGCAGTATGGAAAAGCCAACCTCAAAGGTGCGCAGGCAAAAATGGTCTCGACCGAAGGAAACACGAATCGTTGGGAAATCCGGATCCTTGTATCGGATCCGAAATCGGCAGACGAGATCGTCGATCTCCTGAAGAACCGAATCAAGTCAAACACGTCACACACGCGAGGATCTGTGGCGTTCAGTGAACCTGGCGGGAAGCGGTCCGCAACCTCATCAGAGATTAGATGGAAATTCACAGACGATCACGGGTTGGGCTGGCAGGGCGCGGGAATAGTCGAACTGTCTTCGGAGGAAAAAGGCAAGTTCATTCTGACCTTGAAGCTCGCCCGCGCCGGGTAATCGCGAACGCGAGACTGTCGATCAATTTTGAGGCGTGCGCCCGTGGCTGCAGCCGGCAGTCAATCGGCCACCCGCGTGCGTAAAAGAAGCCACTCATGAAAAGAGTTATCTGCGCACTAGCGGCTGTGTCACTGCTGACGATCCTGGCCGTTGCGCAAAGAGCCGCGAACAATGAGCCAGCTGCCGCGACGGCCACCGCTCCGCTGCAAACGAGCACCGGCCCGGCTCCCGGTGGGAATTTTTCTCTCACCGATCATAATGGCAAGCGGTTTCGGCTGAGTGACCAGCGTGGGAAGGTGATTCTTCTCTTTTGCGGCTACACTTCGTGCACCGAAGCCTGCCCGGTGATTTTGGGCCGCATCAACAGCGTCTTTAAGCAACTGGGCTCCGACCGTGACAAGGCGCTAGCGGTGTTCATTAGCGTTGATCCGCGGCGCGACACCACGGGAGTCTTGAGGGATTATGTTCAATATTTCTCCGCGCACACTGTCGCGCTGACGGGCAAAAAGGAAGAGATTGACGCAGTGGTCAAACAGTATGGCGCGACGTACGAGATCGAAGAGTCAAATTCGGCGCTCGGATATCACATCAGCCATACGACCGATATTTATGTGGTCGATCAACATGGAGCGCTTAACTCGCGCTTCAAACATACTGACCGAGCCGCGCTGATTACCGCGAGCGTGCAGCATCTGCTGCGCTGAGCCAGTCCGGCTGGTATGAGCCCCATCATCGATTCCCAGTGACGCAAGCAAGCCAGGTTTCCTATCGTAAGCCCTCTATTTTATCCGCCGATGCGGGCGAAATCGATGAAGCCGCGTCGCGGATCTGTTGCGAGCAACTTCACACGCACTTTATCGCCAACGCGGAGGCCCTGTTCTCCACGAATAACGCGCCCATCAACTGGAGGCCTGGTGAGCCTGGCAAATGTTGCTTTTGGTGTAACACCTGTAATGATCGCATCAAATTCCTCTCCGATCCTTTGCTCCAGCAACACTGCCGCCGCGACTTTGCGCATCTTTCGCTCGACCTTGCGCGATGCATTCTCGCGTTCGGTACAATGCGTCGCAATCTTGCCCAGCTCTTCCTCGTTATAAGGCGCCGGCGCCTGTGTCAGCGCGGCTTTAACTAAGCGTTGCGTTGCCAGATCGGCATAGCGACGGTTAGGCGCGGTTGAATGCGTGTAATCATGGACGGCGAGTCCGAAGTGACCATCGCCGGGCGAAGCCGGGCTTTGAACGGCGTATTCGCCCGGGCCCAGCAACTTCACAATCGAAAGCGACAGATCGGGGAAATGAACAGGGTCGGCAACCTTGCGGCGAGAGAGAAAATCTGCGAGCGCGCGCGAATCTGGCGCCTCCGGCAATTGCTCGCCGAGCGCGTGCGCGACTTCAACGATGCGCGGCCACTGTTCCGGTGTCCGCACTACTCGGCGCAAAGACATTACCCCTCCAGCTTCGAGGAACTGCGCCATCGCCACATTTGCCGCGATCATGAAATTTTCGATCAGGTCGCGCGCGCTGTTGTGTTTCGTCACGGCGAGATCTGTGACCTGGCCAGCATCGTTTAAGACTGGGGTGGCTTGAATCGTCTCCAATTCAAGCGCGCCGTGTTGTTTTCGCAACTCGCGCAGACGCGTCGCGGTCTCCAGTTGCAGACGGATCTGTGCGTCCATTCCCGGCACGCTGGTAACCGTAGCAGGCATTTCGGCTTCTCGATCGAGCCACGCTCCGACGTCTTCGTACGAAAGCTTGGCATAATTGTGAATCACCGCGCGATATACATCGGTTGCTTTCACTGTGCCGTCATTCGACACAACCATGTCGATGACGACGGAGGACCGATCAGCGCCGCCGACCAGGGAAGTTATATCGGTTGATAGTTTTTCTGGCAGCATCGAGAAGGTTGTGAATCCCGTGTAGACAGATGTGCAGTTCTCCGCTGCGTGTGTGTCGATCGCCGAGTGTATGTGAACCAGGGCATCAACATCGGCGATTCCGACCCTGACGCGCACGTCGCCGTCGGGCAGGCTCTCTGCATATTCCACCTGATCGAGGTCAAGAGACTGACGGTTATCGATCGACGACCACAACAGAGCGCGCAGGTCGCGGGCTTCGCGGTCAGTCGAATGAGATTGAGTACTCGACTCGATGGCTAGCAATTCTTGTGATGCCGCTTGCGGAAAGTCCGGCACAAAGCCGGCGTCAATCATCGTTTGATGGGCTATCGCGAACAGATCGAGAGAGTCTGGAGTTGAGTGAATGGTCATAAATCCTGTTTACGCTAATGGCCGTTGGAAATCCAGTCGCGAGCAACGCTCAACGGAGATCTTCAGTCTCGGCCAGGCTGTTGAGTTAACCGTAAAACGCGTGGTCAGAGTCTTCCGGTTTTATCTTTTGGTGTGCCGATGAGCTAGAATGAGAAGGTGGGGCTTGCGGGATTGAATCGACTTTAATGGAGCTTCAAACGGGTGACTGGAAGAGAACTGAATCACATGACCGACGAGCAACTGCTCGATATGCGGTTTTGCGACTTATCCCTGAGCATCGAAGGCACGCCTTTAGAACACCGTGTAGCAGTACTCTACCAGGAGCTCGAAGCGCGAGGTCTGAGCCTAAAGCCTCACATCTGGTTGTCCGAAGAATGGTTCACCCCCGATGATGTCCCAGGTTTCGCGATTCCTTTTTACCTTGCCCATCCCCGGTTGTCCCGACTGGAACGCAAGCAAATGCTGGAAGTCGAAGGCGGAACGAAACGAGAGTGCCTCCGGATACTGCGGCACGAAGCGGGCCACGCAATAGACAACGCGTTCCGCCTTCACGACCGGCGCCGATACCGCGAGTTATTCGGTTCATTCGACAGTCCTTATCCCGATTGGTACAGCCCCGAACCTCACAGCCGCGACTTCGTGCTGCACCTGCCGGCATGGTACGCCCAGGCACATCCTGCGGAAGATTTTGCGGAGACATTTGCCGTTTGGATCCGGCCAGGGTCGGGATGGAAAAAGCGTTATGCGGGCTGGCCCGCACTGCGTAAGCTGGAATACGTTGATCGCGTGATGAAAGCGCTCGCAGGAGAACACCCTGCCGACGAATCGCGCGATCGGGTCGAAGAATTGCCTGATATAAAAAGAACTCTGCGAGACCATTACGAAAAGAAGCGCGAACACTATGCATTACAATGGCCGCCGGATTATGATCGGGCGCTGTACCGCATATTCACCCCGGAGCCGGGCCTTAACTCTGCTCCTGTTGCCGCCGAATTTCTCCTTCGCCATCGCCGCACGCTCTGTCACGAAGTCGCAGCCGGAACCGGGGTGCATCAATACGCCATCAATCAGATGGTTTCGCATATGATCAACCGGTGCCGCGAGCTGAAGCTGAACCTCAACCTGAAGCAAGATCACACGTGGCAGCAGCTACTTGTAACATTGACGGTGCAGACCATGAACGGAATTCATTCTGGCTATCACAGGATCGCATTGTGAGCAATAAGCCCAAAAGAAAACTCCGAGTCATTGCCCTTGTTCGTGAAGACTTGATTCCACCCGATACGCTTGATGGCGTCGAAAACAAAGAGAGCCAGGAATGGCGCACCGAGTATGACGTGGTCACTACATTGCGCGGGATGGGACACGAAGTCCGTCCGGTTGGGGTTGGGAGCGAGTTGGGCCCGATCCGCGAAGCCGTCGAAGAATACAAGCCGCACGTCGCATTTAATCTCCTCGAAGAATTTGACGGCTATCCGCTCTTTGACCAGCACGTGGTCAGCTACCTGGAACTTAACAAGCAGAAGTATACGGGATGCAACCCTCGCGGCTTGACTCTGACCCACGACAAGGCTTTAGCGAAAAAGATTCTCGCTTATCACCGTATCCATTCGCCACGCTTCGCTGTCTTCCCGGTAAACCGCAAGGTCGAGCGACCAAATCGATTGAGGTTCCCACTATTCGTCAAATCGTTGAGCGACGAAGGTTCAGTCGGCATAGCCCAGGCGTCGATCGTGCGCGATGACGAGAAGCTTAAAGAGCGCGTCAATTTTATCCACCGTCAGAACGAAACGCCTGCGATTGCCGAAGAGTACATCGAGGGCCGCGAAATTTATGTCGGGGTAATTGGGAACGAGAGGCTACAGGCATACACCCCCTGGGAGTTGATAATGCCCAATCTGCCCGACGGCGCGGCGAACATCGCGACGGGCAAAGTCAAATGGGATGTTGCATACCAAAAGAAGGTCGGTCTTGTAACGCAGCCCGCTGCGATTGAGAAAGAAGCAAAGGAAGAATTCGAACGGCTCTCGAAACGGGTTTACCGGATTCTCGGTCTGACCGGGTATGCGAGGATCGACTACAGGCTGACGCAGGGAGGCCGCATGTATGTGCTTGAGGTGAATCCAAATCCCCAGATCGCGCATCAAGAGGACTTCGCTGACTCGGCGGAACATTGCGGCCTGAAGTATGAAGCACTGTTGCAGAAGATAATGACTCTGGGTATGAGTTATGATCCGATTAGATGAGCCAAACGCGACCCTCGCAAGAGACGAACGGAACCAGGCGGCTGCCTCCGCATCGTCTCAGTGAGCATTGAGATTCGTGAAGTCCTTTTTATGAAATTCCACTCGGGCGTGGGTAAACCTGTGATCATTTTTTGTCGCGACGCTGAATCCTGGACCAGGTATCCCGAAGACCGATTGTCCTGTTGAACACCAGCTTCCCCGACGCCGAATCCGGATCCACACAGAAGTAGCCCAGTCGTTCGAACTGATACCGCGTGCCCGCCGACGCGTCCCGCAGGCTCGGCTCGACCTTGCAGCCGGACAGCCTTTCTAACGAGTTCGGATTCAGATTGGCGGTGACCTCCTGGCCTTCATCAAGTTCGCTCGGATTCTCTTTAGCAAAGAGGGTCTCGTATAAACGGACCTCCGAGTCAACCGCGTGCGCCGCTGACACCCAGTGGATAGTCGATTTGACCTTGCGGCCGTCGGGCGTGGTGCCGCCGCGAGTGGCCGGGTCGTAGGTGCAATGAAGCTCAACGACATTCTCGTTGGCGTCTTTTACTACATTGTTGCAGGTTATGAGATATCCGTAGCGGAGACGGACCTCGCGGCCCGGCGCGAGCCGGAAGTAACCCTTGGGCGGGTCTTCACGAAAATCATCCTGTTCGATGTACAGAACCTTCGAGAACGGGACGCGGCGGGTTCCCATGCTCTGGTCTTCGGGATTGTTGACGGCTTCCATCTCCTCGATTAGATCATCCGGATAGTTGTCGATGACCATGCGCAGTGGCCGCAACACCGCCATAACCCGCGTCGCGCGCTTGTTCAGGTCTTCACGGACGTAATACTCGAGAGCCGAGAGTTCCACTGTATTGTTTGTCTTGGATACGCTCAGACTTGCACAAAAGCTGCGAATGGCTTCCGGCGTATAGCCGCGCCGCCGCATTCCCGACAGGGTCGGCATGCGCGGATCGTCCCAACCCTCCACATGGCCTTCCTGCACCAGCGCCAGCAGCTTGCGTTTGCTCAGAAGCGTATAGGTAATGTTGAGCCGGTCGAACTCAAACTGCTGAGACGGAAAGATACCGAGCTGTTCGATAAACCAGTTGTACAAAGGACGATTGTTTTCGAATTCGAGAGTACAGATTGAATGCGTCACCTTCTCGATCGAATCCGACTGCCCGTGTGCGTAATCGTACATAGGATAGATGCACCACTGATCCCCGGTCCGATGATGCTCCATATGAAGAATCCGATACATCACCGGATCGCGCAGATTCAGGTTGGGCGACGCCATATCGATCTTCGCGCGCAGCGTTCGCAAGCCATCCGGAAACTCACCTTTCTTCATGCGTTCAAAGAGGTCCACGTTCTCTTCGATGGAGCGTTCTCTGTACGGGCTCTCCCTGCCCGGCTCAGTCAGTGTGCCTCGATACTGGCGAACCTCATCCGCACTGAGATCGCACACGTAGGCTTTCCCCGCTTCGATCAACTGAACGGCCCACTCATAAAGCTGCGCGAAGTAGTCCGAAGCATAAAACAGCCCATCCCATTCGAATCCCAGCCAGCGTACGTCTTCCATAATGGAATCGACGTACTCGGTCTCCTCCTTGGACGGATTCGTGTCGTCGAAACGAAGATTGCACTTACCGCCAAACTCCGCCGCCAGCCCGAAGTCGAGACAGATCGCCTTGGCGTGCCCGATGTGCAGGTATCCGTTAGGCTCGGGAGGAAAGCGAGTTTGCACCTGTCCGCCGTGTTTGCCCGCCTTGATGTCCTGGATGATGATGTCGCGAATAAAGTTAGACCGGCCCTCAGATTCAACCGATGATTCAAGGACCGTCGCGGCGGAGTCAGATTCCGAGCTCATTTGTTTGTCGTATCTCCTATGCGAGCACCTCGAGGCGCAGAGTAGTAAATACAGATTATATATCGGGTTCGACGAATGCCGCGAGGAGAGAAACGCGACTCTCTTTCGCGGCATTTGGCTTCTTACCGAAAAAAAACGCCCGGCCTGCTGGACTTTACCGTTAGCGAGGCCGAGCGTTTTGTGAACATCCGTTATCAAGGTTAGAAGGGGCGCAAATCCAGGATTCCCTGCAGAACTCCGCCCAATAAGCTGAATACGCCGTTCGAGTAACTACCGTACTGCCAACGGCCATAGTAGCCGTCCTCGTACCCGCGACGGAAACCCTCGCGGAAATAGTATTGGTATTCGCCCAAACCAACGTAGTAACCAGAATAACCGAAGGTCGAATCCTGATAAGCGAAGGAGTCCTGATAATTGAACCCCCATCCATCCGCCCTATCAGACTGGCCGGCGCGGACACCTTCCTCGTAGCCGTCCCTCAGAGCCTGCCGGAGCTCGTCCGCGGCATAGCGATTCACCTCGTAATAGCTGCCACTGCGATAGTAGCGATACTCAGGTGGTGCGTATGAGTAGCGCCACGACTGAAGTCGCCACTGGTCTTCACGCAGGTGCTCCAGGTATCGTTGCTCATAACGTAGCTGGGCCAGACGCCGTTGCTGCTGCAAAGTCTGTTGCCTCTCTCGGGCAAAGCGGTCTTGCTGTTCTCGTTCCCTTCGATACTCCGAAACCCGCTGTTGCTGCGCCTGTTGCTCCTGGCGTTGGCGCTGATCGAACTGCGGCTGCCTCGCGTCGAATTGCGGCTGCCTCGCGGCTTCCTGCTGTCTTTGCTGTCTGTTGGCAGCCTTTTGTTCCTGACGCTGCGGATCCACGCGTTGCTGCTCCGACTGCTGAGCGGCCCGGCGCTGCTCATCAAGCTGCTGCTGCCTTGCTGCGTCCTGCTGCCTTTGCTCTCGGTTAGCAGCTTTCTGTTGCTGACGCTGCTGATCCATGCGTTGCTGCTCAGCCTGCTGCTGGGCTTGCCGCTGTTGGTCAACCTGCTGTTGCCTCAGCCCTTCTTGCTGCCTTTGCTGTTGCCGGTCCAGGCGCTGCTGCTGCGGCTGTTGGACCTGCCGGTCAGGCTCGGCCTGCCGCTGCTGTCTGCGTTCCGCTTTCTGCTGTTGCTGCGGCTGCTGAGCCTGCGGTTGCTCAGCCTGCCTTTGCTGTTTCCTTTCTGCCTTCTGCTGTTGCCGTTGCTGATCCTTTTGCTGGGCGCTAGCTAGCATGCTTCCACCCGGTAGCATTGTTGCACCCACTAGAACTGCGATGATCGTTTTCCTATTCAGTTTCATATTAGCCCTCCTCAGTGTGAATCAAATCCTTCGATTCACGTTTGAGTCCGCTCTAAGGAAATGCAAATCGTATGCCGCATTCTAAATGCTGCATATTATTAGGTTTCGATGGACGCTGATGAAAGGCGAGCACTCTTTAGTATGATCGCAAACGTTATGGGGTCACAAAACCAGGGTGATGATGTCGCGAGGGTCTCGGCCAGATACAGGGCGCGACTAGTGGCTTCGCCTGAAACCTGGCGAGCGGAAGTGCGCGAGGAATGCTCAGCACTTCAACGAGGATGCGCTGGACTTACCACGCGCTTGTCAATGCGCTCGATTGACATTCGGGAATTCAGTGGAGTAGAAAGGGGCGGCGACCAATAACAAACCAACAGGCGAGGAAAGCTACTATGAAGGTAAAAGCGTTAGGACATGTAGTTCTTAAGGTGCGCGACCTGGCTCGCTCGGTGCCCTTCTATGCCAACATATTGGGCCTCAGGGAAGTCGCTCGATATGATAAGCAATTTCGATTGGTCTTTTTCTCGATTGCCGGTAACCACCACGACATCGCGCTCTTTGAGACAGATCGTGAGGCGCCTTCGGCGCCAGAGCAGGCCCCAGGCCTTTCTCACGTAGCATTGAAAGTTGGCGATGACCTCGATGACCTCCGATCGGCTAAAGCCTGGCTGGAATCTAACGGGGTCAAGATTGATATGATGGCGGACCATCACGTTAGCCAATCTCTGTACTTTTCGGATCCCGACGGCAACTCAATCGAAATATTCGTCGACGCTGATCCGGCGATCTGGCGAGACAACCCGACTGCGGTAGCTACGATAGAACCGTTGACTCTTTAGAAACTATTCTCAGATGCGCCTAGACCGCGATTGCCGAAGGCTTGGTTTCCAGGTGGTTGATATCATTTTAATAGATCTTCTCCGTGTAGCGCGCGCGTTTACCTGCTGCCTTTTAGCCTGCGCCTTCTGCGCCCCTTCCGCATCAGCTCAGTATCGATTTGACACCTGGGACCGTCGACGGCGGGCTGCCGCAGAATTCCGTCTACGCGATCTGCAGGCGCGTGATGGCTGCCTATGGTTTACGGCCCTTGACGGGCTGGTGCGCTACGATGGAGTCCGGTTCAAACTATTTGATAAAGGCAAGACGTAAGGCATAAACAGCAATCGCTTCACCAGGCTGTTTGAGGACGACGGGGGCGACCTCTGGGCGGGCACGGAAGACGGCGAGTTGTCGCGTTACCACGGCGGCGAGTTCAGGATATACGACCGAAGACGGGCTGCCGGGCAACTCGGTGCTGAACATCCAGAATGACGTTGGCGGCTACTTACTCGTTTTGACAGAACGAGGGTTTGTTCGGTGGAAGGATGGCCGCTTCAGTGCTTACGAGCCGCCCCCGGGCGCTGGCGATAATCCTTACATTTATGTCGGTCGGTCGGGGCGAGTACTGGTTCGGCGACAGGTCGGGGCTGCACCGGGTCAATGACGGCCACACCGACACGTATCAAATCCCTGATCGAAAGCGATTTGGCAACCGCCTGGCTCAGCGAAGATTCATCACGTAAATCTCGAAGTTGCCGTCCCGGTTGCTCTGAAACGCCAGCTTTGAGCCGTCGGGGGAGAAGGCTGGTTGTCCGTCGATCTTTGGTCCGGCGGTCAAGCGTCTGCGGTTGCCGCCATCCAAATCGATCTGAAAGATATTCGACATGACTAAGAACCTGTCAGTAGCAAAGGCGACGCTTGCGCCGTCGGCCGACCAACACGGGGTAAACGTGCTGACAGGGTTCCTAGGAATCATCCTAACGTTGCCGCCATCGGCATCCGCAACGAATACCTGAAGCGGATGGCGGTTGTTAATTATCTCGATACTGGGGCTGATGAAGGCAACTTTGCTTCCGTCGGGCGACCAGGCGGGAGATGCCGCTCCTGTTTTTGTGAACCTGGTGACATTGGCGCCATCAGCGTCCATCACGTATATTTCTCGCCTGCCATCTCGGTTGGTGGTAAAGAGAATTCTACCGTCAGGCGACCATGTCGGAGACGTGTCAATCCCCGGGTCGACCGTCAGCCTGGTTTCGTTGCTGCCGTCAGCATTCACCACATAAATGTCCAGGTTTCCGTCTATCGCGCGCGTGAAAGCGATCCGTTTGCCGTCGCGCGACCATGCGGGTTCAGTATCCTCCGCCCTCGAGTTGGTTATTTGAGTGGGCGAGCTTCCATCAGCGTTCATCACATAGATGTGTTGCATGCCGGCGCGATTGCTCGAAAACGCAATCTTGCTTCCGTCGGGGGACCAGTCGGGAGAGAGATCGTCCGCGGGGTCATCGGTTAGCTGGGCCAACTCGCCGTCAACGCTCATGACATATATCTCGAAGTTGCCGTCTCGGTCAGTATTAAAAACAAGCTTGGAGCCGTCGGGTGACCACGCGGGCGCCCCATTATTTGCTGAGTTGTTGGTCACGCGCTTGAGATTGTTCCCGTCGGCGTCCATAACAAAGATTTGCTCCTTGCCTTGAATGTTCCTGACAAACGCAATTGTGTTTCCGTCGAGTGACCAGGCAGGTGCGCCGTCGTTTTTGTCGTAATCCGGAGTGAGGTTCCGCTGACCCGTGCCATCGGCGTTCGCCTCGTACACATCGAAGTTGCCGTTCCTTCCGGTCACGAACAGGATTTTCCGTCCGTCAGGCGACCACCTCGGTTCCGCATCGAACTCAGGGTCATCGACTATTCTCCTGACATTGGAGCCGTCGGCATTCATCACGTAGATGTCAAAATTATACTGATTGCTGTTGTCGCGATTGCTGGAAAAGGCGATCTGGCTGCCGTCAGGAGACCATGAGGTAGCACTATCAACCGCATTGTTCCTGGTTAGCCTAGTTTGGTTGCCGCCGTCGGCATCCATTACATAAACCTCCATATTCCCGTCTCGCCCGCTATCGAACAGGATCTTGCGGCCATCGGGCGACCACTTCGGACCATAGTCGTCCGCCATATTGTTGGTGAGTCGCTTGACGTTAGATCCAT
>DATLWF010000286.1:0-6571 GCA_035576605.1 Blastocatellia bacterium | reverse complement strand
ACAGCGACCGCCTGTTCCAGAGTCATCGACTGTTGGCTCGACGCTTGCGCCAGGCATCTAGACTCAATCATCAGAGATAGAATACAGCCACAAAGGACCCAGGGTATTTTCTTGATCAATTCAATGCCTCCCGAAATATCGTCAGTCGCATCATGGTCAAAGGGCCGTTCTGTTGCGGAATGCCCTCTCGTGCGACACTCGATTGAATCAATATCAGTGTCGCGAAGGCAGGAACAGCCTCGTCCAGCAATGTCAAACCCGCACGGAACCTGCAGACGAGGGGTCAGTGCAGGGCTTTGATACCGGCGTACAGGATTCCGCACAGTATTGCGCCAACAGCAACCTTCGCCACATCGATCTTGAAAACCACGATCGAGACGAAAGCGATTGCTGTTATGAAAGCGCTCGGAATTCCGACGATAGCCTCGCGAGCAAGATCTATCGATACGACCAGGATCACACCAACTACGGCAGCGCTGCCGCCGGAGAGAAATGCTTGAACCGAACGATTGTTGCGAACCTGCTCGACGTAGCGCGCACCCAGGAGCACAAACACAAACGACGGGAGAAAGACGAATACGGTCGCAACAATCGCACCCGGAATGCCCGCGGCCATATAGCCGACGAATGTCGCGAACAGCATAAACGGCCCCGGTGTCGCGACGCTCATCGCCACGCCATCGAGGAATTGACTTGATGTTAACCAGTGATGGTTCTCGACAGCGCCTTGCTGAAGAAACGCAAGTGAAGCGTAAGCCCCGCCAAAGCTGAACAGCCCCGTCTTGAGGAACAGCCAGCCTAGCTGGAGGGACTTCCCGTCAAATGAGGCGAGCACGCTGAAGCCGGTGGTGATGACCGCCGCTGAGGCAGATGTTGATCCGAGGCTCTTCTGCCGGATGACGAATAGGAGATTCAAGACACCGGCTACCAAGAGCACCAGTAGGAGGTTGATTCCCGCGAAGCGCATACCGGCGAAGGCCGCCACCAGCAGTATGCCAAGCATCGGAGTCTTGATTGATGCGATTCCAAGCTTGATGATTCCGGCGCCGATAATTCCAAGAACCGCGGGCTTAAGAATCTGGAGCGCGTCATTCACCTGTGGAAGGCTGCCATATTCGACATACAGCCAACTCAGGACGATCATCACCAGCGCCCCCGGGACGATGAACGTGACGCCGGCCGCGATGCCAGCCAGGATCCCTCGCTTGATATAACCGACATAGATCGCGAGCTGAAGCGCCTCCGGACCCGGAAGCATATGGCAGAACGCCATAATGCTTACGAAGCGCTCTTTTGACAGCCAGCCTCTTCGTTCAACCATGTGATTGAACATCATGGTTATCTGGGCAACGGGTCCGCCGATATTGATGAAGCCCAGCATGAGAAAGTAAAGAAACACCTCGCGCCATGCCGGCATATTTTCGCTGGTCGCGCCGGGCTCCTGAAGATTGTTCTCTTCCATGCGATAGCGTGTATGCTGCCGAGTTTGCCGCAACCCTTAGTGAGTTGTTCGCGAACCGACTAATTTCATCCCAGGTGTCCTGCTCAATCGGCTTACGCCAATCTTCGTCGGCAATATTCGTAGAGGGCGTCGTACACGATGAACTGTTTGTCCAGGACCTCGTAGTCGTTCGTCAGCCCCAGGTGCCGGAAACCCTCTGCGATAGCCTTCAGGCCGGGCGCTTCCGGCTCACCATAAAGATCCGCGCTTACGTCGGCGCCGTGCACGATCCTGGAAAGAAGCTTGATGGCGGGGTCTTTGATTTCATACTTATCGATAATGGACTCGAAGCTGCATCTGCCGTCGCGGTGGCCGAGTTCTACTCCAGTCACATCAAAGGGGATTGCGGTTTCACGTTCCGACACCTCCATGACGTGCTCAGGCGGAACGAACAAGAATTCGGCTTCGGGATCAATAAACTTCGTTATCAGCCAGGGACAGGCGACTCGGTCAACTTTCACTCGCTCTCGCGTCACCCACTTCATATATACCTCCTTGGACTCGTTGACATCCACCATTCACCAAGCCGTAGTTAGATGTAGGTCGACCTCCAATGACAGTGCGAAATCAGGGCTGCTTCACCACGGCGTCGTAGACAACCATGCGCGACACCGGACGGCCGTCTTCCTGCTCTTCAGGCGTGTAAACGCGATGGGTCCTTACGTCCACCGCGAGGCTATGCACTTTCCGCTGAACGTGAAAATCCTCGAGCTTGCGAAAGTGATTGGCGTCATCCTCCTGAAACACCGAAATGGCGCCGCTCGAACAAGCGACGTAGATTCGTTTCAATCCGGGATCGAATTTGACGACGTCTCCTCCAGCCGCTGTGGGGAGGTGGGCAATCGCTTTGTGAGCATCAAGATCGAAGACGGTCATCAGGTTGTTGCCTTCGCACTGGAGAAACGCGCGATGATGTTCAGGATCGAGCGCCATGCCGTGATTGCCTTTGCACTCTCCCACGGGGTAACGCGCCGGAACTTTGTCCGTGGACGGATCGATCACTGCGAAGAGGTTTTGATCTTGCAGATTGACATAGACCTTGCGCGCCACGGGATCGTATTGCGGCATTCCGGTCTCGCTCTCAAAGCGAAGAGTATTGATGATCTTGTCTTCTCTTACGTCTACGATCGCCACTGCGCGCCCGCGCTCGTCTGACACGTAAAGTTTGTGAAAGGGCTCGGCATAAGTGCTGCCATCAGGCTTGGCCTCGGTCGGAAGCTTCTTCACTACTTGCATCTTGTCGAGATCGACCACGCCGATCTTGTTTTCTGTCCAATTCGACGTGTAGACCTTATTCACGTCCGCGGCATACTCGACGCCCTCGATTCCCGGCACGTCGGGAATAGCCTTCACCAGCTTATTGGTGTTGAGGTCTATGACGTACAGAAGGCCCGCGCCGAGATGTGCGGAGAGCAGGTAGTTATGTTTGTAGTCAATGGTCAGGTAGTCGAACCTCTTGCCTGGCGGCCCAGGGAGGTCGAAGGAGTCGGCCTTCTTCAGTGTTTGGCTGCGTGCCCCGGGCGCGAGCGAAACAAGTAACACTAGGATCCACCAGGCTTTCGACGAAAAGCAGGAGGCAGCTTTGGACATTGAATTCTCCTCTCGGTCAAAACACCGACGTTATCGCCTGTTTGCCAGCTCAAGCTGGCTCGAAGGCTCGCAAGCTGAAGCTTGAACTTCTGAACGCCGTCAGCCCGGCTTCACTTACGGGCGAGAGATTCCTCGGCTCGACGGTTCACCTCTTCCCACTTCACGTTCTGCATAAAGGCGTCAACATATTTCGCCGCCGCCGCGCCATAGTCCATGTGGTAAGCGTGTTCGTACATATCCAACACCAGCAACGGCCGGCTCATCGGCGCGTTGTGCATGTGATCCCATGCCCAATAGTTGTGGACCTCGCCGGTGTGTGCGTTGTAAGCGAGGATCGCCCATCCTGAGCCTCCGCCTAACGCATTCGCGGTCCTCTTGAACTCCGCCTCCCATTGCTCGTAGCTGCCGAACCATTGTTTGATCAGATCGAGCACCGAACCGCCGGACTTACCGTCGCCGCCGAGGTTGGTGAAGTAGTACTCGTGAAGAACGACCGATCCCGTTCTGACCAGTTCTTCCCGCTTGAGGTCGCCATATACGTAAGCGGGCAGGTCCTTGTCTTTCATCATTGCATCGAGCCGCTGCTCGACGGCATTGAGCGCCTTGACCGGCCCGGTATAGTTGTTCTCGTGGTGTGACCGGATCAGCATTTCGGAAATGCCCTTCAACTTCGCTGGATCAAACGGCAATGGTTTGGGTTGATGTTCTCCCCGAAAAGCTCGCGCTGGTTGCGCCGCATTTGCGCTCTGTTGATTACTGAACGTGGCGGTTGTACCGCCGTCTGTGTCTGAAGCCGAGAGACCTGAAAGAGCAAGTCCTGCACTCCCGGCCAGCAATCCTTTGATCGTGTCTCGTCTTGTAAAGTCTGGCATTACATTTCTCCTTGTTTTTCATTTGGCGCTAACGCGCAGATCGTCGAAGTAAGTCACCGAATCCGCCTTCGTCCACAAACCAACTTTCCCCGCTTCTTTGAAAGTGTCGTCGGTTGATTCGATCTTCTTCTCGCCATCGTAGAAACAGGTGATCTTATTTCCCACGCACTCCACACGCAGTTCGTGCCACTCGCCCGGAGCGACGTTGACGTTAGCGCCGGCAAACTGAACTCGCCGGCCGTTCACAACGTGGTAGAGCCGGTAGTTGTTCTCAAGCGCATTAGCCCGGACGATGTAGTAGTTGTTTGAATCTTTCAATCTGAACGCCATTCCGGCTGCTCGATCCACCTCGCCCGAAACTGCCTTGAATTTGACGCTCATTTCCAGGTTTTGAAACGATCCTTCATCGGCGATCGCCAGCGGAAAGCGATAGTCGGTCTTGTCGGTCGAGGTCTGCGCGAGCACGTTGGGCTGAGACGGCGCCGATGGGTCCGCTCTCACCACCCATTGTCCCTTTGCTCCCTGACCGGTTAGCGCATCGTGGAACTTAGCCGGCAGCTTGCCGGGGGCATCGCCGTCAAAATTGTAGACGAACTCTTTGCCCGCCGGCTGGAGAGGCGCAGGAGTTTCCGGTGTGATGTTATTTTCTGGTTCAGGCGATTTGTCTGCGTGGCCATCATTGTCTGCTCCGCTCTTGCCGCACGCAACGAGAAGCAGCGTCACGATCGCGAATATGCTGAAGCTGATTTTTAGTCTGCTCATTTTTTCACCCCTTCGGATTCCACAGCTCAGTTCATTGCGACCCTCCGGCATGGCCGTTCGACAGCGGGAGTTCCACTGTGAATCGGGTGCCCTTGCCTTCTTTGCTTTCGACGCTCACGCGACCCTGGTGAGCCGCACAGATTGATTTCACGATTGAGAGCCCGAGCCCCGCGCCGCCCATCTGTCGCGACCGAGCCTTGTCCACGCGGTAGAAGCGCTCAAAGACATGCGGAATTGATTCAGGTGGGATCCCAACGCCGGTGTCTGTGACTTCGAGCACCGCGTTATCGTTGACCGCGACGGCGCTTATCTCCACCTTGCCGCCTTCGTAAGTATACTTGATTGCGTTGTCAACAAGATTGACGACTATCTGTTTCAAGCGATGGGGGTCGCCTTCAACTTCGACGCGGCCAGGGGCGTTGCACTTCAACGTGATTTGTTTATCCTCGGCGAGAAGGCGCATTTGATCTGCCGTGCCGGCGACAAGCTCGGCGAGGTCGAATCGCTCGCGCGTCATCAGAGCTTCCCCGGCGTCGAGCCGCGAGATTGCCAGCAAGCTCTCGACGATCTTCGAAAGACGCTCGGTTTCCTCGAGCGCGCTGCCAATCGTCTCGCGAACGTCGAGCGCAAGATCAGGCCGCTGAGCGATCGCTTCGAGTTCTCCGCGCAAGACGGTCAGCGGAGTGCGCAACTCGTGCGACGCATCCGCGCTAAAGCGATTGATGTGCCGGAACGAATGCTCGATTCGCGTGATCATTCGATTGAGCGCAGTTGACAGCGCTTCGAGCTCGTCGCCGGTCCTTGCCTCCGGTAATCGATCGCTCAGATTGCGCGAGGTTATCTGTTCTGCTGTGCGTGTGATCTCACCGACCGGCGCCAGAGCGCGTCTCATCAACACGTAGCCACCCGCGACGGCCAGCGCAACTACAAGCGGCAGTCCGAGGGCGAACGTAAGAAGCAAGCCGTGCAGCACGCTTTCACTCTGTTTCAGCGGCGCGCCGGCTTCAACCAGGAATCGGCTTCCATCGCGCGTAGTGAAAGGGACCGCGCAAACGATCAAGTCTGTACCGCCCACCAGGTGCTCGATACGCGAGGAAGGTTCAGTCAAGTCGTCGCGTGCCACGGTCACTTTCCCCGGGTCGAAGCTGCCGTCCCTGGGCGATCCGGACGTGTATAGCGGGCTCCCGTCGCCTCGGGTCACGCGAACGAACACTCCGTTTATCTCCGGCGCCATGTGCTCCTTGATCTCGTCGACGACGTAAGCTTCGCCGCTGAGGCTGATGTTGACCAGAAGGGTTTCGCCGATTTGCCGCGCTTCTTTTGTGAGCGAATCCGTCAAGGTTCGTTTGAGGTAATGCCCCAGCCCGATGTAGACGGACGCTCCAAACAAGACCACCAGGCCCGCCAGCAGACCTGCATACCAAACAGTCAGGCGAAAGCGAATCGAGCGAGTGTTCATGAATCGGTCTCATCGCTGATCTTGTAACCCACTCCTCGAACGGTACGGATCAGCTTCGCTTCATGACCGTCATCAACCTTATTGCGGAGGTGTCTGACGTAAACGTCGACAATGTTGGTTGCCCCGTCGAAGCTCTGGTCCCATACGTGGTCGATGATCATCGTTCGAGACAGCACGCGCCCGGCGTTGGCAATCAAGTATTCCAACAACGCGTACTCTTTAGCTGTAAGCTCGATCCGCCTGCTCGCACGTCTTACTTGTTGAGAGAGACGGTCAACTTCCAGATCGGCTACGCGCAGAACGCTCGGGCGATCAACCGAACCCCTCCTCAGCAGCGCCTTGATGCGTGCCATAAGCTCGGCAAAGGCGAACGGCTTGGTGAGATAG
>DATLWF010000285.1:0-6912 GCA_035576605.1 Blastocatellia bacterium | reverse complement strand
CCCGCAGCGACCGCGAGAATGATTCGCACGAAGAAGCTTACACCGGCGTTATGATCGTCGATGGAAGGACCGGCGCGCTTGCGGGCTTCGACTTTATCTCCGACAAAGCTTCGACCCGAGAATCGGCTCTGCAGGCGCTTACTAAAACCCTCGACGCGCGCACTGCCGGCTATGTAGATCGAATGATTCAAGTCCGCTCGCGGGCTCGAACGCCGCAATCGAGCGATTCAGCAAGTGCCGGTTTGACGGCTGGAGATCTCGTCGAAGACGTGCCCGGCGAAGGCTCATCTCGTTCCACAGGCTTCAAGGCCCCCGAATTCATCAACCGCGTGAAGCCCGAGTACGCAACCGAGGCTGAGATCGCCGACATAACGGCAACCGTCGAAGCGATGGTAGTCTTTCGCTCGAACGGAGAAATTGGCGCCATCGAAATTACTCGCTGGGCGGGGTTCGGACTGGACGAATCGTCAGAGCGCGCGATCCGTCAATTGAAGTTTAAGCCCGCAACTCGAGACGGCAATGCTATCAACGTCCGGGCGATGATCCGATACAACTTTCGACGTGTCGCCGAGCCCGCCGGTAAGCTCGAACAACCGGCCTCTAAGCAGCCCGACAAACCCGAGCGCGACCTGCGCCAGCTCTTCAAGCCTACGTTTCGCCGTCCCTAGCAGACTCTGTTTGCGCATCCCTTCGACAACAGGTCCAACAACTCTCCTCAGATTGAAAAACAATCCCTTTAAGTAGTACAACTCTGAACCAGACCATAGCCATTCAGCGGAGGACGAATATGAACACCCACGAAGCAACACGACGAAGACTCGTTTGCCTCAGCGTTCCTTTACTAATGCTCGCCACGCTTGCCCTCGGTTCGAGTGCTGTTGTCGCGCAAACCTGTGAGAAGCTGACCGATCTCAAATTGACAAACACGACGATAACGTCGGCGCAGACGGTGGCTGCTGGGGTGTTCACTCCGCCGACAGGCTCGGCCGCTCCTTTCAAACAGCTGCCCGCCTTCTGTCGAGTCACCGGCGTGATTAAGCCTACCGCCGACTCTGACATCAGATTCGAAGTGTGGATGCCGAGCACGGGCTGGAATGGAAAGTTTCAGGGCATCGGCAACGGCGGCTTCGCGGGGACAATCACTCAACCCGCGCTGGCCGCCGCGGTGTCGCGCGGCTATGCTGCCGCCTCGACTGACACCGGTCACACTACCACTGATGCGACCTGGGCGCTTGGTCACCCTGAGAAGATTGTCGACTACGGGAATCGCGCGATTCACGAGATGACCGAGAAAGCCAAGTCGATCGTCAGTGCGTTCTACGGAAATGGCCCGAAGCGTTCCTACTTCGCCAGTTGCTCAAACGGAGGACGACAGGCGTTGATGGAGGCGCAGCGCTATCCGAATGATTACGACGGACTGATCGCCGGCGCACCCGCAAATTACTTCACCCACATCCTCACCGGATTCGCGTGGAATCTGCAGGCGACCCTGAATGATCCGGCCAGCTACATCCCCGCCAGTAAATTGAAAGCGGTAGAGACCGCGGCCCTGGCTGCATGTGACGCGCGGGATGGTGTGACGGACGGCGTGATTGACGATCCTACCAAATGCAGCTTCGATCCATCCGTCCTGCTTTGCAAAGGAGCCGACTCGGAGGCCTGTCTGACAGAAAAGCAAATCGTAGCAATCAAGAAAATCTATGCCGGGCCGCGCACCTCGA
The DNA here is from genome assembly GCA_035576605.1 of Blastocatellia bacterium. Taxonomy (GTDB): domain Bacteria; phylum Acidobacteriota; class Blastocatellia; order UBA7656; family UBA7656; genus Onstottus_A. The sequence goes on along the minus strand of DATLWF010000285.1, from coordinate 5,191 downwards.
CCGGTGAACAGATCATCCCGGGCTTCGTGCCCGGAGGCGAAACGGGTCCGGGCGGCTGGCTCGCATGGATCACCGGAGCCGGGTCAAACAAAGGCCTGCAATTCTTTTTCGCCACGCAGACTTTCGCAAATATGATCTACAACAATCCGGCTTGGGACTTCAAGACCTTCAACCTCGACAAAGACAGCAAGCTCGCTGACGAGAAGCTGGCATCGAGCCTGAATGCGACCGATCCGAACCTGAAGGCTTTCAAGGCACGCGGAGGCAAGTTGATCCTGTATCACGGCTGGAGTGACGCCGCGCTTCCACCGGTCAACACCATCAATTACTTTCAAAGCGTAGTTTCGAAGATGGGCCAGCGCGACGCGGGATCATTCATTCGCTTGTTTATGGTGCCTGGCATGCAGCATTGCGGCGGCGGTCCCGGCCCGAACAGTTTTGGAGCGGTGGTCACCAGCGGACAATCCGACGCACAACACGACATGTCAATCGCGCTCGAACGCTGGGTTGAAGAAGGCGCAGCGCCCGATCAAATCATCGCTTCGAAGCGGCAAGGGATTGACGCTAAGAGTCCGATCACTCGCACCCGCCCCTTGTGTCCGTATCCGCAAGTGGCGCGCTACAAAGGAACCGGCAGCACGGATGACGCCTCTAATTTTGTTTGTACGATCGAGAAGGCTGCTCCCATCCAGGGTAAGAATGAATGACATCGCTCCTCGGCTGACAAGTGGAACGAGGCTCGGCTTCTATGAGATCCTGTCGCCACTCGGTGCGGGCGAAATGGGTGAGGTGTATCTGGCCAGGAACGACGCCTGATTTTGTGTGCGCGACAGAGAAGACTGGCCTGAAAGAGAGAACCGATAAAAGGCGGGCTCTCCTTCGCGGCTGCCAACGTCACTATTTATGAGCATCTTCTTTAGCGGCTCCTCGCTCACCTCAGAGTCTGAAGCTCTCTGATTCGTCCCTGCGTCGCGCTAACCAGCGTGGATATTTCGGACGCGTTGTATCCACCTGCGCGGAATGCATCGGTGAGCTGTTTCTCGGAAAGTCGAGCAAGCATATCACCCATCCACTTGGCGTTCTCAACACGAATCCCTTTCAACGTGGAGGGATCTTTGCCCTTGTAATGGAATCGGACTGTTCCATCGCGAACGCCGTCGATAAACGCCTGGTGTGCGTACTGGTCCGGCTTGCCTTTAGTCCCAGCCGGAGGGTCGCCCGGGAGGTGAAGGCCGTGGGCTAGCGAACCCGTCTTACCAAACGTCGCGCCAAGGTCGCCCACATAGTAGATCCTCTCATCCGTATCCTCACCGCTCTTCTTGGAAGGGCGAACCACCTTGTTGTTGTCAACTTTGAGGTCCCAGTTGTTCAGCACGACCATCAGCACCTTGAGTCCCTCCAGTTCACGCGTTCCAACGAAGGGATTATTCTCCCAGGTCCACAGCCCGACCTCCTTGAACCCGCTATGGCGGCGCTTGAACCTGACATTCGTAGCGTCGCCACCGGACATCCCGTCGATGTGAACTCTCTCGACGAAGTAGTCCTCATCCGTGTGATAGCCCATGGCCCATACGAAGCGAGTAGCTACTGTTTCAGGTCTCGCTTCGGGCCCAAACTTCACAGTCCATTCTCGGTCCTTGTCATCTTTGACATAGATCTTTTTCTGTGTGCCCTTGGTGTCAGCGCCGACGTAGGTGAATTTTCCGGTTAGGTCCGGAGCGCCTTCGCTACCACCGGGACCGTAAAACAGGTCGAGGCTGTCGATGTCAACTGGTTCGTTCCACAGAACCGGGTGACCACCCTCGTTACCGTCTACGACGCGCGTCTTTTCCTTTTCTACCTTGTTCTTCTTCGGGTTCTCTTGGGCCGACGATTCACCGAGGACGCAAGGCTTGAAGTCGAGCGCAACAATCACTAAGAATAGGAGAAGGGCTAGCAATGTTTTTCTAAGACCAGGACTCATGGCATCGTTCCTCCTTTTAAACTGTAAATATTGTAGCAGAGATTGACAAAGACTCCTTTCAGGCATAGAAGAAACTGCGACTGACCCGTTTCGTTCTTTCAAACAGGATATGAAATGAAAAAGAAATCAAACGACAAAAGCACCGAAGGCCGTCGCGAGTTCCTGCATTCCGCGCTCGGCGTCGCCGGTGTTTCCTTGTTAGAATCACGCGTGTATCCGATGAGCCACTCACAACTACATCCACCCGATACCGGGCATTCTGCAATGATGATGAGCACGGCAGCGGAGGCGTTCATCAGTTCGTTGTCTCCCGATCAGCGAGCCAGGGCCACCTTCGCGTTTGCGGACGAACAGCGACTGGACTGGCATTTCATTCCTCGCGTGCGCAAAGGCATCCCATTCAAAGACCTCGATCCTGCTCAACGCCTTCTGGGCAATTCTCTTCTGGGCGCGGGTCTCGGGCAGCGCGGGCTCATAAGGGCTGCGACCATCATGAGCCTCGACGCGATCCTCCGCGAAATGGAGCAAGGCACAGGTCCGGTGCGCGATCCGGAGCTTTACTTCCTCAGCATCTTCGGCGACGCGCGGTCCGCCAAACCCTGGGGATGGCGGGTGGAAGGACATCACGTCGCGCTGAACTTCACGCTCGTTGAAGGCAAGACGGTCGCGTCGACGCCGGCTTTTTTCGGCGCGAATCCGGCTGAAGTCTTACAGGGCGCACGCAAGGGCTTGCGAACGCTCGCGCCCGAAGAAGACCTTGCCCGGACGTTGATCAAGTCGCTCGATGACAAGCAACGCACTCAGGCGGTCGTCAGCGAAAGCGCGCCGTCGGATATTCTGTCCACCAATCTGAGAAAGGCCGAACCGCTCAAGCCTACCGGTCTTCAAACCAGCAAGCTGGGTCAGAAGCAGCAAGAGATTCTGATGACTCTTCTGAGCGAGTACGCTTCGAGACACGCCCCGGACATCGCGGCAGCGAGATTGGACAGAGTTCGCGCCGCCGGATTAGGGAACATCTTTTTCGCGTGGGCGGGCGGGTTCGAAAAAGGCCAGGCGCATTACTATCGAATCCAGGGCCCGTCGTTTCTGGTGGAATACGACAACATTCAGAACAATGCGAATCACATTCACACAGTCTGGCGGGATTTCAACTCTGATTTCGGAGCGGATGTGCTGGCGCTGCACTACAAGCAGGATCATCGGTGAGTGACGTTAAGGTAATAGTGAAAAGCGTCGCGGTCGTAAGGTATAATTCGGACGAAATGATTCAGCTTACGCTCACACAAACGACGCCGCTCATTCAGGAGGCGGACGGCACCGTGCGGATCAGCGGTTCTCGCGTGACGCTCGACACAATAATCGGAGCGTTTCAGAAAGGAGCCACGGCCGAACAGATTCAGGATAGCTTCCCTTCGCTCTCGTTGGCGCAGATCTATGGGGCGATAGCCTACTATCTCAATCACGAAGCGGACGTGGAAACCTATCTTCGTGAGCGAAGGGCGGAAGCGGAATCGATCAAACACGAGATCGAGAGCCAGCAGGACACCGCTGGGTTTCGCGCTCGCATCCGAGCCCGTCGCGCAAAGCTCGTCAAATCCTGAAGACCCCATTCGCCTATGCTGCCAGTCTTGATCGACGAGAACTTGGATCAGCGGATCCTGCGCGGTCTGAGACTACAAGTACCAAATCTCAACTACGTGATCGTTCAAGAGACGGAACTGCGCAGCTCCGGCGATCCTGCTCTGCTTGCGTGGGCGGCGGAACATCAACGTGTTGTCGTGACTCACGACGTGAATACGATTCCAAAGTACGCTTACGAGCGCCTTCGGATGGGAGAGCCGGTCGCTGGCGTCGTCATTGTCCCTGAGGATCTGGCTATTGGGATCGCCATTGAAGAACTCGCGGTACTGATCGAATGCAGCGAGATGGAAGAGATGGCCAATCAGGTGAAATACGTTCCAATTTGAAAAGTATTGGCAGCAGCTCAGGCGTTGACGCGATTCTTAGTGCGTCAGATTCCCATCGCCGATTCCCACTCCCCTAACGTCTGATCCAACCTGTCCATCAAATCATCAACCTGCTCGCGTGTTATGCACAAAGGCGGGGCTATGTAGATCGGCATCCCTCGCTTCAACGCTCCCGGTCGACGAGGGCCGAATAACGACAGATAAAGCGCCAAACCGTTCTTCAAAGCGATGCCCTGGAATTTCTCTTCGGCGTTAGCCTCAGGCGCGAACCATTCCATCGTCTCGCGGTCGCGCACGAGCTCTAACACCATCAACAATCCTTTGCCGCGCGACTCGGCGATCGTGCGGCGCGCGAGAAATCGTTCCGCGTTTGAGTGAAGATAATCTCCGACCGCGGCGCTGTTCTCGACGAGCCTGTCTTTCTCCAGGATGTCCAGAACCGCCAGACTCGCCGCGCACGCCAGAGGGTGGCCCATGTTTGTGAAACCGTGAACGAAAGTCTCGCCCGCCGCGAACGGCTCGTTGACCTCGTCGCTAACGGTCACCGCGCCCATCGGCATGTAAAGACCTGAGATCCCCTTGGCGGTGGTCATGATGTCCGCCTGCACGCCGAAGTGCTCCATCGCGAACCAGCGTCCGGTGCGGCCAAAGCCGGTCACTACTTCGTCGGCGATTAGCAATACGTCATAACGATCACAGATCTCGCGCACCGCTTCCCAGTATTCCTTCGGCGGAATCAGACCGTAGTCTTTGCCCGCGCCGACCGGAGTCGCGATGAAGGCAGAGACCTGGTCGGGCCCGGTGAAGTAGATCAGTTCTTCCAACTCGCGAGCGCACTGAAGCGCCCAGTCCACCTCGCTCATTCCCTCGGGTGCCTCCCTCGGGTTGCGGTAATGCCGAACGTGAGGCCAGTTCGCAAGCATCGGAAGAAACGGTTTCCGAAAGCCCGGCCCGCCCGCAACTGACAATGCGCCGAGCGACATCCCGTGATAGCTATCCCAAGTTCCGATCACCACGTTCTTCTGCGCATGGCCGCGAGCAAGGTGATACTGGCGCGCGATCTTAATGGCAGTCTCGACCGCTTCCGATCCACCCGAGCACAGATAGGTGGTGTTGAGATTTCCCGGAGCCAGGCGGGCTATTCGAGCGCAGACCTCCGCGCGCGGCTGATTGGAAAGCGCAGGGTGGCAGTAAGCGTACTTTTCGGCTTGTCGGGTGATGGCTTCGATGACCCGGCGATCGCCGTGCGCGATATTCATAG
>DATLWF010000284.1:0-4648 GCA_035576605.1 Blastocatellia bacterium | reverse complement strand
TATTTAGCTGGCTTCCAATGAACCCGAGGCTGATCGCGCCAACCGCGATCAGCCCGCTCATTTCAAACTGCCGGGCCATCCACATTTCCCGCGGAAATGAATGGCCCTTGGCGTTCCCCAGGGAACGCTGGCCAGGTCCATGCTAATGAAACCTTCTTAAATTGAGGTGAACTGCTCTTGAATCTTCTGTGAATCTTTGCCACGAGATAAAGGAAATTCTCGCCAGAGTCGCCGACGCCCTTCGCAACCAGGACAATTCCGGGTTGAGCTGGCGCTTACTGAAAGGGCAAAAAAAGAGAGCCCTCGCAGGCTCTCAAAGCTGACCGCATCCAAGCGATCTATTGTGGTTCTCGCGACTAAGTTCTACTTCATCCCGCAAATCATTTCTTTTTCTTGCAATCGTGCGATGGCGAAGGCTCGAATCTCTCGAGCAACTCTCCGAGGTCTGCTGCGCTTTCTATTGCCCGGCTCCGCGTCTCCTGATGACAGGTTGGGCACTCGCCGATGAGCACCAAATCACCTTCATCATCATGAGTGAACCGGAGGATTGTGCCATCGGTGTCGGTGATGCTGACAACCGAAGAGTAGCTCGGGTCATCAAGATCCCGCTCAAACTGAAGGCCCTCCGCATCCCGGGGAAGCAGATCGTCGATGTCCTCTTCGATCTTCTTTGCTCTTCGCTTTCGTTTCTTGCGTTCGGCTTGCTTCCGCCGCTCCTGCTCCTGCGCCCAGGCTTCAAGCGCATACTCTCTCAAGGTCTTCATCTCGGTTCTCCTCTATCGAAAGCACGCACTACTGATGTTTGTCACTCTTCAATCTGAAGTCTCTTGCGAACTCGCTTGAGAGCCCTGTGCACTTCGTTGTACTTGACGACAGCTCGTTCGATTTCGCGATGCCTCTCAGTCGAACTGGCGAGGTCGTCGGTGGCCGATCTCTGAATGGCATCGTGGTATTCCCGAACGATGCGTCTGATGATCATTGCCCGATCTTCAGCCTTTCGCACAAGCCGGGTTGCTCTTTTCTCCAACTTCTTTGACATTGCTCGAAGACTTTCGGGGGCAGTTCATAGTTATTAGATCTCTGCGACACCTGAGTTTAGCGGAAACCCATCATCAAAGTGTTACCTATTCTTTAAATCTTTGTTAATTTCCTCGTTGTGTTAGAATCCCGCCCTCAGCGATCCGTCGGTCCAGGCGAACGAATTCGCAGCTAGGCTGGCTGATCTGAAGTCGATCGAGCGCCTCACGAAGAATAACCGCAGAGGACGCTGAGGAACGCGGAGGTACGAACGCAGCAGTGTTCACTGGGAGGTCCCCCGCGGTTAGTCCGGCTGCGCTCCCGAGTGCCGGAAATAGCAAGTTCCATAGGAGGATGAGGCATGCACAGAGTGTCAGCACTACTTCTCACACTCATTCTGGCGCCGGGCTTGTTGCTCGCGCAGTCTCCGCCGAAAGAGACGGTGCTCATTAAGGCCGGCAAATTGGTCGATGTCCGCTCGGGTCGAGTGTTGACCGATCAGGCGATTCTCATCGAGGGCGATCGTATAAAGCAAGTCGGTCCGGCTCAATCGATTCAGGTTCCCGCAGGCGCTCGGGTGATTGACTTATCGAACGCGACAATCCTTCCGGGGCTGATCGACTGTCATACGCACCTCACGCTCGAACCGGGCCAAACTGGTTACGAGTCTCTGGGGATCTCGATTCCCCGCGAAGCCCTATTCGGCGCCAAGAATGCCAAACTGACTCTGGAAGCCGGTTTCACGACAGTTCGTAATGTCGCCGCGCACGGCTATACCGATGTAGCCCTTCGAGATGCAATCAACGCCGGCGACGTGCCCGGACCGCGAATTGACGCCGCCGGCCCCGCGATTGGGGTGACCGGAGGCCACATGGATAACAGCTTGCTCGCCCCTGAGTACCATCACAGCTCCGAAAGCGTCGCCGACGGGGTACCGGCCCTCATCGCCAAGGTGCGAGAGCAGGTCAAATACGGAGCCGATGTCATCAAGATCGCCGCGACAGGCGGCGTGCTGTCGAAAGGTGATTCGCCCGAGGCGACTCAGTTCAGCGACGAGGAGATTCGAGCGGTTGTCGCTGAAGCTCACAGGCTGGGCCGCAAGGTTGCCGCTCACGCCCACGGCGCAGCCGGGATAAAACAGGCGGTGATGGCGGGGGTTGATTCGATCGAGCACGGCTCGTTCATCGACGATGAAGCGATACGCCTGATGAAAGAGAAAGGCACTTATCTCGTACCGACTCTCTATCTGGCGGATTGGTTCATAGACAACTACCAGCGCCTGCGTGTGCCCGCGTTCATGGTCGAGAAAGCCAAAGTCGTGATGCCGGCGGCTCGGCAAAACATCGCTCGCGCATTCAAGGCAGGTGTGAAAGTTGCCTTCGGAACAGATGCAGCGGTCTATCCACACGGCTTGAACGCGCGAGAATTCGCGGTAATGGTGAAGCTTGGTATGACGCCGATGCAATCGATACAGGCGGCTACCCTCAATGCCGCGGACTTGCTCGGCTGGTCGGACCGAGTAGGCTCGATCGAAGCCGGCCGCTTCGCCGACATCATCGCGGTAAATGGTGACCCCATCGCGGATGTCACGGTTCTCGAGCATGTCGCCTTCGTAATGAAAAGCGGTCAGGTTGTGGTGAAGCGCTAACCCGTAGCTTCTGAAAATCAAAGCGGACGTCGTTTGCAAGATTATTGGAGTCGTCGAGAGACGGCCATCGCGATTCCGGGCTTCGCTAGCGCATGACTCATCACGTCGGCAGTGTATAATCAGTCCTGTTGCGAGTGAAATTCGGACCTATTCAGCCACAAGGAGATGCTATGAAAGAGGCGAAAGCGGGCTCAAAGAAGAAGGCCGCGGGGAAGCCAGCTACTAAGACTACATCGGCTGAGCCCAGGAAGAGCGCATCGAGCGAACCCAAGAGTCCAGCCCAGCCGCCGACGGCTGTCGCGGATTCTGCTCCTCAGGCTCCAGTCGTCGATCAGCAGCCACAGTTGCCCGCTACTCACGGCAAGCTTGGGGTGTTCGGAGGGCCAAAGGATCGAGGTATCAAGCCCGAGGACAAGCTTGCGCTACCGACTGGTCCGCACGGTGTTTACGAGCGAATCCGCAGCCTCAACCCAAAAAGCTTCTACTGTGCGATGCGTTGGAACTATCACGTTGAACACCTGACTCCGGAAGAAGTGAAACGCTGGTGGGCAAACAAGAAACTGCTCGTCACCAATGCTAAGAACGGCAGCGCCGTCATCGTTCGCGCTGTGGATTATGGACCACACGAAAAGACGGAGCTCGATATCGGCATTTCACCGGGCGCCGCCGAAGCTCTCGGCGTTGAGGTGGGCGATGAAGTAGACATCGCCTTGGCCGATCCAAAGTCACCGCTCGGCCCGGTGCAATGAAAAAAGGATCTTGGTTTCTAGTTTCTGGTTTGTGGTTTCTGGTTATGCGGCCACCCGTCGTCGGGCAGGAACCAGCAACAAGAAACCAGAAACCACGAACGCGGGATCTCGAAACCAGTCTTTATGATCCGTTACCCGGCATTCGATCCACCTGAATACATCGACTGGAAACCCGATGCCGAGGTCGTCGCCGGCTTCTCGCGCACTATCGCAGAAGACTCGGCGCGGGATGCGATCATAGCCGCACTTGAACCTGCCCAGCTGCTTGCGCTCTACGAGGGTCTGGTGCGTAATCGACTCCACGACATCGCGCTGAAGCGCTGGGTCAAACAGGGTGTGATCTCGAAGGCGTGGCTCGGCACCGGCGAGGAAGCGGCTACGGTCGGACCAACCCACGCGCTCGACCGCTCGGTCGCGCACGACGGACTGTCTACGGACTTCGTCGCCCCGATGATTCGCAACGCAGGGGCGTGTCACGAGATGGGTATGCCGCTGGCCGATATGCTTCGCGGCTATCTGGGCACCGCCGACTCACCGACTGGTGGCCGCGATCTTCACATCGGAGACTTCAAACACGGCGTGCTCGCTCCCATCAGTCACGTCGGTGACATAATGGCCGTTACCACCGGCGTTGCGCTCAGCTTCAAGCTGAGTCGCGAGCCTCGCGTTGCGCTCACCTGGATAGGCGACGGCTCAACCAAGTCCGGGGTGTTTCACGAAAGCATGAACTTCGCAGCGGTACAGCACCTTCCAATGATCGTCATCATTCAGGACAACAAAGTGGCGCTGGGCACTCGGATGGAGCAGCATCATCGAGGCTCATTCCTCGATTGGCCCGCCGCCTATGGAGTTGAGGGCGGCTCGTTCGATGGCAACAACGTCCTTGACGCTTATGCAGCAACCAGGCTTGCTGCTGATGTGTGCCGCGAGGGGCGTGGGCCGGTCCTGCTGATTGCCGATACGTTCAGGATGGGGGGGCACGCTACGCACGATGAACGCGAGGCGCGGGCAACGTTTGACGCGAAGCTGTTCTCACATTGGGGCAAGCGAGACCCGATTGGGATCTACGAAACTTATTTGATCGAGAGCACGATGGATCTTGAAAGCGGGCGCCGCGTGAAACACATTGACGGGCTGCGCGAACGTAACGCCGAAATGCTGCGCAGCGTAGAATCGCGAGTGACAAAGGAAGTTGAGCAAGCGGCCAACGAAGCTCTCGAGAGCGCCCGCACCA
>DATLWF010000283.1:0-6328 GCA_035576605.1 Blastocatellia bacterium | reverse complement strand
TGGCTGGCCACTCGGCAGCTGCGGATTGAGCGCGAACGTGCCTGTGATGATCAAGTGATATATCTTGGAACGAAAGCCTCGGAGTATGCCGGACATCTGCTCGAGATGGCTCGAACTTTTCGAACGGCCAGGTGCTCTTCGCTTGCGGCGGTCGCAATAGCTCGGCGCTCCGAGCTGGAAGGCCGGTTGCTCGCGATCCTAGACCCGGGCCTGAAGCGACGCGGGTTGAACCGGATTGCTGCTATCTCGGTCGGAATAGTCATCATCTGTTTGGTACTGACACTCGCTACGATGCGCTTATCGGCTAAGGCTCAAGCCAACGGATTGCCACGCGTTGAGTCAGTGCTTGCGTGGGAGGCACAGCCTTCGTACTACAGTTCCGGAACAATAGGCTCGCCAGTCATTCAATCTGAGCGCCGGCAAGCTGAGGAAACTAGTCAACCGGCCTCGGGCGAAACTTACCTGCCGCCATCCGAACCGGTGCAAGGGGACAAGGAACGGACTCAGCAAAAAGATAACAGCGGGGTCGTAGAAGCATTGCGAGAGGCGTTGAAGGATGAAGACCCCGAAGTGAGACAGCACGCGCTTTTTGCGCTGACGCAAATCGCCGATCCGCAAGCCTTTGCTGCGCTGGTGGATGCTCTGAAAGATCAAAGCTGGCAGGTGCGCGCGAAGGCGGCATACGGGCTTGGAATAAGAGGAAGGCAGACCGGGATAGATGCGTTAGTCGGCGCCTTGAGAGATAGCAGTTGGCAGGTGCGTGAGCAGGCTGCCTGGAGTTTGGGACTCATTGGAGACGCTCGCGCGATAGAGCCTTTGACAATCGCCTTGAGAGACGAAAGCTCGGAAGTTCGAGAGAAAGCGGCGTGGGCGCTTGCGCTAAAAGGGGACAAGCAATCTGTCGAACCTCTGATGGCGGCGTTGAAAGACACAAGTGCGAGGGTTCGTGGAACGGCTGCATGGGCTCTGGGGATCAAAGGCGATCAGCGCGCGGCAAACATGCTGAAGGATACGCTGAAAGATCCGGACAAGAGCGTGCGACAAAAGGCCGCCTGGGCGCTTGGAATGCTATTGATGCAGCGCGGCGAAGCAGTTGGGGGAGATCCAGACCCGCAGAAAGAGGTTGAGACGGAAATAGAATCCGACCGGGATGGTAGAGTCCAGGGCGGTGTTCCGGGCGGAGTCTCCGGAGGGGTTGCGGGTGGAGTTGCCAGCGGCGTTCCAAGAGGTAATTTGGGCGGTGTCGCTTCTGGCATCAGCGGTGGCATTTCCGAAGGCGTCGCAGGCGGAATTGGTGATGGCGCCGGAACCAGTGTCAGTGGCGGTGTCGCCGGTGGTGTTCCAACAGACAACGGCGGAAAGATCATCAACTCGAATTTACGTGGCAAGACAAAGAGCAAGCCTAAACAAAAATAATTCGCAGGGGGTTCTTAAGAATGAAACGACAAACACTGATCGCAACCGCACTGGTCTTCTTCTGTCTTTTCGCAGCGTTGTACGCAACTCAAGCCAGAAGCGCGGCAGTGACCGAGTCGGCCAACTCGGCGGCCGGCCAGGAGGCTAACAACGCGCCGGCAGACCTGGCGGAAAAAATACGCGCGCTCAGCTCGCCGAACCCGATAGAACGCGCAAGCGCCGCCTGCCAGATAGGCGAGATGGGAAAACGCGCGGCCCAGGCGATCCCTCATCTGGTTCAGATGCTTGGCGACGATACGCCGATAAACACTGACATTTCTTGCGGCGAGCGCGGTACGTGGCGTCGGAATCATGGCATCGACGAATCGACGACGCCCGGCCGAATAGCGGCGCAATCGCTTGCCGCAATAGGCGAGCAATCGGTTGACCCTCTGATCTCTGTAATGAAAAATGCGAATCCCGTAGTTCGCATGAATGCAATCTGGTCCCTGGGAGTCATAAATAACCCGCGAACGGTAGAGCCCGTGATTGCCGCCTCGCGCGACAGCGATTCGAGAGTTCGCGAGAACGCCGCCTGGGGGATGGGATTGAAACATGACAAAAGCGTTGTAGAGCCCTTGATCGCCGCTTTGGGAGACGGCGAATCGAGAGTGCGCGAGAAAGCCGGATGGTCGCTGGGGCTTCAGGGCGACGCCCGCGCGATCGGGCCGCTGACTAACGCCCTCAAAGATGAAAACGCCAGAGTGCGAGAACAAGTGGCTTGGTCGCTTGGGCTGAAAGGGAATAGCAATGCAGTCGAGCCTTTGATTGACGCCCTGCGTGACGGCGAATGGCGTGTACGCGAGAAGGCCGCGTGGTCATTGGCGTTGAAAGGCGACCACAGAGCTGTAGAACCGTTGATAGCCGCTTTGAAGGATGAGAATGAGCAGGTCAAGGCGCAGGCGGCATGGGCGCTTGGGTTGAAGGGAGATCATACCGCGGTTGAAGCTCTGAATGCAGCGATGAAGGATCCAAGTAAGGATGTGCGCAGGAAAGCAACGTGGGCGCTCGGGATGATTCTGATGCGGGACGGCAAAGCCGCTGACAAAGCCGGCGATCTCGATATTGATCTGAAGAAAGAAGCGGACGTTGACGAGGATAAAGATGCGGATGAAGAGAGGGCAGGCGGTATGAGAGTCCCGGTTGGTGTAGACGTTCCTATGCCTGTTCCGATGCCGATTCCGATGCCCGTTCCGATTATTAACGTCAGTCCCTCGCCGCGCATAGACCTTGCGCCAGGGAGCGACCTTCCTTCAAAAACGAAATCGAAGCAGAAGCAAAAGGAGAAAACTGACGGTGCTTCAACGAGCCACTGACGATTAGCCTTCTACTCCTTAAATTTTGGGCCCGCGCTGCCTATCAAGCAACGCGGGCCGATTTGATTCTCAGGCTGGGATGCTTCGGGTAGGAGCTGTGATTCCTGCGCCTTTCATTGGCATCTGCCGTCGATGCAAAGACCCGAACAGCACTGAGCGCTGCTAACGCAACGATGCCCGGACTGGAAACATTCGAATGGCGCCAGTGCAAGAACGAACATAGTTTTGCCGTTTAAGCTGAGCTTTCTTGGTTGATGTCGCCTCTGTCGATACCGCCTCTACGGCAATGATCCGCCTGTTCAGGGCCTCGTTCTCGGCGCGCAGTATTTTGATCTCCGCTTGAGCACGATCGAGCGTTCCTTGCTGCTCTTGAATTGCTTTTATGAGCACAGGAATCAGATCGCTGTAGTTCATCCCGAGGGGCGCGGCTGCGTCAGCGCCTTTTTGGACCGCTTCGGGCACGACTGCGTCTACTTCCTGGGCGATCAGACCGAGGTGGGTGCTCTTGTCATTCCCGGCTTTCCACTGAAAGGACACCGGTCGCAGTTGCATGACTTGACTGAGCCCATATTTGAGGTTAGCGATCCCTTGCTTTAGGCGCGCATCTGAAGTTTGAATCGTTCCGTTTAGTGCCCAGACCGCGGACCATTTATTGGACGACGAGCCGAGGGTTTGGGTATCGCTATCGGGTTCCACGTTTCCAACCTTGAATCGAAAGCCTCCGCTTCCGGCTCGTAACACCATCCGATCGTCGACGTCCTGCTCGCCTATGTAAAGACAAGGGCTTGTGAAGGATGGTGCACCGCAGCCCGAGTCGCCAAAGACAATAATCTTCTCATCTCCGCCTAAAACAGGGGCTCCGATCTGTATGTGGCCGCCATTGAAACTTGCTCCTGTTCCATCTCGCACGTCCAACCTAAGCACCGGACTAGTCGTGCCGATGCCGACGTTGCCATTCTGGTCAATGCGCATACGCTCAGCTCGCTCAGAAGCGCCCTCTCCGGTCCTGCTTGTTTCGAATATGATACTCGCGCCCTGGCCAAAGCCAGTAAAGTCCTCCGTGGCTTTGATTATGATCGCTGCGCTTGAACCATTAACAAAGCCGCCAACGCTGGTCGAGAAGCCCCGGCCACCAAAAACGCTCAGCCAGTCTCCTGCCAGGGTTGCACTCGGTGAAGAAGATGTCCCACGGGCTGATCTGCCAATGAAGCCATTACTTCCGCCGAAAGTTGTAGAAAACAAGGCGGCAAAAGTATTATCACTAACCTCGAGCTTTGCCGAAGGTGATGTAGTCCCAATGCCGACGTTGGTACTCGCCGTTGATCCATTGACACCAGCGATACTGCCGAGTACTAGTGAATTACTCGCGTCGACCTGCGCAAGGGCGCCGATCGCCGTAGCATTGGTGAGATTACTCGACCCGAGTTTTGTACCGTATCCGATAGCTGTGTTGTTGTTCCCATCAACGTTCTGGGTGCCGGCGTTATCTCCAAAGAAGGAGTTGAAGCCGCCCGTACCGTTCTGAAAGCCAGCCTTATAGCCGAAGAAAGAGTTGGCTCCGTTCGTCGTGACCACGCCAGCCTGAGAGCCGAAGAGCGAATTGCGGTTGCCCGTCGTGTTAAGTGAGCCGGCACTCGCTCCGAAGAAGGAATTTTGTTGACCCGTAGTGTTTAGGTTGCCTGCACCCAAGCCCACAAAAGCATTATTGGTTCCCGCAACGCTTAAGATGCGAGTACCGCCGATGTTGTACTGCGTCGAGGTGTTGACGATATTTGCTGACAGCGTCCCGCCCGCTGTGCCGTTGCCGCTGATGTTGAAGTTACTTGTTGCCTGCAGGCTGGCGCCGTTTTGAATGTAGTTTGGGCTCAACGCAGGTACGCTCGCCACCGGGATTGTTCCGGTCACGGCGCTGCCGTTCACACTTTGAATCTGGCTGCTGGTCACACAATTCACACACGCCACACTCAACCCATCAGCCGCCCCAGAGTTCAGACTGCGAATCGCATACGGATTGGAAGTTATCGGCTGGCGCGGAGCCAGCGTAGTGAAGGTAGAGCCGAGGTGCTGCTTGACAGCGATCTCAAGAAAGCGAACCGAGCCGTCGAAGCAACTCGCACACGCGCCGAAGTCAATCTGCACAGTGAAGATGCCATTGGTAACGGTAACATCCGAGACTGGGACCATAGAGCCTTTTTGCGCGCCGGTGCCAACGGTCTGTGTGTCATAGAGCTTGAACTGAAAGTCATATTGGCCACTGGCAGGACTGCTGGACTCTGAGAGCTTCCCCTGATAAGTGAAAGCTGTGTTTTGCGCAAAGACACTGCTGGACGCAAGCAAGCACACCACTGCGAGCAGCGACAACGAGAGATAGCGGTGATGAGCAAACATTATCCGAATAGCTATTCTCATGACTCCTCCAGGCGACAATCTTTCGACTGCGCGTTCACATAGCGACTCGTTTCCTCGCTCAGTTAATACCCCCGGGATGACCTCCGGCTTGAAGCGCAAAAGTGGTTTTGCCAGTGTTGTTGTCAAATACTTGCACGGTGGCAAAAAAGGACCCATTTCCATCGCCCCAATCGACACTAACCTCGGCCCGCCCCGAGTTATCAAACTCCCCCTGAGGAAGCTGATCCGCGTTAAGGTCGAAGGATGAGCATGTGTTGAGCGGACCAGGCTGGACGATGGCATGTAAAAGGGTGTTGCCCCCGCAATCGACAACGGTCATTTCCGTACCGTTTTGGCCGCGACGCAACAACCCGAACCGAAGAGTCTGCCCGCGGGTGAAACCAATCGGGCCGAAAAGGTTCAGAGCGGCCTCGCGTATCCGCGGACGGACGCGAGCACTCTGAGCGGTGTAGTCCTGGCCGCTCTTTGCTTCCATTCTGCTTCCGGTCCAGATGGTCACCATCACCGCGAATGTGCCAAGAGCAATCACTTTCCATTTTGTGTTTAGACCTTTCATATTTCCCTCCCAATAATTTGATATCGATCTGTGGCTATGCGATCTCGCTGCTACACACGTAGTAGATACTCCAGATCTGCTTCGGCGGCACCACCCGCGTGTGTAGCCTCCTCGACATTGAGGGAGGTAGTCGCCACTCGTGTAGGTAGCAACAGCTCAGTGATGCCTTGTAAACGGGTGGGATCAGCAAGAAAACTCTTGCTCAGCTAACGAGGTGGTCGCGCATGGCCTTGGCCACGGCTTCGGATTTGGAATGTACTTGCAGCTTTTCGTAAATGCGTCGCATGTGAAAGGAGATAGTGTTGACGCTGACCGCCAATTCCGCCGCCGCCGTTTTGTAGTTGTGACCTTTTACCAAGAGCGTCAACAAGCGAATCTCATGGGGTGTCAACTCACATCCCGCCCCGGCGGACGGGCGAATTTCTCTAAACAGTCCGATTACTCGGCGCGCTACTTCCGGTGACATCGGAGCGCCGCCTCCAACTGCCTCCCTCAGGCTTTCGAGCAGCCGCGCGGGCGGTGTCTTCTTCAACAGGTAGCCACAAGCGCCCGCGCACAGAGCGGCAAAGATGCGGCGATCATCTTCGTAAAC
>DATLWF010000282.1:0-24055 GCA_035576605.1 Blastocatellia bacterium | reverse complement strand
GCCAAACTCGTCAGAGCTTGCCAGTCCGCCGTAGTTTCCAAACAATCTGCTGTAGGTGTAGGAAACGTTCGCGTACCAGTTCTTTGAGAATCGCTTGTCGAGGCGAAGCTCGAGTCCGGTATAGCGACGAATGGCCTTCGGAGCATTATAGAAACTATCAGCAATGCCGAATCCCGGATTGGCGATAGTGTACTCTTCACCAGCAGCAACCAGATGGCCTACGTCGTCGATCGCTACATCCAGGTTCTTGCGGGTAAAGCGAGCGCTCACCAGCAGGTCGCGCGACAACGCATAGTCGGACCCAAGTGAGTACTCGTGCTCCTTCATCGGTTTGAGTTTGGGATCAATGCCCGGCGGAAATGCATCACCCACAGACGGGAAGCGCAGGTCAATCGGTCCGTCGATTTGCTGTCCGGGGTGATTCTCCGGAGTGATTCCACGGAACTCCAACTGGTCCAGCTTGTAGACATTCTGAATCCAGAACTCGCCGCCGCCTGAGCCGCGAGCCATGTCATACTTCATGGTGTCATAGAACACGCTGTAGCTGCCGTAGATCTTGAGCTTGCCATCGCCAAAAACATCCATCGCTCCGCCGAGACGCGGCGCGAGTTTGTCGCCCCATCCAAAGCTCAAGAGTTTGGTGCCTCGTTGCTGGACGAGCGCTGGATCAAGCCCCGGATGCTTGGAAAGATCGATTGGATAGGCTGGCAGGAACTCGTTCTCGGAGCGGAGCCCGATATTCAGGGTCACGCGCCGATGGATCTGCCAGGAATCCTGAATAAAGATTCCCTGGTTGTCACTGGTAACCTTTCCTGCAAGACCAAAGATGTTGGTGATGTAGTGGCCGTAGGTGCCTCGATTCGTTGCGCTACCGTATCCCTGGTCATAGTAGAAGTTAACGTAGCCACCTGATCGCTCATTGATAATGTCGTTGAACAGGTTGCTGCGCTGGTAGCCGCCCTTGAACACGTGCTGCTGGCCCCAAATCCGCTTGATGTAGCTGGCATCGAAGTTGTAGTTGGTGCGCTTGGTGATATCGAACAGCGTCAGGCTGTTTGTGGCGATTATCGGGTTGCCTGCCGAGGTCGAGCCGGGAACGCAAGCGAACTTGGTTGTTGGGCAAGCGTTATTGATGGTTGGCATCACGGTGTTAACCGGGATGTCATAGTTGCCGCCCTTGTCGTTGAGGTAGTTGCGCCCTATGCGCGCGCTGACTACCAGACTGCTAAACGGAGTCCACGTAGCATTGATCGCACCCTGCCACGATGGGGTAAAGCCCCCCTTGAACCCCAGGCGCGGGTCTTGGAATGTTGTGGTGCTGGTGGTCTGCCTGTCCGTGCCGACCAACTGACCTGTTGTTTTTACGGGGCTGTTGATGAAGCTGCCATAGACCTGCAGTTTTGAATAAGGCGCCCAATCAAGCCTCGCGATGTGGTAGTCGTTTCTCTGATTGAAATCAATAAACCTGGAATTCAGGATCGTCTCTGCAGGCGCTCCAGTTACTACGCTAATCAGATCCAGGCGCTGCCGAGTGCGCTGGTACTCGGGCGCGATGCCGGCAAAGAACCAGATTTTGTCCTTCCAAATCGGGCCGCTTAGCTGAAACGACGGCGCCCACAGATAGGTCCTATCTTTGCCACTGGGTTGAGTGAATAACTGGGCCTTTGTAAGGTCCGTTAGCTGGCGGCGCAATGTGGGATTATCGTGGCCGCGGAGTTTGTCTGAAGTATAATCAACCCTCGCTTCGCCGTGCCAGTCATTTGCGCCACTGCGGGTAACGACGTTGACCACGCCACCGGTGGCGCCGCCGAATTCGGCTTCATAGCCGGCGCTCTTGATCTGGACCTCCCGTACGAAATCGTACGGAATATTCTTCGTGCTTCCGAGCGTTCCACCAAAAACGCGCGTCACATCCAGGCCGTCAACGATGAATCTGTTTTCAGAGCCTGACGCGCCATCTATCTGGAACCCGCCCGCGTTTGCTTCGTTGCGAGTTCCCGGAGCAACGTTGATGATTGACGAGAAGTTAAGGCCCTTCGGCAGCACATCTATCTCTTGCTGCGTGACATTTGTTGCGATCTTGTTCGAAGTCACGTCAACAATCGGCTCGGATGTAGCGGTCACGGTAACGGTTTGTGATACGCCTACAGCTTTTACTTCCAGCACCACATTCAGCGTTCTGCCAAGCTCGACGGTCACATTTTCAACCTTCGCCTCGCCGAACCCCGTTCCGGACGCAGTGATGGTGTAAACACCTGGCTGCAAGTTGTCAAACCTGTACCTGCCATCCGCATCAGTGGTCTTGGTGACGGTGCGTTGACCACCCGTAGCGGTGACTTTCGCATTGGGGACCACAGCCCCTGTTTGATCTTTCACTTCACCTGAAATGTTGCCGGTGATCTCTTGAGCGGCAAGCGCTGACGCCAACGGTCCAAGGACCAGGGCCAGGAATAGCGCTAAGCTTCCCAGAGTTCCCAACTGCTTCTTTGTGAATCCTAGTTTGGTCATATTCATCTCCTCGTAGTGATTTCTACACAACCCGCTCATTGAATCCGAGAGGCTGCAACTCCAGTCTGGTGATCAAAAACTTCCGACAAGAATTGGCGCCGCGCCAATGATGAGAGATTGTAAGTGTTGCGTTGAAGCTCAGAGGATAATTAGTCACCCTTGTGAATTCCCGCCGCTTGGCGTTAGATCAGTTCGGCCAAAATCCTCTTGCTTAGTTAGTGGCGTTTAAGCTATCGGGACGGCCCAGGAACGCCTCTAATGACGCACCTTGCTGCCCCGTGGAGCTAAAACTGCCGCGTGATACTGAATGCGCTTAAGATTTGCTAGCTTACGGATTAACTTGAGGCAATGCGTTAAGAGCAAGCCACATTCCAACATGGAGCCTGCGGTACGCCGACCGCTCAACGGTCGATATGCTCACATTTAGGTCCGGCGTTGAAGCGGCATCATAACCCATTCCACGGTGGAGAGATATGAAATTCTGGATTTTCTTCCAAATTTTTGAACCGATGCTTGAAAGGATGCCGGCCGGGTTTGAGCCTCCAAGCGGCGCACCCTGGCAAAATAGCGGCCTAATATCAGGCTTGGCAACCGACTCAGGTGAGGCAGGTTTCCGTGGGTGATCTCCCGAGTACGCACCGACGGAGATCACTTTTTGTTCGCAACTTGTCTGCGAAGCTTTTCGATGGCTTCTCGGATCTGAACCGAGTTCGGCGATTCCGGGTTTTCTCTTAGGAAGGCCTGCAAGTGCTCGATGGCTTTCGCTGGTTTGTGCTCCAGGTCGTAAAGATTCGCCAGATAAATGTGCGCAATCGTCGGCTTGCCGATCTCGTAGGCGCGCAACAAATGGGATTCTGCTGACTCATAATCACCAGTCATCATTTCGGCCAGACCAAGGAAGAGATATGGCGTCGAAACCTGCTTGTCTATCTCAATGCTGCGCCGGAGCGGCGGAATGGCCTCGGTGTACTTCTTTTGTTTGACCAAAACGACTCCAAGTCCGGCGTAAGCTGCCGCGGCGCCGCCCTTCAACTCGACAGCTTTTTGATAAGCCGCTTCCGCCTCCGGATATCGCTTAAGTTTGTCGCATTGTTCGCCGAGCGCGACGTGAGCGGAATAGAACTGCGGGTAAGCTGCAATCGCTTCTTGAAGAAGCTTGACGGCCTGCTCTGGCTTATCGGCCTCAGCTCGCTTGAGACCTTTCTCATAAGCTTCTCGCGCTCGCTGCGGCACGTTTGGATCGAACGCATCAACCGAGGTCACTCCGGCTGGTGCGACCGACTTACCTGCTTTGAAGCGCAGTTGAATATTCTGAGTGAAGGTCTGGGGGGCAGAGCCGTAGGCAGCGATCTCCGCATTGACTCTGGTGGTCTCGAACATTCGATCATCGCCTTCAGCGCTGAGCTGGTACATGCCCCGGTGCAGCCCGGTAAACGAAAACCGGCCGCTCAGGTCAGTGAACGTCTCGTACACGCTCATCCCGTTGAATGTCAGGGTAACCCTCACCGAGTTCGGCGGTGGAGCGCCATTGGGCAACATTACCTTGCCTTGAAGCGTGTGCGAACTTTGACCGTATGACGAGACCGACGCAAGCAGAACTGCGGCCAAAGCAGACGCGATGCAATGACGTCTTTGTTTTGACATAACACGCCTCCGGTTTGTTCGAGTGGACCGATGTAAGCAAAATAGCCGGGGCTTAGGCAAGCCCCGGCTAGTCAACGAAGAGTATCACGCCCCGTTAGAAGCTGAAGCGGAACCCGAACTGCCCCTGGAACGGTATGCCTATCGGCTCAGAGAAGCCAGTCGCCCCGAAGAAGTTGATCGGCTTCTTGAAGTTCGGACTGCCTTTGGTCCCGTCAAACGAGTTGCCAAAGTTCGCTGTGTTGAACATGTTGAACGCCTCGAAGAAGAGTCCGAGGTTCATGTGTTCGCGGAACTTGAAATTCTTGGCAACCCTCAGATTAACCTGCGAGAACTTATCGCCGCGCTCCGTGAACGGCGGCAAGTGGTGCTGGTCGTTTCCATCGCGCGATTCGCGGTCGTTGAGGACACCGTCGCGATTTATGTCGCCACCAGCTCCGGTGGATGGGTCGGGGAAAATGCTGTAGGGCCTCGCTGACGCAAGCTGCACGATGGGCGAAAGCTGGAATCCCCACTTCAGGTCAAAGACCCCCGACACCACGAAACGGTGACGCTCATCTTCGCCCGTGTGGCCGAAGTTCTCTGCCGCGTCAAATTTGTTGAACGGGTTCTGCGGCTGCACGCCGAAGTCCGAAATCTGGCCGAACCAGGCCAGCCCTCGCGACAGCGTGTAATGAGCGTTCAACTGGAAGTGATTCGAGTACCTCCTGCGGAACGACACAGTGAAAGCATCGTAGCGCGAGCGCCCATCAGATTGCGCAACGCGGATTCCGGTAAACGGATTCGTCTGACCGAATGCAGCGATCATCTCCGCCGAATGCGCATTAAACTGCGGGGTCAACAGTCGAGGGGGACTCGCGCTTGTGCGCTGCGCGTTTTGCAGCGGCCCAATACGCGGGTTCGCGTCTATTTGCGTGAACTCATGCAGACCGAGTATATGGATGTAGTCGAACTCGAGCGCCATGTTAGTGCCTATCTCTTTAGCAAAGCCGACGTTGAACTGCTGAGAGAAAGGCGATTCGAAACTCGGATCAATCAACCGTCCGCGGACCGGAAGACCGATTGCAGGGTTGGTAAGCGGTCGAGGAATCGGCGGCGGAGCAGAGGCCAGGCTCAATCCGTCGGCATCGTTAAAGAACGTTGCGTATATCTCCGTATTAGCCTGCTGCACAGCGAACAACGGCACGTTCAGGAACGATTGATCGTAGTAGATGCCGTAGCCACCACGCACCACCGAACGGCCGTTGCCCTTGATATCCCAGGCGAAGCCTAGGCGAGGTGAGAAGTTATTCTTGTCATCTTTAACCACTCTTGACCCGAGCGGATTGCCGATGATTTTGAGCGCCTTCAACACCCGGTTGCCTTGTTCCTGGTGCTTCGAGTCCACAAAGCCTATGTCAACATCGTAGCGCACGCCGAGGTTCAGCGTCAGCCGAGGCCTGATCTTCCAATCGTCTTGCACGTACGCAGCAAACTGCTTAGCGCCGTTCACAAGATCAAAGGAGGGATCGCCACCCGATAGCGCGATGTCGCCGACCGAGCCAGGAGTAAAGAAGCCCTTGGGATAAGTCGCCTTGTCGGTGGCAATGTTTTGTGCGGTATCAACGAAATCGAACTCGGGCGCGGAGTTGAAAGCGAAAATGCCGCCGAGCACCGGCTCGTAAACGAAGTCAGCTCCAAACTTCAACCCGTGATTGCCGTGACTCCAGGTCAGGTCGTCGCGGAACTGGTGCTTACGTTGAAGAGTCTGTTGCGGCACGTTGCCGTTGCGCCCCACGGCAAGGCCATCAGAGAACACCAGGTTGTTCAGATCGGTTGTGGCGAGGATCTGATTGTTGAAGGTTGACCACTGATACGTGAACTGATTGACCACGTGCGGGCTTGCAGTCCACGTCCAC
Source organism: Blastocatellia bacterium (assembly GCA_035576605.1). GTDB lineage: Bacteria > Acidobacteriota > Blastocatellia > UBA7656 > UBA7656 > Onstottus_A. The sequence goes on along the minus strand of DATLWF010000282.1, from coordinate 18,008 downwards.
GAGCCAAGCAGGCTGTGCAGATCATTGAGTTGCTTGTCGCCACCTGACAGATCTGTGAAGACTGTAAGGAAGCCTGCCTGATCGTTTATGGACTTGTTGTTCTGCTGCGCGTACCGAAGAGTGAATGAGTGATCGCTCGACGGGTGGTAATCGCCCTTAAGCTGGAACTGCGTATCGTCATAGGGCTGTGGCAGAAATCTGACCGCCTTATAACCCAGCGGTTCGAGCAACACGATCTGGTTGAAAATGGACCCGGGTACGATTGAGTTGCCGCGCTCGCGCGAGTGCTCGACAGCGCCGAACCAGAACAGCTTGTCTTTGATGATAGGTCCGCCGATTGATCCGCCAAACTGCTGCCGCTGAAATGGTGGCTTGATTATGTCCGCGGGGTCAGGGAACAGACCCGCGTTTGCGTCAGCGAGCAATTGAGGCGCGTTCGCGTTGAACTTGTCATCGCGGAAGAAGCCGAACGCCGAGCCGCTCAATCGGTTCGATCCACTCTTCGTGACTACCGAAAGCAGGGCGCCGCCCGAGCGCCCGTTGGCTGCGGAGAAGCGTTGAGTCGAGAGAGCGAACTCCTGAATGCCCTCCATCGTGAAGTTCTGAAGGATGCCGCCAACAGCGTTGTCTTTGTTGTCGCCGCCGTCAACAGTGATATTAAGATTGCGGCCAGTCGAGCCGCCAATGGAAAACGTTCCCGTTCTCGCCTTAGTCGGGTCAAACGATGGCTCAAGCGTCGCGCCGGGTATCAGCACTGCCAAAGAGGCGAACGAGCGTCCGTTCACGGGCAGGCTCTCCAATTGCTTCTGGTTGATGACTCCTCCGACATCCGTCTTTCCCGTTTCGACGAGCGCCGCGCCTTCGGCGGTTACTGTAACCTGCTCGGATGTTCCGGCCGGCTTGAGATCCAGATCAAGCGTAGTGCGTTGCAGCACATTGACGGTAACGGGTTCGGCCGCAAGCCTGGCAAACCCCTTAGCCTCGACCTCCACTCGGTAATCGGCAGGAACCATTTGCGTCAATTCGTAGACGCCTGAATCGCTGGTGTTGGTCTTGCGCTCGACGCCAGTAGCTTTGTTGATCGCCTTGACCGTCGCACCGGGGACGACCGCGCCGTTTGAGTCTTTGACGACGCCGGTTATGACACCCGTGTTTGCAGTCTGTGCCAGAGCCGGAAGCGGCACGGCAAATGAAGCCATCACCATCAGCGCGGTTACCACTGACGTCACAGCCCTTCTAAACTTGAAACTTTTCATGTGCATCCTCCTATGAAGGTTAGGTCGTTGACGAAGCAAACATACAGAGACTTTTCTCCCGAGGCTCAGTCAGGCTCGGCCAGACAAGACGATATCCGTGCGTGAGTGCGGCTTCCTTACAATGGCGCCACACTCTGTTTGTCGGGGAAGTACGACTTTCTTGAAAGGGTTCCAGAACATTTCCTACCGATTAGAGGTCGATGACGTTTTGCCGCCCGACCAGCTGGGGAAAGCCCGGTTACGAAAGATGCGCGATCTTACTTGTGTTGTGAGGAACTATCAACTGAACTACAAGAGCAAACACCGAGCAAAGAATATTCCAAGATACCCCAGAATCCAGGATGGCTCTAATGCTCGCCTTTACAGCACTTAGAAGTATTCAAAGTATCTTAATTCGATCTCGGTCTCTCGATTTATATGAAATTCTGGATTTCCTTCCAAATATTTGAACCGATGAAGGTCTGGGCTGCGCTCGGTTCCGGCCTTCAAACCCGTAAGGCCGTGGCAGGTTAACTGGTGGGGGACCCCAAGGCTGACGACTCATACCTACTTTGTCAGCGTGAAGCGTGCTTCCCTGGTTTCTCTTTGCTTTGTAACTTCGTCTACCAACTCGACTCTTACTGTGTACTCGCCTGGTTCGAGTTCCGTCAACTTGAATGGCGTGGCGATTGGAAAGCCCGAGTCCGACGTTGCGGACGATTGAGTGACACGGACAGTCGGTGTGCGATGCGCCACCTTGCCATCCTTGAAGAACCCTGCCGCGACGATGAGCGATGGATGCGCCGCGCTTGCGGCTGGGGGATAGACTCTGAAGAAAAGCAAGAGAGTCTGCGCGGTAGTGAATCGATTGTCGGTGAGCATCACGATGCGGTTTTGCCCAAAAGCCAAAACGTCGCGGGCCAGTTGCGCAGCAGGGTAATCAGCCGCGAGCTGTTCGGTCTGCTGCGCTAGAAGTATTGAACTCAAGTGAGGCCCGTCGGTCAGAGCGGGCAGGGCGATCCCTCTGCGCGCAACCGACGTGCGGCCGCTCGCACGATCCCGGAGAGCTGTAGTGATAATGTAGGTGCCCGGTGCAAGCCGCACGTTGTGCCGAATAGGAAGCGCGCTCTCGCCGAGTTCTTTGGTCTGCTCCTCGCTCAACTCCAACGGATAAGCGCGCCCGAAGCTCGAAACAACTGCGCCAGATGCGTCCTTCACAGTCATCACAAAATCCAACTCGGAATAGTAGCGATCGCCCTTTCTCTGGGTCGAGATGGCCGCGCCCGGGGCTTTGATCGTCACCGGGACCAGATAAGCGGAGTGCCCGCGCGGGAAGTATGAGACCGCCATTTCGAGAGCGAATGCCGACTCTGCTCCTGCGAGGACATCAGACGCGAGCTTGCGCACCGGGGCTTCTTCGGTGATCGCCGCCTCCGACTTGACCGCGTAATACCCTCGTCGAGTGCGAACGCTTAAATCGGGGTTTGTGAGCTTGACCGTGACCTGGCGAAACCGGCCATCAAAATCGTGGTTCGTCGGTACATAAGCAATTGTGTAGTGCGCCCGCGCGTCTGTGTCTATCATCTCGAGCCCGGCTGATAGATCGTTATTGTTGGTGACTGCGATGCCGCCCGTTTGATCCGACAATCGAGCAAGCACTCCGACACGGTCGGGCTGTGCTGTCGCAAGCGTTCGTTTGAGGGCACGTTCGAGACCGTTCTCGCCGTCACGCACGCGGGTAGGATCTTCGCCCCCATAGATGTCCGGCCGCTGTTTGGTCGGCAGCCCGAGATTGCCTCGCGGATCGATTCCGCGGGGTGCTTCGCCGACCGACAATCCGCCGGCGTCAACAACGTAAATGGAAACGCCTATGCCGTTCGCGGCGGATATGACTCCCTCAACTGCGTAACCTGACGAGGCCTGAAGCGTGCCCTGCGAAAAGAGGATTAGGGATTTGTTTCCAGTCAGATTGCGCTGGACGTCTATGATTGCGCGTAGGCTGCGGAAGAGAGACTGCGCCTGGAAGTAGTCTGAAACGTCGTTGTAGCTTTCGAACACTGCATTTGATGCCCGATCGGCCATCTCGACTGGTGAGCCGGTGCCGATGCTGCGCGCGGCGCGCTCGACTTCGTTTGCAGCTTCTTCGCGCGTGGTAGCCGCATCGGTCGCGAGCTGGCCCCGGGCCACGTTGCTCGCGGCTCTGAGCAGTTTTTCTCGGTCGTTGGTGAAGGACTGAACAAGAGCAAGCGAATTGGTTATCGAATAGATTGCTACGAGATCATCGGGCTGGAGTTGCTCTCGCAAATAACGAGTTAAGGCGCGCTCGACCGAATCGCGGTTTGCCGCCTCAACACTGGTATTGTCAACTGCAATGCTGATGAATCTGTAGCCGGCGAATCGCCGACCTGACCCGCTGGTGCCCTGCACCGCCGGTTGTCGGTCGGATTTCGCTCCGGTCTCCGCCTGATCGCCTCGAGGTTTTTGATCGGTACGTGCAGGAACGTGGCTGCCCGGCGTGAAAGACTCGATTTTCTGGGGCGCCCCGTCTTCAAGGACCGTGAAATCCCTTGCCGTCAAGTTGTGAACCGGGCGGCGTCGTTTGTCGGTGACTGCGACGTCGAGCGTGACCAGGTTGATGCCTATGCGGACCGGTTCGTTCTGTGTTTGTCGGGCTGAACGCACCACCGTCGTTGACAAGAGGATGAGAAACAACAAGACGGGAATCGTGATATTGAACTTCGGCATGGCCTTACTCCCTGGCTCGGATGGCGATAATGGGTGGGCCCGATCGATGTTTCCGTGAGCGATCATAGTTCAACCGCGGAGCGTCCGCAAGCAAACGGGCTGACAGGTTTGGCTATCTCGGCGGCGTGCGGTACCATAACAAAAAGCAGGCGGCAGATTAATTCCGGAGAGTGCGCAATGTTCATTCCAGACCGAGCACTCATTGCCAAATGCGCGGCCATTGTGCTAGCCGTAACGATGATCGCCACCGGAGCATCTGGCCAGCGCAACCGGAGCCTGAAGGCTCGGGTGTCGATGCCGGACGGATCGCCGTCGCAGAGCATAAAGATCAGACTCGAAGGGCCCGAAGGCGAGCTTATACGCGACAGCTTCACAGACTCGACCGGCAACTTTGAGGTGCGCAACCTCGGAACCGGCATATACACGATCATCGTTCCCTCTGATGATCGCACTTATTCCACAACCACCGAGCGCGTCGAGATCACTCGCTATTCCCCGGACGTCGTCTCGATAAGCGTGTACCTCAATCCCAAAGAGGAGAGCGGAACGCGGCTCAAGAGCGGGCGTCACACCGTCTCGGCGCGAGAGGCAAGCGGCTCGATTCCAAAGGAAGCGCGCCAGGCTTACGATCGTTCGGTCGGACTGTCCAGCCGCGGCAAGACGCGAGAAGCCGTGGAGGAGTTGAAACGGGCGATTGCGATATACCCCGAATACGTTCACGCATACAACGACCTGGGCGTGGCGTACATCAAGCTTGACCTGATTGACGATGCTATCAGAGCACTCGATAAGTCGATATCTCTTGATCCCAAAGCGTTCAATCCCCGGCTCAACCTGGGTATCGCCAATGTGCGCAGGAAGGATTTCTTGCGTGCGGAGCCGCCGCTTCGAACGGCTGTCATGTTCGACGCAAGCGCGCCACTGGCGCATCTTTATCTGGGCATCACGCTCTGGAAGACTGAGCGCGGGAACGAAGCGGAAGACGAATTCGCGCGGGCGCTGTCGTTGGGCGGAAGCGATATTGCGATTGCCCACTATTACCTCGGCCAGCTCTATGCAGACAGGAATCGGATCGCCGAGGCAGTTGCCGAGCTTGAGATCTACCTTAAGCAGAAACCTGACTCCGACGATGCTCAACTAGCGCGGCAGAAAATAGCGGAGCTGCGTAGTCGGTACCGCGAGCGTTAGCGCGCGCGTCGTCGTCAGTTGGCTTATCCACTCACTCTCGACACCGCTCGCCGTACTGACCCGAGAGGCGGGCCGTGATGGCCCGCCTCTTTTGGGTTGACGAAGAGAAATGCGCAGTTGCCCCAGGCTCGCTACCACCTGAATCGGAGTGACAACTGAACCGTTCGCGATATGTCGGTGCCTGCCGGATCGCCGATGCCCTGTCCTCTATTTCCGGAGGCGTTGAGCGTGGCGAAAATCCCGTTCTGAAGATCGCGGCTGACACGACCGTTCTGCAGATCCTGAATCTTCAGCGCCCGGCCATCAGCGCCGATGTACCGACCCGTCTGCGCATTGAGGCACCCGCGGCAGTTTGGATCCGTGTTGGGCGCCATCAGGCTAAGCACGTCGTTGGTGTTGAACAACAAGAAAAGCGGATGGTTGAAGATGTTAAACACATCTGCCTTCAGTTCGAGACGCATCTTCTCCCGGATGGGAAACGCCTTGGTAAACGACATATCGAAGCGGTAGTACGGAGAGCCGTGGCCCGCGTTACGCACCAGGTCACCATTAACCTGCTGAAAGTCTACGATGTCGCCCGTGAAAGTGTCGATAGAACCGAGTACGCTTGCATCCGCCGGGGCGAGAAACGTAGTTTGCGGGCAATGGCACACGGCGTGACCAGTCTGGCTCACGTTCAGGTTCGTTCCAAAAGCTGAAGCAATGTTGGTCGCAACCAGTGTCCCGTCGGCCAGCACGTTCGGGCGCTGCTGACTCTCGTTGCCGGCGCCAAAGAACGCCGAGGTGGCGAATGGAACGTCTCCGGTCGAGACGGGATAAGGCCGTCCTGACTGGAGCTGTCCGATCACCCCGATCGTCCAGTTATTGACGATGTGTTTGACAAACCGCTGTTCGATAAGCTTCTCGGTATCAAACAGCACACCGAAGTTGCCTTGATGCCGCGTATCACTCTGCGCAAGCGCACGCTCCGCACGAATGTTGGTCACATCACCCGGCTCCGAGAGACCGAAGAAGTCCTCCGATGAGGAAAGCTGCTTCGAATAGACGTAGCCGGTTTGGAACTGGACGTGATGCGACACCCGCTTGGTAGCGCTCACAGTGAGGCCGTGGTAAGCGGACGTGCGCGAGTTCTCGTTTGTTCGCACTGCATCGAGACGCGGATCCGGTCTATTGCCGAAATAGAAGAAGCCGGGATGGCTCGGGTCTGCTTTGATGATCGGGAAATTAAGGTCCCGCTCACCGAACAGTCCATATCCAAGCACCCCGATGTAGCCGACATCCATCACGAAGTTTCGCCCGATCTGACGGCTGATCGAGAAACTGAAGTGGCGAACCTCCGGATTGCGCAGATCGTTCGAGATCGGACGAACTCGACCGAAGGAACCCGGCGCCCTCAGAGAAGAGAGAAGGCTGTCTGGCGGCCGGTTGGGGAAGAAGGCCAGAACCGATGGCTGTCTGAACGTCGTGGTGAAGAGGTTCACCCCGTCGAAGTTCAGCGAGTCCAGCGAGACGTTGAGGTACGCGAGCTGAGTGACTTCAGCGAATGACGCTCGAATGACCGACTTATCCGCATCGCCGAAAATCGTGTGCATGAAACCGCTCTCATAATGCGGGCTCCATGCAAAACCCACTCTAGGCTGGAAATTGTTGTGGTCCGACGAGCAGGCAGGAACGATGCCGTTGCCTTGCACGCAACCGCCCTTCACGTCGGCCTTGATCGTTCCGCCTTTGAACGCCCCATCTTCAACGTCATAGCGTACCCCGTAGTTCAAGGTGAAGTTTGATTTGAGCTTCCAGGTGTCCTGAACATAGAAGCCGTAGATGTTATCGGTCGCATTCACTTGTGCCGGTCCGATGCCGACCTGGAACTGAGTTGGAAGTCCCGGGTTAGGCGCCGGGTGCGGAAAACCTTTGTACAGTCCGTCGTGGAACTGCGTGAACAGCGAGAAGTACGGGAAGTGGCTTATGTTTAAGCCGGTTTTGATCGTGTGCGCCCCATGCGTCCACGAAAGGTTGTCGATGTACTGATAGCGGTTCTGGTCCGCGCCCTGCGGGCAGCAAAACGCCGCACCAACATAGAAGTTCGCCCCTTGCTGGCCGGGTTGGTCGGTCTTGGTTGGTGTCGCACTCAAAAGACGATGCCAAAAAAATCTCGCTTCGTTGACTATGTGTGCCGTCGGGGTGGAGGTCAACGAGAGATTGAGCGTGTGATCGTGGACTACTTGAGAAACAAGCGACTCGGGCGCTGCAAAGTTGGCAATCTGCACAAGCAAGTTGTCCTGCAAGTCCCGCTGCTCGTTGAAGCGCGCCGTGATGCTGTTATTAGTCGAAAGCTTGTGGTCGATTTTCACGGACCACAGCACTTCCTTTGTTGGCACCGTCAGGTTGATCGACCCTCCAGGCGGAGTCAACTGAAGTGGCGTCGCCTGGCGCGTCTGCTCAAAGCTTGTAAACCAGAACGTTCGGTCCTTTATCAGTGGCCCGCCCGCGGTGAATCCGCCCTCATACTTGTGGAACGGCGCTCGGCGAAACTCGGCCGGCGGACTTGTGTTGTAGAAGAAGTTCGATGCCGTCAGGTTCCGTCCCCGCGTATAGTAATGTCCATCGCCGTGGAAGCCGTTTGTTCCGGACTTTGTGATTACGTTGAGTACTACGCCGCCGGACTGACCATACTCTGCATTGTAGCTGTTGGTCAGCACCTGGAACTCTTTCACTTCTTCAACCGACGCTCCCAGCGAGTCGCGCGTCGAAACGACTTGATCGGATATCGTGCCGCCGTCAACGTTGACTTGGATTCCTCGGTCATTAACCGCACCCGGCCCGATGAGATCACTCGAAACAGTGGTGAAGTCGTACTTAACACCCGGCGCGATGGTTGCCAGTCCCTGGTAATCGTTGGCCGCGCCACCAATGCCGTTGAAGCTTGTTGTTGTAGGAAGGGTAGCAACTTGTTTGCTGTCAATGACGCTCGAGACATCTGTCTTCCCGGTTTCCACCAGCACGTCACTTGCGGTTACGTCCACAGTCGCCGTGGTTCCCGAGACAACCAGGGCGAAATTTACATCCCTCTGTTCTCCCACTTGGAGTCTGACAGCTTTGGCTTCTGCTTTGGAAAAGCCCTGGGCATCGATACGCACATCATAAACGCCAGGCGGCAAGTTGCCGAACCTGTACAATCCTTCTGAAGTCGATTTCGTACTCCGCTCGATGCCGGTGTCCACGTTCCTGGCTACAATGTTGGCGTTGGCAACAACCGCCCCCTGTGGATCGAGAACGGTGCCTACGATCGTAGCAGTTGCGGTTTGCGCGTAGCTGACTGCTATTGAAGATGTCAACATGGCGGCCAGCATCAATAAACTGGTAATACGTCTTGTCATCTTGGTCTCCTTTCCCCTGATCTAGGTGATCGGTTTGAACGGGCTGGCACACTTCTCAACGTCTGACACGAATACAAGCAACCGCGGTTCCTCTATCGGGCGGATCGCGAGCGGGTTTCTAAGCTGCGGGCTTTATTTCAGTTACAAACTGAGGAGGCTTTCAACCAGGCTTTAATTCAAATTATTGGAGCTGAATTTCTGGATTTTCTTCCGAAAACTCGGAGCTATTGTCGGAGCTATTGAATGGTGTCGGTAGAACCGTCAGGCACGACTATAGGGATGGGTGACGCGTGATGATGGACCATAAACCAGCGGCCGTCCCGAAGAACGAAAAGGTTGGTTGCTGTTGCCAGCCTGGAGTCAAAGCTCGATTCGTTGAACACCGTTATGTTTTCAGTGCAGGTTACCCAGGCAAAGTCCCCATCCATGTGAACCCATACGTCGGAAGGGGTCGCCCGCAGTTTCTGACCGCTTTCAAAAATCAACTCCCAGCTTTCGCGCACGCGATTCCATCCGGTCAACAAGTCCCATCCGGGGTGCACACACCTCACCCAGTCGTCGTGCGCCCAAACATCATCCATCCGCTCAAGAACTCCGGATTCGAGCGCGCGGTAGAACCCGGTGTTTGCTTCCTCGACCGAAATTCTGTTTTCAACGTTCATACGCGGGCCAAGACTATACCGCAGCCCGCCACGAATTCAAGTCGGCTACAAGACAGGTAAGGGCCATGACCTCTTAAGGAAATGACGTCGCGAAAGAGAGGTTCGAGCCGAAGCCGATCGCGCCGCGACCAGTCTCGGACAGTTCAATGCCGTTGTCGAGCTCAAGGGAGCCGCTGTTTAAATCACAGTTGCGAGGCGGGCCAGGGACGCGAGGCATTGAAGAATAAGCCCGGCCTTGCCTCGAGCTTGCGGTAGGGCTGCAAGAACGGCGGCAAGGCCGGTCACATCCCAGTAATCATTGCCCCTTTTTGGCGGAAGAAGAGAGCAGGCTGTTCAACAGCTCCATAGGCAGGCTGCCGGTTATTCTAACATCGGTGTCGGCGCTGGTGACATTCACTGTCTTGAGTGCTTCGGCAATCTGCGCCACCTTGGGATCACTCATCGAACCCAGAAAACCTCTGGCCATTGTGAGCAACCCATTGAGTCTTTCAGCGATCGCCTTCGCGTGCTCGGCGTTGTCGCTGCGCAGCGTGGCAGTGAGATCAATGCCGGACGCAACGTCGATCGTCCCAAAGACCGTGGTAATCGAAGAAAGCTCCGGCATCGGCAGGTCGCTCGACTGAAGCCCGCTCGTCATCGCCGGCGTAAGCGCAAGGGCGAATCGAACAGCGGCCGACTGGTTCTGTGCGAGCGCGTCCATCAGCCTGGCGTTTTGCGTTATGGCCGGTCTGGCACCGGTCTTTACATCAACCGAAGCGCGGACTGCCTCCAAATTGCCGGTCACAAGCATGTTCGCATCGTAAAAGACAAACGCCGTGTCGTCCTTCGGGCTGGAAATTACGCCGGCACTGGCGGGTTTGGTCCCGGACGGGGTTTTTGCCGGAACAGTGGCGGGTATTGATCTGGCCCTGTAGATATCGAAGTCCTTGTACTTCTCCGACGTGAGCTTAACCTTGCCGCTTGCCCGCAGACGCGTGAGCAAATCAGTTTGCTCGAATCCGCCGGCCAAAGCCATTGCAGTGCCATTCATGCCCGCGGCAGGAAAAACCACCGCGACCGAGTGCACATCGCTCAACTTCACCCCGAGGTCGGACATCTCGGACTGAGCCTTGTCGATCGCGCTCTTGAATTTGTCCTGGGCATTGATCGCAGCCCAAAGGCTGCTCCCCGCAATCTTCTGAAAATCTACTACGACCACCCCTGTCCCATCGGGGAGGGCTTCAAGCAAGGCACTGGTAGGCGTTGACGGCCGCGCCGCACTCAACTTCGCGCCGGCAACTATGGTTAGCGCCATCAATATCATTAAGAAACCGATTTTCCTCATAAGATCCTTTCCTCCCAACTTCGAATTGTCGACAGCTTGAAGCAGAACTCGTGGTCCATTATAAGCTCAAACGAGCCTGACAAGAACCGAGATTCGTCGACGCCCCTCAGCCTTGAGTTCTCCGTGCCTCGCGGCTAATCTTGCGCTTCGAACTGCCGCCTGCTTAGAATGACTGCCGGGATGCACAGCCTTGCGACTCTTTGTAACTACGCACCGGGTTCTCAATCGAATGCAGTATTCAATCAGCCTCTCTGAGTGAAATGCCCAAAACACAACAGTCATCCCGGAAGTCGCCCGGCTCAAAAGGATCAGCAAGTCGCGCCAACGCTGTTATTGAGACGGAGTCCGAGCAACGAAGCCAGAGCGAAGCTTCAGAAAGCCCGGGCGCGTTCGGCAAATGGCAGGGCGTTTACGCGCTCGTCCCCGTGATCCTCGCGTTGATCACGTCAATCAACGCGCTCTGGAACCATTTTGCTTCCGACGATCTGGAGCAGGTTTTAGGCAATACCTTCATCAAACACTTCGGCAACCTGCCGGCCGCATTCACGAGCAGCGTGTGGTCGTTCACCGCCGCTGATATCATCTTCACCGTTGACCCTTACTTCAGGCCGATTTTCAGCAGTTTGTTCACACTCAATTATGCGTTGTTCGGGACTGCGCCCTGGGGCTGGCATTTGGTTAACGTATTGATTCACACGGGGGTGACTCTGCTGGTATTCGTGATTTCGAGGGAGATTACCGAACGAAACTGGGTCGCAGCACTTACGGCCATGTTTTTCGCCGTGCACCCCGCTCACGCGGAATCGGTAGCATGGGTGTCGGGCGTAACCGACCCGCTTATGACATTGCTGCTGCTGCCTGCGTTCTATTTTTATCTGCGCTTTCGAAAGCAGGGTGGGAAGTACTTGCTCGGCTGCGCGTTGGGATTTTTCTTCCTTGCCCTGCTGAGCAAGGAGACGGCCATTGCTCTACCGGTGGTTGTGGCGTACTGCGAACTCTTCCACTTCAAAGGAGAGGCGTCATTCACGAATAGGCTGGTTCGCGCTTTAAGGCTCATGGCCTTATTCGCTATCCCGACAGCAATCTACTTTCTGATGCGTTATCATGCGCTCAGTACCCTCGTATTTAGCGGCCAGCCGCGTTACCCGCTGGTACCGTCATTGCTGACCGTTCCGCTGGCAATTCTGAAGTATCTCGGGCTGATGCTTGTGCCCTGGGGCTACAGCTATCAGCATTACACTGATTTCGTTGAAACGGCAGGCAGCGCATTGTTCCTCGCGCCGATCGGGGTGCTGGCAGCGATCGCGATCGGCGTAGCGCTGCTAAAATCAAGGGAACTGACGTTTGCAGCCGTCTGGTTCATCGTGATGCTGGCGCCCGCGCTTGCGTCGCTGCGACAATTCGAACCCGCGTATCTGCTCCAGGAGAGATACCTCTATGCGCCGTCAATTGGCGTATGTCTGGCGATAGCACTGGGTATCGAATGGCTGGCGGCGCGCGATTGGTTCGGGTCTCGGGGACGAGTCGTAGCGGCCACCGTGGCGGCTGTCCTGATGCTTGTCTGGGGCGCAGTTTTCGTGAGGCAGAATCGCGTTTGGGATGACACCGTAACCGTCTACAAAAACAGCGTCGCAGTAAGCCCTCGCGCGCCGCTTGCGCATGTGTTGCTTTCCCGGTCCTACTACGATGCGGGAAAGCCGCGCGAGGCGGAAACGGAGGCGCGCACTGCGCTTGACCTCGATTCTCATTGCGCAACTGCATACCTGACCCTCAGTTACTTCGCACGAATGTCGGGCAAATTGGATAAAGCCTGTGGGTATCTCGAAGACGGCATATCCGCCGTTTCGGAAGGAACCATGACGCGGCACGATCTGGCAACAATCCATCTAAACCTGGGATTGCTTTACGGACAGCGTAAGATGTTTGAGCGCGCCGAACAACAGTTGCTTCGCTCAATCGAGATCTCGCCGCGCGCTGTAGCCTGGTATCACACTGGCCAGTTCTATTTCGATCAGGGCCGTTATGAGGACGCGCGCGCGATGTTCGAACAGACTCTCGAACATGTTCCTCGCTGGTTTGCCCCCATACATCTGAGACTTGGTCTCACTTACGAAGCTCTGACGGATATTTCAAGAGCGGAGGCGGAGTTTGAGAAATATCTCGAGCTTGCGCCGCCGGACGCGCCGGACCGAGATAGCGTCAGGAAGCACCTGGTGGAGCTGAGAGGCGGCCCGCCATCCAAATAGGGTTACCGATTTTGCGGCGCAAGGCACTGACAGCAAGAGCCGAAAAGGGGAGCTCGTCGCGTTCTCGGGACGAGAGCGGTGCTATGATCTCAATACAAGGAAGGTAACGTGATCGAATCCATAGGAGTGATAGGGGCTGGAACGATGGGGAACGGGATCGCTCAGGTCGCCGCACGAGTCGGCCTCTCAGTGGTTTTGCACGATGTAACGGACGAGTTCCTCGGTCGCGGCATGTTGGCTATAGACAAGAGCCTCCAACGCGATGTCGATAAACAACGATTGGCCAACCATGAAAAGCAACAGATCGTCTCGCGTATCAAGCCGACGAAGGAGTCGATGGACCTGCGTGATGTGGACTTTGTGATTGAAGCTATCACCGAGGACCTAACCGTAAAGTTGGATCTGTTTCGGCGGATTGATCAGAGCGTGCGACAGGACGTAATACTGGCGAGCAACACCAGTTCGATCTCGATCACGAAGCTTGCGGCGGGAACGTCCCGGCCCGACCGTGTCATCGGCATGCACTTCATGAATCCGGTGCCGGTGATGAAGCTGGTTGAGATAATTCGCGGCCTCGCTACGTCAGCGGAAACCTTCGAGGCTACGCGCCGCTTGGCGGAAGCGATGGGCAAGACGCCGGTCAAGGTCAACGATTCGCCCGGGTTCATCTCCAACCGTGTGCTAATGCCGATGATAAATGAAGCGGCCTTCGCGCTGTACGAAGGCGTCGGTACTGCCGACGCAATCGATCAGATAATGAAACTCGGGATGAATCATCCAATGGGTCCGCTACAGCTCGCGGATTTAATCGGGCTGGATGTTTGCCTCGCGATTATGAATGTGTTATATGATGGCTTTGATGATTCGAAGTATCGGCCGTGTCCGCTATTAAAGAAGTACGTCGATGCAGGATGGCTTGGCCGGAAGACTGGTAAGGGGTTTTATCAATATTGAGCGCCTTCGGGTCAAGAAGCGAGACGTAGAATCGGCTGCTGGAGCGAGTTTCAGGGCAGGATGTTTCGCAAAGACGATGCAGGCTTAATAAGAAGTAACAAGAGATGATACTCTGCCAGCAATGCAGTCATGAAAATCCGTATAACCGCGAGTTGTGTGTGGTCTGCGGCGCGCGCCTGATGATAATAACCAGCACTCCCACCGCTGCGGCGTACGGCGGCATCGAGAGCCTCCTCAGACCGACTCTCGAAGAACATCTCCTCGAACGCATCAGTTCACTTGAATCTCAGCTGGAACGCGCCCAGGATCGGCTGGAACTGGTGCTTGACCTCGTTCATCGCCAGGCGACCAGCGGTTTGTACGATCACGCTATGCTCGACGCGCTGGTTGAGCACCTTTCTGAGCGCGGCGCGGTGGAAGGCGGAAAGCTCGAAACTTTGTGGCGCGACCGCATCGCAGAGCACTACGAAGAGGCAAGCGAACAAGAAGAGTTCGATAAGAGAATCGAATACATGCTGGGCGGCTTCGGCGGCGAAAACTTTGATCTTTTCGCGCGACTGCTGGACACCGGCGCCGATCTCTTCGTCGAAGGGAACACCAAGCGTGGCATTCGCTACTTCGAAAAGGCACTCGTGCTTGACCCGGCAAACGTGGCTCTTGCCCTCTTTGTCGGTGAGCACTTTTTCCGCGTCAACAAACCAGTACTCGCTCGCGCTTATCTTGAGCGCGCGCTACACAAGGAAGCGGATAACTATACTGCTCGGTTGATGCTGGGTGTAATCTGTGGCGATGACGGCGATCTCGATTCCGCCAAACGACATCTTGCTCGCGCTTTGAAGATCAGAAGGAACTCGTTCGCCGCGCATTATGGGCTTGGACGAATCCTTGTAAGCGAAGGTAGAGTTCGAGAAGCGCTAACGCATTTGAAGCGCGCTCTTAGCTTGAAGCCGACCCCTGAAATGTACTACCTCGTTGGTCGCGCGTATCTGGAGGAAGGACGGACCGAAGTTGCGGTGCGGCACTTGCGCCGTTGCGTCGAGATGGACCCGAAGTTCGACGCAGCTCTGTATCATCTCGGACTGATTTATCTGCGGCAGGAAAACCTGCTGATGGCGCAGGAGCACTTCCGTGCCGCCTACGAGATCAACCCGCGTGAATCTCGCTACCGGACAGCTTTGCGCGCACGCAAGGCGGGACAACTGGCGCCTCTACCGGTCTTCGGACGAGCCGCGGTGTCGAAGCGCAAGGTCGTAAGCAGCGGGGATGTACGACTGGCTGAGCTTCTGCGGAGTGATCTTCTGGAATTACAGAAACCACCTGCCGAGGTGAGAAAAGGACAAAAGCGCGGGTAGACTGAGTAAAGGCAAAAGGCAAAAGGCAAAAGTGAAGGCTCACTTTTGCCTTTTGCCTTCTTACTTTTAACTTCTTTTTAGTGGGCCGTCAGGCTGTCGTGCGACCGACTGCCATTGGGTAAAATCAAGACGCTGCGAGTTGCAGTCCCAAACGCGGCATTCGTATCAGCCGTCAAGCTGTAAATATCAAAGCCAAACGAGTCCAGATATGTTGCCAGGTCGTTGCTTGACGATAGGTATAGCACGGGTTCGTGCCCTAAGTAATCCGTGATCTCAAGCAATCGCTCGATGACCTCGATCGGTTCGAATGTCCTCGCGGGATCGCGGAAGCTAGCCATCTTTGACTCCTTTCACCTAGCTATTACGAGTCGTTCACCAAAATAGTTTTTCAAACGCATTCTTAAGATGCTTCCAAGTTCGCCAAAGTTGGTTATCACAGAGCTAAAGAGTAACGGCCAGCTTTGCTACTCGATGGTAGAACGAACTGCGATCACCGCCTTGCAACTCAATGATGTCCTGCACGCCAATCTAGCGCAAGAGAAAAGGCCGGCGTCACGGCCGGCCCCAGTTCGAACGGTGGTCGATAGCGTCTCATTGATCAATCGCTGTCGCCCGAGGCGGCCGGCGAAGGCACGGTCTCAGATTTCTTGTCGGAAGCCTTTTCCTTCTGGTCCTTACCGGCTGGAGAGTCTTTTCCCGGGGGAGCGCCTTTGCCTGAGGGAGCGCCGCTCCGCGAATAGTCGGTGACGTACCAGCCCGAGCCCTTTAGCTGAAAGCTCGTGCGCGATACGGTCTTCTGGAGCTTGCCACGACACTTGGCACATCGCTTTAGCGGCGCGTCGCTTATTTTCTGAATCACCTCGATATGGGAGCCGCACTTCTCGCATATATATTCGTAAATAGGCATGACACCGGAACCCTCCGATAGGAATGATTAATCACTTGAATACTAGCACGACAGAAAACAGCGCGGCAAGATAGCGGGCCGCTGGGCTTCTTGACTTCCGTTCGCGCGCAGCCTTAGATTTTCTGGTGAACGTTTCACATCGTCAGTTTACGGGGAGACAGTAAGGGTGGCCCGTCAGGATTGCTTCAATCCGGTTCAGTTGAAGATCGTCACCGGTGCGCGCGAGCACGCTGCAAGTCTGGTATCGGACTATTACCGTGTCGCTCCGAGAGAGTGGCTGCAGATGCCTTACGAAGTCCGAACGCTGCGATCTTTGGACTCATCCGAAGTCACAGACACGGCACTTGCCCAAACCGTCTGTTATGCCTTCAGGCGCCAGGCAGGCTCGGTGGTTTTGAAGGAGGGCGATCTCTTCCGTATATGCCTTCAGGACCATCGCATATTGGGTGCCGTGCGCGACTTAGATCTGGGATTGCGGTCCTTGTTGACCTATGTGCTCATACACGAGCTGGTTCATGTCGTTCGGTTTGGACAGCGCTTACAGAGCATCGATCTTCCTGAAGAGCTGAGATCTCAGGAAGAACGCAAGGTTGAAAGGACGACCCGGACGATCCTGGCCAAAGCGGGCGACCCAAATATGGATCGCATCCCATCCAGTGCCGACGGCATTTGTTAGCAACACCGGGCGCGGCGAACGGTCGACGCCTCGCGCTGACGCGACCGAATCGCCGGAGTTCTTAACTCGAACTCACGGTTTCGAAAGCCGTCCTTTCAGACCTCAAAGATTTCTCCGGAAATAATTAGCCAGCAGGTAGCCAGCATAGTACTTGTACGGTGCACGTCCGAGGGTGTAGTGCCCGCAACGTACTATCGCCCGCTCGAGCTTCAAGCCGTGGCGGTCGCATTCTTCAAACAGCAATCGCGAAAGCTCCGGCGTGAATGACAGATCGTATCGAGCCGAGATTAGCAGGCCGCGGCGTTCATCTCCCGCCAATCGGTTGACATAGGCATTCGGACTAATCGCCAGCCACGCTCTCCTGACGTCGTCGCGGGTCAGCGCCCCCTCGAGCCCTCGCCTCACATGTGCGGTAGTGAGTCCTTCCCAAACCACATCCCCGAAATAGCTTGAAACGTGATAATAAACACCGACGCTTATTTGCGGTTCGTGAATGAAAGTCAGGAACGCGATGCAGGAGCCAAGACTCGTTCCAACGATTCCAATCCGATCGTAGCCCTGCGCCGCCAGCCAATGGACGGCCGCTCTCGTATCGAGTACCGCCTGGCGATTTGCCTGGAGCGTTCGGCCCAGATTTGCGCTCACCATGTAGTCGGCGCGCTCAAAACCGGGCAGCATTCGCCGATCGTGATAGGGCAGGCTCAAACGGAGGGCTGCAATACCAGTGCGGTTGAGCAACTCGCAAACTGCCACGTGCTCGTGGGCCTTCGCATTCCAATGAGGCAGCACGACAACTGCACGCCCGCGGGCGCGCGCGACTTCGTTAGCGCGCGACCCATTCGAAACACCTGCTTGTCCGGGTACAGGAAAGTACCGGGCGTATGCGGTGTTGTTCTCGACGAACGGCGTTCTTAATGCGCTCTGGAAAGCGACCCAGCCATCCTCAAACCGAAAGGCTGGCACAGTGTCCCACGAAAAGAACTGATGGCTTTCTGAGATCGCTCGTTCGTTGAATCTGAAGATTGCATCCCGCTGGTCGCCACCGCTGCCGATTGAACCGTCGGTGAATTCTGGCGGATCGAGCGATTCTGTACCCCATTCAAACGGTCTGATCACCCGATTGTTGTCTCTGCGCGAGAGCTTACGGTCCCAGCTGTGAATCACGCGTTTGAGCATTGTAAAAGCGGATCCTCTGCACGAATGAGGCCTACGCGCCATTCTATAGAAGGCTAAGAAGTTGCTCAAGGCACGTCCCCAATTTGTCCGCTTGACTGGCGCGACTTCGAACCGAGGATCACTGGAATTCACTCTTGAATCCAGAAAAAAGTGAATCAGATCCTCA
>DATLWF010000281.1:0-6809 GCA_035576605.1 Blastocatellia bacterium | reverse complement strand
CGTGAAGATCGCGCTCGGCGTTATGCCTTCGCAGGAGACGCTGGTGATCGAACGCTTCTTCGACGAGAGCGGCTCGCAGCAGATGGTGATTCACTCGCCGTTTGGAAGCCGGTTGAACCGCGCGTGGGGGCTGGCGCTTCGAAAGCGCTTCTGCCGCAAGTTCAAATTCGAGCTGCAGGCGGCGGCGACCGAAGACGCGATCGTGCTGTCGCTAGGCGCGACTCATAGCTTCGCGCTGGATGAGGTTTTTCATTACCTGCGTTCGTTTTCTGTGCGACCGTTGCTGATTCAAGCACTGTGCGCGGCGCCGATGTTTGAGATACGCTGGCGATGGAACACGACTCGCGCCCTTGCCGTTCCGCGCCGTCGAGGTGGCAAGAAAATTCCGGCCCAGCTTCAACGGATGTTCGCGGACGATCTGCTGTCGGCCGTTTTCCCGGACCAAGTTGCCTGTGGTGAGAACCTGCCTGGCGGCGACCTCGAGATTCCCGATCACCCGCTTGTGCAGCAGACCGTTCAGGACTGCCTCGAAGAAGCGATGGACATCGAAGGTCTCGAAGCATTGCTCGCTTCGATCGAGCGTGGCGAGAAGACGTTGATTGCCCGCGACGTGGTCGAAGCTTCGCCGCTCGCCCAGGAGATTCTGAACGCGCGGCCGTATGCGTTTCTCGACGATGCGCCGCTTGAAGAGCGAAGGACACGCGCGGTGTCCGGACGGCGATGGCTTGATCCGGAGACGGCTTCAGATCTCGGCGCGCTGGATCTTGCCGCGATCGAGCGAGTCCGCGAAGAAGTGTGGCCGCAGGTTGATCGAGCCGACGAGCTTCACGACGCGCTGGTCGAGCTTGGTTTCATCACTCCGGAAGAAGGCCGAGGATGGGAGCATTTCCTCGGCGAGCTTTCAGCGGATCGGCGCGCGGCGGTTTTTCACACGAGTCCGAGTATCGTTCAGAGTACCGGCTTTAGCCGGCAAGTACCGCAGGCTCAAGAGACGCCGGCTCAAGGGACGCCGGCTGAAGCCGGTACTCTGAACGTCGCTGGACCGAGCTTGTGGGTAGCAGCGGAGCGATTGCCTCAACTCAACGTTATCTTTCCCGAGGCAAAGACCGAGCCTTCAATAGTGGCGCCGACCGTCCTGGCAGAAGCCAATTGGAGCCGTGAATCCGCGCTTGTTGAGATCATACGAGGGCGGCTCGAAGGGCTCGGCCCGGTGACCGCACAAGCGTTAGCCGATTCGCTCGGATTGAAGCTCAATGTGATTGAAGAGGCGCTGGTGAATCTGGAAGTCGAAGGCTTTGTGTTTCGCGGGCGCTTCACGCCGGGACTTCAGGAGACCGAATGGTGCGCGCGTCGTCTGCTGGCGAGGATTCACAGCTACACGCTGAATCGGTTGCGGCAAGAGATCGAGCCGGTGTCGAGCGCCGATTTCATTCGCTTTCTGCTCGCGTGGCACAAGCTCGCGCCCGATCATCAGGTCGAAGGCCCCGATGCGGTCGCTGGGTTGATTGATCAGCTCGAAGGCTTCGAAGCGCCGGCTGCGGCGTGGGAAGGCGAGATATTTCCATCTCGAGTGACTGATTACGATCCGGCGGCGCTCGATTCGCTGTGCTTGTCGGGAAGAGTGATGTGGGCGCGGCTGACGACTCCAAAGCCCGGTCCCGAGCGCCTGAAGTCGTCGGGTCCAGTGCGGACGACGCCGATTGCTCTGCTAAACAGAAAGAATCTGTCGCTGTGGGCGCCGCTGTTCCCTCAACCCGCTATAGGCGAGATCAATCTCACATCGGCTGCCGCGTCGGTCTACGAGTATCTCGTGAAACGCGGCGCCTCGTTTTTCACCGATCTGGTTGATGGGGTTTCGCTGCTGGGCACGCAGATTGAAGACGCGCTCGGCGAACTGGTCGCGTGCGGGCTGGTGACCGCCGATAGTTTCACCGGTCTGCGGGCACTGCTCACTCCGTCGAGCAAGCGAACCAACTCGGCCATGAAACGCAAGCGCCGCGAGGCAATTTATGAAATGGCGAACGCCGGTCGTTGGTCGCTGCTCTCACGCGAGGCGAAGACTTCGAACGGCCGCCCCTCATACGATCGCGAGGCAGTCGAGAAGATCGCTCGAATCCTGCTGCGGAGATACGGGGTTGTTTTCAAGCGAGTGCTGGAACGCGAAGACGTAGCGCTGCCCTGGCGCGAATTGTTGAGGACCTATCACCGTCTTGAAGCACGCGGCGAGATTCGCGGCGGCCGCTTCATATCAGGTTTTTCCGGCGAGCAGTTTGCGCTTCCTGAAGCGGTTGGGATGCTGCGAGCGATGCGCCGCACGCCGGGAGAAGGCACACTGGTCAGTGTGAGCGCCGCCGACCCCTTGAACCTGGTTGGCATCATCACGCCGGGAGATCGAGTTTCGGCGTTCGCTGCAAATCGGATTCTCTATCGTGACGGAGTTCCGATAGCCACAATGGAATCAGGCGGGGTTCGATTTCTGGTCGAGATGGATTCGGCTTCAGAGTGGAAAGCAAAGAACGCGCTGGTGCGAAGGGCAATCGCTCCGCCTCTTCGTTCTTACCTGAGTCGCCCGGCGTAAGCGATGGCTACTCGGGATCGTTGGGCGGTCAGAGCGGGTCCCGAGCGGCACTAACCCCACACACGGGGCGGTGGGTGGATCGTTCAAGACTTGGCATGCTCGTGGTCGGGAAGGGTGGCTTGCCCCCGCTCTTCTTGTGATACCGGAATCTTGCGGAAGCGGGGGCAAGCCACCCTTCGCAACCACGAGCATGCCACCGGGTTCTAGTCCAGCGTGCAGAGGAGGGTGCCGCGATTCCCGTTTTTCGTCCGCTCCATCCGTCGCGCCGTAAGGGGTAGCGATGATAAAACAAAGGGCACCGGTCGGCTCTCGTGTAGGCTGGACTTAAACGATCCACCCACTCCCGTGGGTGGGATTCAAAGAAGCGATCGAGTCGCGTTCGTTTTTAGGCCGGACCTCAACGATCCACCCACTCCCGTGGGTGGGATTCGAGGAGTAATTCGAACGTGGTTTCACAAGTAGACTGGGCTGGAAGTCCTACCCACGCGGAGAGTGAGAATATGGAAAAGGCTTACGCACACACCCGGCAACTGAGGACGCCTTGACTCTAACCCGCCGACGCAATATTGTGGCCTCGCCGCAGTGGAATAGTAGGGCAATCACCCAAAACAAGCCGAATTCGCAACAGACTCGGTCTAGTTCCCAAGAGTCGCCCAGGAGGTACCACATGATCACAAAACTTTTTCGCTCCACCCTGATGGGGCTTTTTCTGGTTTCACTGTGCCTTGGCGCGTTCGCCCAGTCGAAAAAAGGCACGCCCGGCACACTCGACAAAGAGACCTTCATGAATATGGAGAGCGTGGGCGGTCCCGCGATCTCTCCCGACGGCAAGCAGATCGTTTTCACTCGGTCGTGGATCGACAAGGTCAAAGACGAACGCGTGAGCAACCTCTGGATCGTCGATGTCGACGGCACGCGAGTCCGCGAGCTGACCAGCGGGAACTGGCGAGACAGTCAGCCTGTCTGGTCGCCCGACGGCAAGCGCATCGCGTTCATGTCGGACCGCGACGGAACAAGTCAGCTTCACGTGTTGTGGGTCGATACGCGCGAGGTAGCTCAGCTCACCCATCTCGAACAGGCGCCGTCAGCAATCAATTGGTCGCCCGATGGCAAGTGGATCGCGTTCAATGCATTCGAGCCCGACAACGATCCGATCCTCGCCGTCAAGCTGCCTGAACGCCCGCGGAACGCGCAGTGGGCAAAACCTGCTGTCATCGTCAATCGCCTGGCCTGGGCGGCTGACGGACGAGGCCCGCTGCCGATGGGCAACACCCAGGTGTACACGATCGACTCGGCGCTCGGAGGCACGCCTCGCCAGATCACCACGGGCAAATACAATCACAACAGTCCCGAGTGGTCGGCTGATGGAAAAACCATCTACGTCTCGGCAATTCGAAAGCCCGATGCCGAGTACTTGCGCGGAGACAGCGAGATCTACGCGATTGATCTAAAGACTCTCGATGTCAAGCCGCTAACCGACCGCAAAGGTCCCGACGGCGGCCCGCAAGTATCGCCCGACGGCCGATGGATTGCGTATACCGGCTACGATGAGAAGAACTACACCAATCATGTCGCGAGCCTCTACCTTATGGACAGCGCCGGAGGCAACAAGAAGCTTTGGGCCGGCGGTTTTCCAAGCTCCCCGCGCGGCATCCGCTGGGCTACCGACGGATCAGGCGTGTATTACGACATGGAAGAATCGGGCTCCTCGCACATCTACTTCGCATCGACTAGCGGAAAAGTTCGAAAGATCACCGACGGCGTTCACGTCCTCGAAGGTTATTCGATGGCCAACAACGGCCAGGTCGCGGCGGTCCGGTCGAGTTTCAAAGAGCCGGGCACGCTGGTGACCTTCAACGTCAAAGACGCGGCGAATATGAAGCAGCTCGTCGACGTCAACGAAGACGTGCTTGCGGGCGTGAAGCTGGGCGAGGCTGAAGAGCTCTGGTTCAACTCCAAAGACGGTTTGAAGGTGCAAGGCTGGCTGATCAAGCCCGCCGATTTCGATCCGTCGAAGAAGTACCCGATGGTGTTGTGGATTCACGGCGGGCCGTGGTCCATGTACTCGGTGGCGTTCAGTTGGTCGTTTCAGAACTTCGCGGCGAACGGCTACGGCGTGCTGTTCCTCAATCCCCGAGGCTCGACCGGCTACGGTCAGGACTTCGTCAACGGGATTCAGTATTCGTATCCGGGGAAGGACTACGACGATCTGATGGCCGGCGTCGATGCGGCCGTCGCAAAAGGTTGGATCGACGACAAGAACCTCTTCGTTTGCGGCGGCAGCGGCGGTGGGGTGTTGACGGCGTGGATAGTCGGCCACACGGATCGCTTTGCGGCGGCTGTTTCGATGAGACCGGTGATCAACTGGCACTCATTTGTCGGGACTACGGACGGTCCGGGCTGGTACTACCAGTTCGACAAATACCCGTGGGAGGACCCGATGCAGTACGCGGTTCGTTCTCCGCTGCATTATGTCGCGAACGTGAAGACGCCGACGATGGTGATGACCGGAGAGTCTGACTTGCGAACGCCGATCAGGCAGAGCGAGGAATTCTACCGCGCGTTGAAGATGCTCAAGAAGGATACGCTGTTGGTGCGTATGCCCGATGAATATCACGGCTGGCGCCGGCCATCGCATCAGTTGCTGCAGCAGCTTTATCTGATGGCGTGGTTCGACAAACACAGCCGGAAAGGCAAGGGTGCTCCGGTGGACGCGGCGAGTTCGCAGAAGTAATTCTCTGAGGACGCGCTGGCGGAACGCCGTTCCGCCAGCGTGTCTCCAAAAGATTCGTTAGGTTGTCATGAGTACAGTGGAAGACGAACTACCGATCGTTCGGGAAGGCGTATGGCTCTACGATCACGAAACACCGGTTCGAGTTCGAGTGCTCAGCAGTCCCGAGACTTTGGGAACTGGTGACTACGAGGACGATGATGTAATCGCCGAGAATCAAGCGATTCCATGCTTCTTTCTTGCCTACGAGGGGGCGGGCTCACCGGGCCGATTCCCCAACATCATTGCGAATCTGATGTCACTTGAGGCTGCGATCACCTTCGCTGAAGAGCGCTTCCCAGGAATCGAATGGGTAAGCGAAGGCGCAGCGAAGCCCGCATAAACACGCACTATCTTCAAAGATCTGACAACAACAGTGCGTAAGGTCATCCAAATCTGGACAATCGGGCACTCGACACATTCTATGCCTGCTCGTGGTCGGATAAGGGTGACTTGCCGCCTCTTGCTTGATGGCACTGTCATTAGAGCGGGGGCAAGCCCACCTTCCTGACCACGAGCATGCTACAGGGTTCTCGTCTTACACTTTCTAAGCCTTCGGATTACAGCAAAGGGTGGAATTGCCGGCCAGGAAGCAGGGCGGTCCCCCGGTGGACCGCCCCTACGAGTTCTGAGTGCTTACGCGTGCGGGCCTGTTAGCTTGATGATCGCGAACGTAGCCCCTTGCGGGTCTTGAATCACCGAGAATCGTCCGACATTTGGAATGTCGGTTGGCGGCATGAACAGCTTCCCGCCTGACGCTTTCGCTTTCTCGGCGATAGCGTCGCAGTCCTCGACCATGAAATAAGGAAGCCAGTTCGGTGGGACCGGTCCCATCTCCGGCGCGATCTGCAGCATACCGCCGATCGACTGACCGCCATTCTGCCATTCGGTGTAAGCCATGGGCGCTCCAGCCGAACTTTCCTTGGCGCCCCAACCGAAGAGCTTGGTGTAGAACTCGGTGGCCTTTGTCGTATCGGTCGTCCAAAGCTCATCCCATCCAAACGTGCCGGTCTCCATGACCAGCTTCGCGCCGATATGCGCCTTCGGTTGCCACACGCAGAAGGTGGCGCCTTGTGGGTCCTGGATGATCGCCATTCGTCCAACATCCATAACGTCGAATGCGCCGGCCAGCACCGTGCCTCCAAGAGACGCCGCCTTTTTTGCCGCGTCGTCGGCGCTCTCGACCGAAACATAGGACATCCAGTGTGGCGGTACGCCGTGAGCTTTCTGCTCCGGCTGCAAGCCGCACATTGCCCCGACTTCCAGACCTCTAATCCTGAGCATCGTGTACACCATATCCGGACCTGCCGGCGTGTCCTCCGCCTGCCAATTAAACAGACCGGAATAAAACTTCTTTGCCGCAGCCGGATCGCTGGTGTTGAGCTCAATCCAACAAAACGATCCCGGTGCGTGACTTGTTACCTCTGGCATTGTCTGTCCCTCCAATTGAGAAATGGCCAC
>DATLWF010000280.1:0-5970 GCA_035576605.1 Blastocatellia bacterium | reverse complement strand
GAGTATCCCCTCGATAGCACCCGGGCAGTGTAATGACCGGTACTCCGTAGGAGTTACCTGCTCCGGAGGGCCATCCCGCGCGCGTCAAGCACATAGGTCACTCCTACTGAGTGATAGAATCAATGGAGATCGCGGTGCTATCGAGAGGTCACTCCTACGGAGTGGCGGCGCCCATCTCGGGGGAAGGGTCAGCCTGTTGTACGTCCAGTATGAACGATCAACCCACTTCAAATTGTGAAATCTCGAATACATCTCTTCGTTAAGCCAAACAGTGTCCTCGCTTTCCTGCTCCTTCTTGTTTGCGCGATCAACAACGCGCCTGTTGCCCGGGCGGTCGGGCGCTATGCGCTATCGGCCGCCGACCAATCGTTTCTTGAAGACCTCTCGCATCGCGCGTTCCTTTACTTCTGGGAGCAGGCCGACCCGAGTACTGGCTTGGTGCTTGACCGCGTGCGCGCAGACGGGTCGCCGCACGATGACTCCCATCGCCACATTGCCAGCATCGCCGCCACCGGTTTCGGTCTTACAGCGCTATGCATTGCCGCCGAGCGCCGCTGGGTCGATCCACGTGAAGCTCGTGAACGCGTACGAATAACGCTTCGCTTTTTCGTCGAACGCGCTCCCAATGTTCACGGATGGTTCTATCACTGGATGGACGCCGGAACCGGCGAGCGCAGATGGGATAGTGAGGTTTCGTCCATTGACACCGCGTTGTTGCTCGCCGGCGTGCTGACCGCAAAGCAGTTCTTTCGCGCAGATCCTGAGATCGTGCGGCTCGCTACGAAGATTTATGAGCGCGTAGATTTTCAATGGATGCAGAACGGACATCCTGCGCTCTTATCTCACGGATGGAAACCAGAGAGCGGCTTTCTCAAGTCGGTCTGGGACACATACAGCGAGATGACGATAATCTACCTGCTGGCTATCGGCTCGCCCGCACATCGTATCGTGCCGCGAGCGTGGTGGGCATGGAAGCGTGACTGGACCACGTATGGAGGCTACTCGTATCTGGCCGGCGCGCGGCCGCTCTTCATTCATCAGTATTCGCACGCATGGGTTGATTATCGGGGCCGTCAAGAGAGAGAGTCTCCCAACGTCAATTACTTTGACAACTCGATTCGGGCCACGCGAGCACATAGACTTTTTTGCATCGATCTATCGAAAGAGTTTCCCGGTTACTCGGAAGATATATGGGGCATCACTGCGTCGGACAGCGCTAAAGGCTACGTGGCATGGGGCGGACCTCCTCGGGACGAAGACATCGACGGAACGGTCGTACCCTCGGCGGCAGGTGGTTCGTTGATGTTCGCGCCGGACATCTGTGTGCCGGCTCTCAGCGCGATGAAAGAAAAATTCGGCGAGAGCATTTGGGGCCACTATGGCTTCATCGACGCGTTCAACCCAAACACCGGGTGGATCGATCAGGATGTGATAGCCATCAATCTCGGCATCACGCTGGTTAGCGCGGAGAATCTGCGCAGCGGACACGTCTGGCGCTGGTTCATGCGCAATGTGGAGATTCCACATGCGATGCGGATGGTCGGGCTGATCGGTAACCGGCCTCGCAAACTCCAGCGACGCAACTCGCGACCTGCCAGAATGGTATCGATGAATAGTCCGCACACGACTCCAACTGTTAATTGCGCCTCGAAGGGCCCGCCGAGACCTTGACTGCAATTGGTTGAAGGTATATTGTGCGCACCACGCACCAAGGCGAGACGGGCTTTTTCAAAGGGGAAGCAGTTCCACTGCTGAATTCCGGAGAGCCGTGCTACGTCAGATTCAGCCGGAACTCCGGAGTTTTCAGAACAAGCATCTTTTTTTCTCAAGCGAGATCTGCCGCTCAAGTCAGATTCCGCAAGGACTGAAAATCTACTTCAGGATTCACCAAGGAGAGCAAATCATGAAGGGACTGGCAAAGCATCTACCAAGATTGATAATGACTCTTGTTCTGGCGGCGGCTTTAGGTCACGTCGTCGCGCTGCGTTCAGCCCATGCCCAGGCTGTCAATGGCACGCTAGTGGGCACCATAACCGACACTAACAAAGCCGTAGTGCCCGGGGCAACCGTTACAATTGTGGATGTGAACACCAACATCAAGCGTTCAGCCACAACAAATGAAAGTGGAAACTATGTCTTTGGCAATCTACCCCAGGGTACATACCGGGTAGAAGTTGAGCAAGCGGGCTTTAAGAAAATCGCCGAGACGGCAGTGGAAGTGCAGGTCAACACCACGGTTCGCAGGGACCTACAACTCGAACCCGGTTCCGTCTCAGAAAGCGTTAGTGTTTCGGCGCAGGAGGCCGCGCTGCAGACCGACCGCTCCGATACAGGAAGGCTGATCGAGAGCAAACAGATTGCCGAACTACCCCTCGGTTTCAACCGGAACTTCCAGGGCTTGATATTTACCGTGCCGGGTAGCACTCGCCCATCGCGCCCACACTCGCAGTTTTTCAACTCCCAGGACAGCCTGGAGTCCAAGGTCAATGGCCAATCACGCCTCTCGAATAACGTCCAGATTGAGGGCGTAGATGACAACGAGAAGACTGGGCTTCTTCAAGTGCTGATTCCTGCGGCCGATGCCATCGAGAGCGTCAGCGTAACGACGAGCAACTTCGATGCTGAACTCGGACGTGCCGGGGGTGCGGTATCCACGGTGACGCTCAAGTCGGGCACGAATGCGATTCACGGTAGCGCTTTCGGCTTCGGAAATAATGACAACTCGCAGGCAAGGGACTTTTTTACCGGGGCCAGGGCGCCGTCGCACTATCGTCAAGTGGGCGGTACCATCGGCGGACCAATCAAGAAGGACAAGCTTTTCTATTTTGGCGATTACCAGTACACCAGTGATGAGTTGGGCACCGTCAACCTGCACACCGTCCCATATACCGCGTGGTATAACGGAGATTTCCGTAATGCCCCAACCAAGATCTATGATCCGGCGACCGGAAATTCGGACGGCACCGGACGCCAGCAGATCAGTTGTAACGGTGTCCTAAACGTAATCTGCGCTGACCGCATCAGCCCGATTGCCAGGAAGCTCCTTGGATTCCTTCCCGGGCCTAACATTGCGGGCGCCGCGTTTGCTCAGAACAATTTGATCTTCAACGAGGTGCGCGTAAAGACGACGCACGCCTTCGATGTCAAGATAAACTATCAGATCAACGATAGTAATAGCCTCTCTTACCGCTTCAGCTATGAGAGGCCGACCGTCTTCGATCCCGGCACCTACGGCATCTACGGCGGGCCGACGAATGGCGGCTTTGCCGGCACCGGTACTCAGAACACTGTCAGCACGGCGGCGAATTATACGCGCGTTTTCAACCCGACCCTAATCCTCGAGGCGAGGTTCGGCGTGAGCTGGTATCACAATGTCGCGACCTCGCAGGCGGCCGGGCTGAAGACCTCCGATGAAGTCGGCATCAAGAATGTCAATACGGACGACTTCTCGAGCGGTCTCACCCAAATCAACATCACCGGCTTCTCGGGCCCTGTTCTGGGCTTTTCAGCGAGCGTACCCTGGGATCGCGGCGAGACGACCTACGTCGGCTCCGGGATCATCTCGAAGATCAAAGGCAATCACACGATCAAAGCGGGCGAAGAGATCAACAAGAACCGTGACTTCCTTCTCCAGATTCAGGACAACGGCGGCGTACGGGGGCACTTCGATTTCAACGGTTCAAGAACGGCAATCCCGAGCGATTCCGCGGCACAGAATGGCCTTGCCAATGCTTTCGCGGCATTCCTGCTGGACCGTCCCAGCAGCGTTGGGCGTGACATAAAAGTCATTGACACCCCCGGCACGCGGCACAATTCCTTCTTCAGCTTCGTCCAGGACAGATGGCAGGTCACTAAGAACCTGACTCTAACCCTGGGCCTCCGGCACGAATACTACACAACGCTCGTTGGCATTGTCGGTAAAGGTGGACTGTCCAACTATGATCCAGCCACCAACACTGCTCTGGTCGGCGGCTACGGCGACATCTCGAGGTCGGCGGGCGTCTCTTCGACGTGGACGAACTTCGCGCCACGCTTTGGCGCTGCCTACCGGCTGAATGACAAGACGGTGGCTCGAGTCGGATTCGGAACAACCATCATTCCGTTCCCGGACAACAGTTACGCCTTTAACTTCCCGGTCAAGCAGAACAATGCATTCAGCGCTACCAACAGCTTCTTGCCGGCCGGGTCAATGGCCGCGGGCTTTCCGGATAAGATTGTGTTCACTATCCCGGCGAACGGGATCATTGACGGCAGCAACGCGGTGCTGAAGAACGCGAGTCTCTTTGCTGTACCTTTCAATCTGAAAGAGGGGAGGCTTCACTCCTGGAACGTAGCGATCCAGCGAGATTTGTGGTGGGGCTTCACAGGCGAGGCGGCGTACGTCGGTAATGCGGGTCGGGGCATTGTGGACCGGCTTGACTTGAACGCGGCGACGGCGTTGGGGGCAGGACTGCCGGGCAATGACAACGCCGCTCGGCCCCTCTTCAAAAAGTTCGGTCGCAGCGCATCGGTCACCACCTGGATACCAGTCAACGCACACCATTACAACTCGCTCCAGGTCAAAGTTGACCGCCGTTTGAGGAGGGATCTCCTGGTCACGACCAGCTACACGCTTTCACGGGCCATCAATTATGATGACGAAAGCGGCAACATCAGCACTCCCGCAAACCTTTCGCTGAGCCGCGGTCTGGCCGGCTTCAACAGAACACACTCTTTCGTCCAGAGCTTCGTCTGGGCCATCCCAACCGCTCGTGGCATTGACGGCATAGCCCGGTGGGCGCTTGACGGCTGGCAGTTGAGCGGTATCTTCGCGCGGCAGTCGGGCACGCCGCTGGACATCACCGCCAGCGGGACTAACCTGCACGCACCCGGTAACACTCAGCGAGCCAACGTGACCGGGACTCCGAGAGTCCTCGGTAACACGGGACCAGGTCAGCTCTATTTCGACACGTCAGTTTACTCCACGCCCCTCGCGACCCTGACCAGTGCGTCTGGTGTTACCTATGCGCCCTTCGGTACCCTGACGCGTAACGGCTCCGGGCTTAACGGGCCGGGCTATTTGAATCTGGACGCCTCAATCTTCAAGAAGCTTAAGTTCACGGAGCGCGTTGGCGGAGAGTTTAGGGCTGACATGTTCAATGCGCTAAACCACCCGAACTTTAACAACCCCCAAACCAGCCTCACGAGTGCGACCTTCGGCCAGATCAATGGCACGGCCAGTTCGCCGAGGTTAGTGCGCTTCGGAGTGAGGATTTCCTTCTAGCGCTCCGGTGCGAGGACCGAGGGAGGAGAAAGTAATGAAGAGACCAATCGAGCGAAGAGAGTTCATAAAACAGGCGACTACGGCGGCCGCGATCGGACTTGCGTATCGGAGCACTCGCGTACTGGGCGCAAACGATCGCGTGCGGCTGGGAATCATCGGACCTGGCGCCCGCGGCCAGGAACTGATGCGCGAGTTCCTCAACGTGCCAAACGTCGAATTCGTTGTCGCGGCCGATGTCTACACGCGCCGCCACGGAGAGGCCGGCCACCTCGCCCCTGGAATCAAAACCGTGGCGGACCATCGGCGCTTGCTCGATATGAAAGACCTGGACGCGGTCATCGTTGCGAGCCCGCTGCACTGTCACGCGCGTCATTTTCTTGACACGATCGCAGCGGGCAAAGACCTGTATTGCGAGAAGACTATGACCTGGTCGATCGCCGAGGCCGAAGCCTGCCTCGACGCCGCGAAGAAATCGAACCGGGTTGTCGGAATCGGTTTGCAACATCAAAGCTCGGGTAACCTGAAAGACACAAGGCAATGGATCAAGGATGGATTGGTGGGCAAGATCACTCACGTGGAATCGTGGATGAGCCGCAATACCCCTCGTGGCAAGGGTCAATGGGTGCGTCAGATTCCCTCTGATTGCACGGCGCAGAACGTTCAGTGGGACGCCTTTCTCAATGGGCGGCCGCGTCGTGCGTTCGATG
>DATLWF010000279.1:0-3731 GCA_035576605.1 Blastocatellia bacterium | reverse complement strand
AGTATAGAAAAGCCTGCCGACACAACCAGGTAGTAGATTAAATACTTGCCGAAACCGTAACGGCGAAGACGTGGGTATCTGGCTCGAAAAGCTACCAGCCCCGCAACGAAGCAGCTAACACCCACTGCAAAATGAAATGGTAACCACTCCTTCAAGATCGGGAGCAGGACGTTAAAGGGAATTATGGACTTGAGCATCGGCAATATACGTCGCTCCCACGAGTCAGCTTCAGGGAGCCGAGGCGCTTCGCCATATGCCGGGTGATCTCCGAGTTGCGATGGTTCTTTGGACTCAACCTCTGTCACACGCGCACCTCGCGCAATCCGAGTCACGAAGCGCGAGATTATGACGTTTGACCGATCAAGTCAACGAACCTGGAGCTCGACTTGGAAACACGGGCCTGGGAGCGCAGGCATCCTGCCTGCCTTGCCCGCCGCGAGAGGCACCCTGAAAAGAGAATAGCCGTTTGCAGAAGAGGCAGGCAGGGATGCCTGCGCTCCCAGGTCGCAGCTCCCAGCTGGCCTTGCAAACCCCCGACGTTGCTGACAGCATGCCGCTTCCGGATTGGGCTGGAATTTTTTGTAACCGAGCGGAGACTTTTTGAGTCTTAGGCGTCAGGCGGGCGCGCTCGTGGCCGTGCTTCCACTGGCGCGGACGCGAGCACGCTCTGCCAGCTTCACAGAATTATACAGGGATAGACAGGATGCACAGGATAACGAAGAGGTGTCAGTCTATCCTGCTCATCCTGTGTATCCCTGTTTGAGTTTTCTTCTCTGCCAACGATTCCAGTAATCAAAGCCATTCTCCACGGAGGACACCATGAACCGAGGACGATTGTTTCCACTCACCCGCACGTATGCGCTGGTGATCGCCAGTGCGATGCTGGCGGTGTTTACCGCTACCGGCCGCGCCGCCGATCCGCCGCAGAAGAGGAACAAAGGTAAAGCCGCGGCGGCGCCCGCCTCGAAGATCAACGAGGAGTACACCGCGAAGATCAAAGAGTACACGACTGAGAAGTACTTCTTGACCGAGCTGGTCGACCATCTTCCCGCGTCCGACAAAGTGCCGTCGCCCGACAAAGTCCTCGGTTACGTCGTGGGCACGCCCAACAAGCTTACCTACACGAAGGACATGTATCGCTACTATCGCGAGCTCGAGAAATCGACGCCGCGCGTTCGGGTGTTCACCGCGCCGGAGCGAAGCGAGGAGGGTCGCGAGCAAATGCTGGTCGTTGTCAGCGACGAAGCGAACATCGCCAAGCTCGATCGCTACAAAGAAATCACCGCCAGGCTCGCGGACCCGCGCAAGATCAACGATGCCGAAGCGCAGCAGTTGATCGGCGAAGGCAAGGCAATCTACTGGGCGTCGGGATCGATCCACTCGCCGGAGCAAGGTTCGTGCGAGATGTTGATGGAGCTTGCGTATCGGCTGGCCGTCGAAGACTCGGCGATGATCGAGGCAATCCGGAAGAACGTGATTGTCCTGATCACACCCGCGCTCGAAGTTGATGGCCGCGACCGTTCGGTCGACGTGTACAACTATCGAAAGGCGAATCCTGGCAAACAGGCGCCGCCGTTGCTGTACTGGGGTAAGTATGTCGCCCACGATAACAATCGCGATGGTCTTGGAATGGCGCTGGCGTTGTCTCGAAATCAGATGAAGACCTTCCTCGAATATCATCCTGTGGTCCTTCACGATCTGCACGAATCGGTCCCGTTCCTGTACACCTCGACTGGAACTGGACCTTACAACGCGTGGCTCGATCCGTTGGTCATCGATGAGTGGCACGTGCTCGCGTATCACGAGATCGAAGAGATGACCAAGCGTGGCGTGC
The DNA here is from genome assembly GCA_035576605.1 of Blastocatellia bacterium. GTDB lineage: Bacteria > Acidobacteriota > Blastocatellia > UBA7656 > UBA7656 > Onstottus_A. The sequence goes on along the minus strand of DATLWF010000279.1, from coordinate 1,897 downwards.
CCGGCGTATGGACGCACGGCTTCTATGATGGCTGGGCCCCGAACTACATGTTCTACGTGGCAAACGGGCACAACTCGATCGGACGGTTCTACGAAACCTTTGGCGGTCAGGGCGCCGACACCAGCGTTCGCAACGTCGGCCCGCAGTCCCAACGCGATTGGTTCCGTCCCAACCCGCCACTCCCCTGGGTCAAGTGGTCGATCCGCAACAACATCAACATGCAGCAGTCGGCGATTCTGTTCGCGATGAACTATGTCGCGAATCAGAAGGACCGGTTCCTGAATAACTTTTACATCAAGAGCAAGCGGTCGGTTTCCAAGGCCTCAAACGAAGGTCCTTATGCATGGGTGATTCCCGGCGACACGCCGCGACCGGTCGAAGCCGCTGACACGGTCAACCTGCTTCGCTTGATGGGAGTCGAAATCCAGACCGCAACGAAAGAGTTCGCCGTCAAAGATCAGAAGTTTCCGGCCGGCTCTTACATCATTCGCATGGACCAGCCGTATTCGCGCATGGCCGATATGCTTCTGGACACGCAGTACTACAACGTTAACGATCCGCGGCCGTATGATGACACCGGCTGGACGCTGGGCGCGCTTCGCAATGTCAAGACCGTGCGAGTTACGGATAAGGCGGTACTTGAAGTTCCGATGGTGTTGCTGACCAGCGACGCCCGGGTGCGAGGCAAGATCGCAGGATCGGCTTCCACAGCCGGTTTCATCATCAACCACAACGCTGACAACACCCTGGCGACGCTTCGATACAAACTGAAAGATGTGAAGATGAACGCGGCTGAGGATTCGTTCAAGATCGGCGACCAGCAGTTCAGCGCCGGCTCGTTCATCATCAAGACCGAAGGTAATCCTGCGGATGTTCGTCAGCAGCTGGAAACAGCGGTGACCGAGCTTGGTCTCACGGCGGTTGCGGTCGATAAGCTACCCGACGTTAAGACTCACGAGATGGCCGCCGCGCGCATCGCTATCGTTCACACCTGGACCAACACTCAGAACGAGGGTTGGTTTCGAATCGAGTTCGACCGGTTGCACATTCCCTATTCGTATATCTCGGATCACGTCATACGCGACACGCCGCACCTTCGCGAGAAGTACGACGTGATTCTCTTCCCGCCTGTCGGCGGATCGGCCCAGGGGATCGTGAACGGCACACCGATGCGCGGCGAGCCGGTGCCCTGGAAGCAATCCGAGATTACTCCAAACCTGGGGTTCTCTCCGGACCAGACTGACGATATGCGCGGAGGAATGGAGCTTCGTGGCGTGTTGAATCTTCAACGATTCGTCGAGGATGGCGGGTTGTTCATTACTATTGCGAACATCGCTCAGATCCCGATCGACTATGGTCTCACTACGGGCGTTTCGATCCAGGACGCGCGTCAGCTTAACGCGCGTGGCTCGGTTTTCAGCGCGACGTTTGCCGATAAGAAGAGCCCGATTGCGTACGGCTACGGCGACTCGCTGCCGATCTATTTTAGCCAGGCTCCGCTGCTCAACGTGCAGGGAGGTCCGGGCGGATTTGGCGGCGGAGGCGGCGGCCGCGGAGGCGGCGGTGGAGGTGGTGGTGCTGGCGCCGGAGGTCTCGAGCCGAGACCTTCTGGTCGCGGTTCGCTCACCGATCCCGACATTGTTCAGTCGATGCCGCAAGCCGGACAACGGCCGCCGCAGCGCCCGGGCGAGGAAGCCGCAGGCGAGGGGCCGTTCGGTCCCCAGGCTGTGACGCCGCCTGCAATGCGCCCGCGAGTTGTGCTGCGCTTCAATACGAATGAAAAAGATCTGCTGATCAGCGGTATGCTTGCGGGTGCGTCGGAGCTTGCAGGCAAAGCTGCCGTTGTCGACGTTCCAGTGGGCAAAGGTCATGTCGTTATGTTTGCGAACAACCCGAT
>DATLWF010000278.1:0-2569 GCA_035576605.1 Blastocatellia bacterium | reverse complement strand
GTGACGCCCGTCTTCCGTTTCATCAAAAGTAGTGGCGCGATTCGCCCTTTCGTTGAGGCTGGAGTCGGCGTCCGACTGCTTTCACACCCCTCAATTTCCAGCCACTATACGATGTCCAGTGCTTTTCAGTTTGCAGACATGGTCGGCGTGGGAGCAAGCTTTGGGAGCCGCCAGCAGTATGCTGCCGGTTTTCGCTTCCAACATCTATCTAACGCGAGCATCAAGGAGCCAAATCCTGGCATCGAGTTCGAGCAGCTATATGTTCAGTACAATTTCTGACCACTTCGGTTGACGGTCCGGTTGCTTCGAGGCGGACGTATGCGAGACAGTTTCACGACAAGTACAGTATATGCCGATGAACGCAGGAATCGCTCTTCGTTTGAAGCGGATTCTCTGCGACATTCGGCGAGGGAGAGCCATTGGAAGCGGGCACCTCGAGCCAGGCACTCCGAAAGTCCGATTACCTGAACCTCGAGGAGAGTGATCAGGCTGTTCAGATGAAACTGAGAGACGGAGGATGCAGCGCGCGTTGCCAAGTTTCGAGTCCTTCGGTTGCGTTCGTTCACTTCGTTGAACAGCGCGCATTGGAAGAGAGCAGTTTGACGCGAGCGACCATCTGGAACGTCAGTTGAAGACAGTGCTCCAGGAACTGGTGGCGAACGAAATAGCAGCCGGAGCGATGACGGGCGCCTTGTTAAAGCAGGGCATCGTCGCTCTGCTGCGCCGCTCGCTCAAATCGAACAACCTGTGGGAAGAGCGCTTTTCCTTGCTCAGCGACCCGAAAATTGCGCGGGCCTTCGCTGAAATGGTCGCGGAACCCGGTGCAAATCATACAATTGCAAGCCTCGCCAAGACGGCCAATCAGAGCCGGTCAATCTTCATGGCGCGTTTTACCAGCGTCATTGGACGCACGCCGACGCAGCTTTTGCGCGATCTCCGGATGAGGCAAGCAGCCTCCCAGCTTGACATGGGCATTTACACTGACGATCAGGTCGCCCGCAACTGCGGCTATGCAAGCCGCGCGAGCTTTGCACGTGCCTTCAAGGAAGTCCATGGCACAGGACCGCGCGATTATCGGCAGGCGAAGCGCAAGTGATGTGCCGCGTTTAGCCGATCATCTCGGACAACCTCGGCACATGAATCCGGTTAGGAAAACTTCCCCGTTACGATCGCTTGACCTAGTATGCGCCGCTGTCCACACGATCTTACGTCAGTTTCCGTTCTATGATACAGCCGCGTTTACAGCGCGATGGGTATTCCGGCTTCTTTTGCCAACGTGGACCATACGACAGAGGCTGTAGCCCTACGGCCTGCGGGCTTAAACAAGATATCGGCTAACTGCAACGCGCAAGAGATGGTGCTGCACACCCACGCTCCAATAGTTGAAAAAATTGCCCGCCAATGGAGAAGATTGGCGGGCATTTCAGGGGCTCTATGGCGTGAGCACACTGTCCGGGATAACCAGCCCAACAGTGAGATCGAGCGTAAAGTTCGTTCCAGCGGCAGTCAAGTTATGTATCGCGTTAGACAGTAACGGTATCGAGTATGTCGAACGTTGTTCTCGTAGTTGTTTTAAAAGTAAAGCACGAGACCGCTTCCGTTCTTCGCATTGACGAGTTCCATGCGTGTGAACCAGCATATGTCCGTAAGCGCGTCGAAGGAAGATTGTTCCTATGCCGCTCAAATCCTCTCACGCACATCTATGCCCAACAGATTGAGCCCTCTCTGCGGGGTCTGTGCGGAAAGCAGGCACAAAGTCAGCCGGCTGTCCCTGACTTCCTCATCCGGTGTCACTCGACAGGCTTCATGAAAGCGCATTAGCCAACTTGCTGGTTCGTACAGATATTTCCAAAGATGAGTCGGGGAACTGTCTCACGCAACCGCATGCCCCCCAAGTAGCTCAGGCCGAACCAAGCCTCGACAGGATCAAAACGACGGCCTTACCACTGATAGTGAGTAGCGGCCAAGCTCCACCCCGGTTATCTGATGCGGCGGCACCACTGTCGGTTTAGAACCCGATGTCGCAGTCCGCGTCCGGTCGTTGGAACCCGAATATCCATACGTCATCTTTTCCTGGGCTAATTGCGCGTTAACCTCGTCGTTGGCCGTTAGGGGCGTCGATTGCGCGAATGACGGGACATTCGCCAGCGCGATGGTGGCTGCGACGACGAGTTGAGCAATTTTCATGAGTTCCTCCGGGAGGTGTCCGGTGCCTGATGTCTGGGGTCCAATGGAAGCATTTTAGAGGAATGTATTCCTGAAATTGTGCACTAAGTGTTCCTGGGCAACTGATTTGAATTTCGCTATCCTGGCGCCTTCGTGATGCCGGGATAAGTGAATGAAGTGTGTCGTAGAACTGAGTGAAGCTGAGAAAATTACATTGCAACAGCTGTCGATCAATCACAAGCATCGGGACATACGCACGCGAGCGGCGGGCCTGCTGATGCTTGGGCGCAAGATCAAGCCAAAGGCGATCGCAGAGCAGCTCGGCGTGAGCGGCCAATCGGTTTATAACTGGTCCCACGCGTGGCGCGACAGCGGGTGTGCGACCTGACAGGCGGTCACTGCA
>DATLWF010000277.1:0-3740 GCA_035576605.1 Blastocatellia bacterium | reverse complement strand
AGAATCCTCAGCGAGACTGCATCCGCGAGAATCGCATCGCCGACGAACATTCCTTTCGAGAAGTTGACACCTCAAGTGGGAGTTGACCCGAAAGTGCGCAGTTTCAATTTTCCGCTCGTCTGGCCAGGCGGCGAGTGGAAGCTGGCTAACATTGTCGATTACATGCAGGCGGGCGCTTTTGCCTTGATGCGCAACGCTGCGCGCTACCGCGAACGGTGGCTGCGAGACTTCTATCGTGTCGGCAAGGATGCCGTGCGAGAGCGCAAACCCGGTGAGCCGTTCGCGTTTTTGATTCTGCCGCTAAAGGAAGAGAGTTTCTGGCGAAGGGATGGCCGGAGTAAACTCGCGTCTATCCTGGCCAGAGGCGAGGTAGAGATGATTGATGGCGGCTCCGCGTTTGAAGCGGACGGCGTAAAGTATCCGGCTGGCACTACGATCATTCCGATGACTCAGCCCTACGGAGCGTTCGCGAAGACCTTGCTCGAGCGCCAGCGCTATCCGGACTTGCGTGAATATCCCGGCGGCCCGCCGCGTCGTCCCTACGACGTTACCGCACACACGCTACCATTGTTAATGGGAGTCGATGTCATTCGAATTGAAAAACCATTCACCTTGCCCAAACACGGCGGCTCTGGATGGAACGGCGGTCACGGCGGTCAAATTCAACAGCCTCGTGTTGGGCTCTATAAGAGCTACGCAGCTTCGATGGATGAAGGATGGACTCGCTGGGTATTCGATCAATACAAGAATGAGTTGCCGGGCATAAGACTAAATTACTCATCCGTGACGGACTTCGATATTCGCGCCGGGAATCTGGAGCTGAAGCTTGTAGCAAAGGGTACTCAGGTTCCCTACCCCACGAAAGAGCAAGCCGAAGCCGCAGCCAAATCCGCATCACCCGGCGGCGATCAGTATACCGGCCAGTGGGAAACGGTTCCCTTTCGTGATCGGCCTGACGCGGGCGGCGCGCTCCAGGAAGGATGGATAGTGGTCAGCAAGAGCCCGGTCGTCACCGGGCTTGATATCCGCGAGGCTTCGGCGAGGCCTTCGGAGTGGGCGCGGTCGGAGTACCAGATTGACTTTTCCCTCACGCCTGATGGCGCCACGCGATTTGCCGATGCAACTGGCAGGCACGTCGGAGATCATCTCGCCATCGTGGTTAACAAAGAGGTCAAGTCCGCACCGTACCTCCACAGCCAGATCAAAGGCCACGCTCAGATCAGCGGTAACTTCACAAAGCAGTCCGCGGAAGATCTCGCACGCACGCTGGGGGATCTCCGTGCGCGGTTCGACTGCATAATCATCCCGGCCCAGAGCTCTCAGCAGATCGTAAACGGGCTATCCAAGGATCGTTACCCATCTGACGTAGCTGGCGGCCTGGGGCAAGCTGGCGTCGATACTCTTAAGAAGTTCGTTGAAGATGGCGGGACTATTATCACTCTCAACGAGGCTTCACAGTTCGCCATCGACAAACTCGGCGTGCCGGTGAAGAACGTGCTCGAGGGAGTACCCTCGAAAGAATTCTACTGTCCAGGTTCGATTCTCAAGATCAAGCTTGATACGACCAGTCCGCTCACTCGCGGAGCGCCGCTGCTCGAGTCAACGCGCGATGAAAGCATCGCCTGGGTCGAGGGCTCGCTCGCGTTTGAAACGACTAGTCCCGACGCGCGAGTCATAGCTCGCTTTGCCGATGCGAACGAATTGCTGTTGTCAGGCTGGCTGCTTGGGGGTGAGAAGCTTGCGAACAAGGCGGCAATCGTGGAGGTGAAACGGGGCAAGGGTCGCATAGTGATGTTTGCATTTCGTCCGCAGTATCGCGGGCAAAGCATCGCGACGTTGCCGTTCTTGTTTAACGCCATCGCTACAAGTGCGACCCAATAAGACGATGCGACTCAACTCTCGAATCCGGAAGAGCTGGCATTCTTCTTAGCGTGGCAGTTAAATTGAAGCGGAGGAATTTATACGATGAGACGCTCGCATACCTTGACTCTGTCCGTCTTCCTGGTTCTGATCTTTTCTCTCAGCGGCGTCGCGCAAAAGCGCGCGGCTCAGAAACCAAAACCGCTGGGCCCGCCGCAGACCGCGCTTGACGTCATCAAACCCGACGGCGTGATGAGTCATATCAAAGTGCTCGCTTCAGACGAGTACGAAGGCCGCGGTCCCGGAACCCACGGCGAAGATCTATCGATCAACTACATCGCCGATCAGTTCAAAAAGATCGGCCTCGCGCCCGGCAACACCGACGGCACTTATTTTCAAAAGGTCCCGCTCGTGGGTATCGCGACCCAGCAAGACGCCGAGATGAAGGTCAAAGCATCGGGCAAAGATATGAAACTTCGCTTCAGCGAAGATTTCGTCGCCCGAAGCGTGCGAGTGACTCAGAAGACCGGCTTCGACGCCGATATGGTCTTCGTTGGCTACGGCGTCGTCGCGCCCGAGTACGGCTGGGACGATTACAAAGGCATGGACGTCCGCGGCAAGGTTCTGCTTATGCTGGTCAACGACCCGGCGGTTCCTGATCCAAAGAACCCGGCGAAGCTCGACCCAAAAATGTTCAAAGGCCGCGCGATGACTTACTACGGGAGATGGACCTACAAGTATGAGATTGCAGCCGAGAAGGGCGCGGCCGGCATCTTTGTTATTCACGAGTGGGACAACAAGACTAACTCGGGGCCGGCCGGTTATCCGTGGGAAGTGGCCCGCGGGATGATGACCGTCGAGAACTTCGATCTCGTGGCCAAAGACAACAATATGTCGCGAGTCAACGTCGAGGGTTGGATCAGAGACACCAGGACAAAAGAGATTTTTGCCGCTGCCGGCATGAACTTCGACGCAATGAAGAAGGCAGCTACCCGAAAAGACTTCAAACCAGTCGATCTGAAGGCACATGCGAAACTCGAACTGTCACAAAAGACGCGTTTCATTAATTCTCACAACGTAGTCGGCAAGCTTGAAGGCTCCGACCCTAAGCTCAAAGACGAATACGTAATTTACACCGCGCACTGGGACCACCTTGGAATAGGCTTGCCCAACGACAAGGGCGATAAGATTTACAACGGGGCGCTCGACAACGCCTCCGGCTGCGCGGGCTTGATCGAAATGGCTCGCGCGTTTAAGGCGCTTCCGGAACCACCCCGCCGCTCGATCCTGTTCGTGTCGGTCACCGCGGAAGAGAAAGGACTGATTGGCTCGAAGTACTACGCCGAAAACCCAATCTACCCGCTGGACAAGACCGTCGCCAACATAAACATGGATGGTTTGAATCAGTGGGGACCGACTCGCGACGTAACGGTCGTCGGGCTTGGCAACTCGACGCTCGATGACGTGTTGCAGAAGGCGGCCGCCGAGAAGAAGCGGGTGCTGAGGCCCGATCCCGAACCCGAGAAGGGTTTCTATTATCGCTCCGACCATTTCAACTTTGCGAAGGTGGGAGTGCCGGCGCTGGATCCCAACGACGGAATAGATTTCATTGGCAAGCCGGCTGGTTGGGGTCAGAAGAAGCGCGACGAATACACCGAGCACGACTACCACAAGCCTTCCGACGAGATTAAGCCAGACTGGGATTTCTCGGGCGCTGTCGAGGACTTGCGGTTGCTCATGACGGTGGGCTTCCGCGTGGCGAACGCAACCAAGTATCCGGAGTGGAAGGCCGGCACGGAGTTCAAGGCCAAGCGCGACGCGATGATGAAAACCGCCGGACGATGAAGAGTTCGTAGTTCGGCCTTCAGGCGGAAGTTCGT
>DATLWF010000276.1:0-9717 GCA_035576605.1 Blastocatellia bacterium | reverse complement strand
CCCTCGAAGTCTTTGCGTTGGAGCTTGAGCAAGCGTGCGAGCCCGCCTTTGTACATACGCCTCGGTTCTTCGATTTCCTGTTTCCGGGTTCTACGAGCGCGGCTGAGCTCTTCAACTTTCTTCGGCGCCGTAGCTCGACGGAGTTCGCCCTCCAGTGTGGCAAGCTCGCGTTCGAGCTTCTTGTAGTCGAGCGAGCCGAGAATCATCTCGCGCACATAGTCGATGCGATCGCCTTCGAAGAACATATGCTCGGTGCGGCAGAGCCCGATTCCTTCAGCTCCGAACTCGCGTGCGACCGAGGCGTCATCGGGAGTGTCAGCGTTGGCTCGCACGCGCATTGTGCGAAACTTGTCCGCCCACTTCATAAGCGTTTTGAAATCATCGCCAAGTTCGGGATCGATGACTGGAGCCACGCCCAGGATCACCTGACCGCTGGTGCCATCGACTGTCAGCCAATCACCCCGTCGAACGCGCGTGCTGTTAACCGAGAATTCGTTCTTGCCGTAGTTGATCGCTATCTCGCCCGCGCCGACGATGCAAGGCTTGCCCCAACCGCGCGCGACGACAGCAGCGTGACTGGTCGGGCCGCCGGTTGAGGTGAGAATAGCCTGCGCAGCGTCCATTCCTCGCACGTCTTCGGGTGAGGTCTCACGCCGAACCAGAATGACCGGTTTACCATCCGCCGCCCACGCTTCGGCCTCTTCAGGAGTGAACACGACGCGGCCACTTGCTGCGCCGGGGCTGGCGTTGATGCCGCGGGTCAAAACATTGACCTTAGCCTTCGGGTCGATCATCTTGTGAAGCAACTGATCGATGTCGCCGGCTGGAACGCGCAAGACGGCGGCGCGTTCATCGATCAAGCCTTCGCCGACCATATCGACTGCGACCTTTACGGCGGCGGGGCCGGTGCGTTTGCCGTTCCGCGTTTGAAGCATCCACAGCTTGCCGCGCTCAATTGTGAACTCCAGGTCCTGCATGTCTTTGTAGTGGCGTTCGAGTTTGTTCGCGACTTCGACGAACTGATTGTAGATCCTGGGCATGTCTTGCTTCAGTTCGTCGATGTGTTTAGGCGTGCGGATGCCGGCGACGACGTCTTCGCCTTGCGCGTTGACGAGGTAATCGCCGAACAGCTTCTTCTCGCCGCTAGCAGGATTGCGAGTGAAAGCCACACCGGTGCCCGAGTCGTTGCCCATGTTGCCGAATACCATGGTCTGGATGTTCACCGCAGTTCCGAGATCATCAGGAATCCTCTCGCGCCGCCGATAAGCTTTAGCGCGGTCGCCGTTCCACGAACGGAAGACCGCTTTCACGGCTTCTTCGAGCTGGCGGTAAGGGTCGGTCGGAAAAGGCTTGCCGGTGTGGTCGCGAACAATCTTCTTGAACTCTTTGGATACCCGTTTCAGATCGTCAGCAGTCAGATCGGTGTCGAGGTTTGCGCGTGCCTTTCGTTTGGCCGCATCGAGCGCATGATCAAATAGCTCACCGTCAATGCCGAGGACGATCTTGCCGAACATCTGAATGAACCGCCGATAAGCGTCATAAGCGAACCGTTCGTTCGAGGTGAGACGCGCCAGGCCTTTCAACGTTTCGTCGTTGAGACCGAGGTTAAGCACGGTATCCATCATTCCCGGCATCGAGAACTTCGCGCCTGACCTCACGGAAACGAGCAACGGGTTGGAAGGGTCGCCGAAGCTCTTGCCTGTGGCGTGCTCGACCTGATGCATAGATTCGAGGACCTGGTCCCACATGCCTTCGGGGAACTTCGCGCCGGAGCCGTAGTATGCGTTGCAAGCTTGAGTGGTGATTGTGAAACCTGGCGGCACCGGCAGCGCCGCGTTAGTCATCTCGGCCAGGCCGGCGCCCTTGCCGCCGAGCAGGTCTTTCATGTCGCCGCGACCGTCAGCTTTGCCGTTCGCGAAGAGGTAAACGTACTTAGTCGCCATCAGAATCTCCCGTCTTGAAAGTGAATTAGTGTGCTCACTATTGCGAACTGGTCACAAGAGCCAAACTAATCGAATAAAGGATAGCGGAGTCGATTGTCAAGCAGCGGGCCCGGGACAAGAGCGACACACTCTCAACCAATCACTGAAATCATCTCCAACGCCTTCGATGCAAGCACGCGATCGCCCAACAGGGTCGCACCGGCGAGAGCTTCATCTTTGCTTATTCCCTTGCAGAACAAACGCCACGCGATCTCTTGATCGAATATGGTCTCGGCAGCCGCCGGGCGCGTCCCGTCGACGTAAAGCTGCCACGCGCCGTTTTCGCGTTGCAAAAGCCATCTGCCGCCAGAGTCACCTGATATCGTCAGAGCGACAACGGTTCCGTCCTTCGAATCGACGTTTCTGTATGTATAAGGGAGCGCTCGCACGAATGCGTCGAGCACCGGCGCGAAGAACCTCGGCTCCTTGAGACCCGGCTTCCCAACGGCATCTCTGATTTGCTGCTGATGATGCCACCACTCGGTGTATTCGCGCGCGAGGTCGAGCCACACCGGAGCGCGATCGGGACCAGCCCAATCAACCGGGTCTCCGATCGCGTCTGGGTCCAGCGAGTTGAAGTAGTCGCACACCTGCTCGCCGCTAAGCTTCAGCAGGTCGCACAACAGGCGCGGGCTCAGCCTGCTCGCGGCTTTCACCCAGATGTCGTTCAGGTTGTTGATCAGAACGACAAGTTCATCCCAGTTCTTAATTGGGTTCCCTGAGTACGCATAGGCGTCGCGCTTTCGCGAGAGGATGCCGAGCTGTCCGCCCAGCAGATGGGTGGCGATGTCTTTGACTGACCATCGAGCGCAGGCGGTCGGCTTGTCCCAATCCTCGGGTGAGAGGCCAGACAGGACTTCGAGCAGCGAATCCAGGACGTCGGGGAATAGGTCGGTGACTGTGATTGGATCGGGTGGTTTCATTGCGAGCAGTAATGAAGACTTAAACGCGCGACGGCTGATTTTGGACTGCGGCGGCAACGTACTCCGCGCTGCCGATTTTCTTTTCGAATCCAGACCAAAGCGGCGGCGCGGAGTATCTTGCCGCCGCAGTCCAAGTTTATTCACTTGCTCGACGTCGGTTCAAGCATTGTCAACACGAACTCGATCCCTCCAGCCATTCCTCTGACAGGAACGCCGAGCGTTGAGTGCAGCCACCACTCAGATATTTCTTTATCGGTCTTCCGAATGACGTGGCGTGCACGAAATTCTCCGGCTGGGACGCGCACTGTCTCTTCGCCTTTGGTTTCGCAACTCGTCATAGCCAGCACGCCCATCGCTTTGTCGAATTCCTGAGGAGCGAGATAGCTGGGGATCTGATATCGATCGGTTCCTTGCGACTGTATGAAGCCTTGCCCGGCAATTGATGGCGAGCAGAGGAAGAGAGGCTCAGGCACTTCCAGCGTTTGCGATACGACGCCGGACACGCTTCCGCGCATACGAGCCGTCAAGGTATTGTTGTCAATCGTGAAGCGCGTGCGCGTTTGATCGTCGCCGTGAGACTTTGTCACCTCGGTGAATGAGGGCCGCTGCTTCGCGTCTACGCGATGAAACACCTCGGTCGTGAGATCGCCAATCGTTATCCGGCTGTGAACCAGGTAGCCACCCTCCGAAGTACTGAACAACTCCCACGATTCGGTCCCAACTTGCTTGCCGCTTCGATCGCGATAAGAGTAGTTGCCACTCGCGAGCTTTGGTCCGCGATCCCATCTGCCGTTATGCACAGGCTGCTTCCCGTTGAGGATCGCTGCCAGGTCTTCTTCCATCGTCGACGCCGCTGGAGTCTCGACTATGCGGCCGATCTCGCGTCCGCCGCGCTCGACGATCACGGTTGGAACGTTTGTGATCCGTCGCGGTTGAACAGTCGTGACCGGTTCACGAAACTGATTATCTATGCCGATGAGCTTGACTTGAATCTTGTCATTTCCGGCCACGCGCAGCGCCTTGATCAATCGCGGAACGTAGTTCTTGCTGTCTGGGCACCAGGTGCCGAATGCGAGCGTCACCGTTGTGTCCTTATCGCTCGCTTTGATCAGCTCGACCGCCCCGGCATTCGGCTCATAGTTCTTCATCACTGCGCGCCAAACCGGAACAGTCTCCCAGAGTTTCTCCATGCTCAAGTCGCCGGTTGCTCCGGGATGCGCGCGAATCAGCACAGGCTTTCCCTCGGCGATAAAGGAGTAGATTGGCCCGTCCACGCGGGTGAACTTACCGACAACCTTCATCGCGGCGCTTGCTTCAGAAGTGGCGGACGTGCGATCCGCAACGAATTTAAACGCGTCTTTGGAAATCGTGCTCACGGTATGTTCGGAGACATTGAGCACGACTGCAGATTCGAGCCTGGCGGAAATCAGCGCAAGCCGCGAAGGCGCGTCGGCGGTGAGCACCTGCACGCCGCGATCGAGTTCATTGTCTACGTAGACATCGCGGGTCGAATCAGACCAGTTGATCGCAGGGGCGGCGCCTGTCTGTGCCGAGGCTCCGCCGATGCCGGCTATGAGGAACATTGCGGAAAGGACTCTGAATCTCATTAAGGCTCGCTTTCAAACTGTATTGGTTTGCCGTCCAAATTATCTCACGATATCGTCTGTTTACTCTCAACCGGCGAAGTGGAAAAACACATCTTCGAATGGCTGATCGGTCATTGCGGCCGTCGCTCGCAACTCGGCAGGCGAGCCTTCAGCCACCAGGTTTCCGGCGCGCATTATGCCTACGCGATCGCTGATTCGCTCCACGAAACTCATCACGTGAGAAGCAACCAACACCGCGCGTCCGCTTTTCCGCTCATCCTCAATGCGGTGTCTCAGCTTGCGCATCATTTCGACGTCGAGGCCGTTGAGAGGCTCATCCAAAACAAGCACCTCCGGGGAACCCAGCATCGCGGCGGCAAGCCCCAGCTTCTTGCGCATGCCCAGAGAGTATCCGCCGACAAGTTTGTTCTGAACCGGAAGAAGCTCGAAGACGCTCAGCTCCTCCGGAATCCTCGCCGAGTCGGCATCCTTCAAGCCAGCGACCAGCTCCAGATACTCCCTTCCTGTCAGCCGTTCATACAGGACCAACTCCTCAGGCAGGTAGCCGAGATGCCTTCTGGTTGACAGAGCCCGGTTCGAGAGGTCCTCCCCGCAGATCAAAAGCCGCCCGGCGTCGGGCTCGGTGATGCCGACGAGCATTCTCAGCAGCGTCGATTTTCCCGCGCCGTTTGCGCCCACAAGCGAATAGACCTCCGAGCGCGATATCGACAGACTCACGTTGTCAACGGCCACGACTTCGCTGTATCGCTTTGTGACCTCCTGGATTGCCACCAATGTATCACTCACTCAGCCTCCGTGATCAGGTAGTAACGCACCCGTGCGCGGCCGCGATCGACAAGAGAGTGCATCGCCTGTGGGTAAACTATCAGGCCGACGGGCCAGAGTATCGCTGCTACCGCGCCCAATGCCAATCCGAGTGTGCCGGTTACGATGATCGCGAGATCGGGCCGCGTAGGCATCTCAAAAGACAACGCGGCCATCAGCGAGCTTACCAGCCACCACAGCCACAGACACTCCGCCAGCAAAGGGAGCGCATAGTAAAACGGCGCAGCTCCGGTAAGCGTGCCTGCACACCAGATGATCATTGGCGCCGGCATTGTCAGTAAACGCGCATACCAAATCTTTGCGAGCAAGAGGTCGAGACCCGTCGTACCTGCGGCGCGTTCGAGCCACATGTGCGGCAGCTCGTATGCAATCAACACCGGCAGCAAAGATGACAACGCTACGACCGCCAATACACAAGCGATCTTGATTGCGATACTCTGCGGTAACCACGTCGCATCGAGCCAGGCGGGACTGTGGAACGCCGGAGGTAGCCAGTCGCTGGTCAGCGCGGCTATCAGGGCTACGGTGCACAGCGCGGCGGTTGCGAACACTACATAAACGGCGGACGAGAATGCCCGAAGCGTCAGTCGCACATCGCGCGCAAGTTGCGCCGCAACCACGGATGGGAGTCTCCGTTCAAGCGTGCGCGCTATCCGCACGGCTGAGCGCGCGACCGACTGTAGTCGCCTGGCATATTCGATATCGGAACTGCGCCAACGGGCGCTTAAGAGATGAACGAAATAGTAGACGATCAAAACCCAGATCAGGCAAACCGGGGCGAGCCAGAGCTCAAGCCGAGAAGAAAAACTTGGCGGTTGGAGCACCATCGTCAGCGACGAGCCACCAAGGATGCCGTTGACCAGGAGCACCGGCGACGCCGCAATAGCTGCGCCCCAGTTCCTGGTGTGTCCCCAGTGAATCCAGTTCAGCGCTCCCAACACTTCGGAAACCGAGGTGACCGCAACGAAACAAAGAAGCGGTGGCAGATCAACAGCGCGCATAAGAGGGATTTGGCCGAAGGAGGCCCGCGCTATCAATGCCGCGGCTGCTACTACGGCGGTCCGCGCCGCGCGCGTCGCCAGGGCCGCGTGCAGGTGAGCGGCAGGGGAAATCGGAAGAACGTCGAAGTAGGACTCGGGGCGGCGCGAGTGATAGAGTTCCGCGCTTGCTCGCGAGAGGCTCAGCGCTACGAGGCTCAAGGTGAACAGCGTTGCGAGCGCGACGGAAAGAGAAGGCGAGGGCTGCCAATCGGGCAGATTGTCAGCGAGCCGAACAATCGTGAAGTATGTGATGCCCAACACAACCGGCGCCAATATCAGCCACGCGTAGACGTGTTGTCGTGCCCAACGTAGCAGGGAACGAATAGAAGCACCGATCAGCAGCAGAGATTTTTTCACGTCGAAGGCCAGCGGAGCGTCACGGCTAGTTCACACTTAGTAGTTCGACCTCGAATAGGAGCGTCGCGTTAGGCGGGATCTTTGGCGGGTTGCCTGAAACCCCGTAGCCAAGGTTGGGAGGGATTATGAGCCTTCGCTTCCCGCCAGCCTTCATCGTCATCAACCCTTCCACCCAACCTTGGATCACTGGATCGACGCCAAGTCGAAACTTGTATGGCTGGCCTTTATCGACTGAACTGTCGAACTTTGTGCCGTCTACAAGAGTGCCCGTGTAGTGCACTGTGACATTCTGGCCGGTCTTTGGGCTGACTCCGGTCCCAACGACCTCGTCGATGTACTTGAGTCCGGATGCGGTTGTCACCTCAGTTGGCGTTGAGCCGCCGCCTCCTCCCCCTGCTCCTCGAAATATGATGAATAACAGTGCGGCTACAGCAAGTGCCGCGATGATGAGGAAGGCGATCGCCTTTGTCATTTGATTGGGCTTGCTCTTTGAAGAATAAGTGCTGCGGGATGAGACCCCGCCTCTTCTGGTTTTACGTTTTCGGCTTTTCGGCAACGCTCTTTCTCCTTTCGGTTCAGAGTTCAGGATAGGGTTCCGGGTTCAGGCTCTAGCTTGCCTCGATGCGGACAATCGAAAGATTGAACCCTGAAGCCGGAACCCTGAACCCTACTTTGCAATGGGCGCCCGGATCGGCCGCCCGGGATTGACGTCCGACTGTAGCTTGCCATCTTTCACGACAAACACCCCGCCGATCAACACGTGGGTGATGCCTTCTGAGTACTGCGCGGGTGCTTCGAAGGTTGATTTATCGATGACCAGTCCGGGATCGAATACTGTGAGATCGGCATCGGCGCCGGCCCGGATGCGGCCCTTGTTCTTCATCATCGGTGCGAGCCTCTCCAGTCTTTGGGCCGGCATCAGAGTCATCTTGCGCAGAGCATCCATCAGAGTGAGCGCTTTCAAGTCGCGCACGTAGCGACCCAGAACACGCGCGTATGAACCGGACGCTCGGGGGTGACCCTTGCCGTTTTGCAGCAATCCGTCGCTCGCGATCATTGTCAAAGGACTCGCCACGGAGATTCTTGCAATCTCCTCGGGGATCGCGTGGCCAATGACGCTGCCCCCCGTCTTCCGATACCTGGCGAAGCTCTCTTCCGTGAGCCGCTCGCCAGTCGCCACCCATTGCAGGTCCTTGTAATCAATGCCCAGCGCTTCCTTCCAGCCTTCGTCGTAGATGGCCGACTCGATATTGGTTTGCGTTGCCGTGTATGGGTAGCACTCGGTCGTCACGTCGAGGCCGTGCGACTGAGCTTCGCCGATCATTTGAAGCAGGAGGGGAGTCGCGCGAAGGCCCATGCTGCTGATGTGAACTACGTGCAGGGGCGCGCCGGTGATCGCCGTAGCAGACAACACTTCTTCGAGCGCCCGGATGCTGTTGGTCGGCTCTTTCAACCCGGCGTAGCGCATATGCACGAAGCAAGGCGCGCGGTGCTTTGCGGCGACGCGGAACATCTCCAGGATCTCCCAATGCGACGCCGCGGCGGTATAGTTGATGCCGAAGCCGACGCCGAGCGCGCCTTGCTTCAAGCCTTGCTCGATCTGCCGCTTCATTTCTTCGATCTCGGAGTCCGAGGCGGCTTTGTGAGCGGCGTCACCGCTTGGAAGAAAGACGCCCGGATCGTGCATCACCGCTATTCGCGCGGGAATGTGGCCGATGCTTGCGCCGTAATTGATCAGCGCCTTGCCTTCGCGCTGAGCGTACCACTGGTTTGCATTGCCGGTTCCGACTTCAAGCTCGAGCGCAGTCGTAACGCCGTCCATCGCCTTGAAGCGATAGTTCTCCTGATCCTGGCCGTGCGAGTGCAGATCGATGAAGCCCGGCGCGACCACCAGCCCGGTTGCAAGAACGGTAGTACGGCCGCGCATGCTCTTCTCGCTGATGGCCTGAATCGCGCCGTTGCTGATGCCGATGTTGCGGATTGCGTCGAGCCTGGATTCGGGATCAATGACTCGACCGTTGAGTATCACGACATCGTACTCGGGCGCGGCCGCGGGTGAAGCGATATTAACTCGCACGAACGCGCACAGTGCGGCAACGATAAAGCAAAGCAAGAAGACAACGCGGCGCTTGCCACGTGTAGCACGGTGAGTCATCAAACAGCCTCCTCTTTGAACCGTCAGGTCCGACCGGTAACGCGAATATTTGAAGGCGAAATATAGCATGGAGTTCAGGCTTTGGCCTGTCTTTCGCCGGCAGAAAACGAAAAGACCCGGCTAAAGCCTGACCTCCAGGCGCTTATGCGGAGGGAGTACCTGGTTTGAACAGATTCTCAGGCTGTTGGTATCCTTGATGTTTGCGGTTGATTCTTCGCCTGAAAATCGAAAGGAATCTCAATGAGAAAGAAATTTGAAATAAGCCATCGAACAATCATCAGTCTGGCGCTGGCTTTGACGCTGAGCGCGACCACCGCTGTAAAGACGCCAGCGGTTACGACCTCGCAGACGGGCAGCGATCCTGCGCTTCAACGGCTCGAGCGCGAGATCGCGCGATTGTCGACGGTTTCGGGCGGAGTCGTCGGCGTCACTGCGATCCATCTCGAAACGGGACGGCGAGTCTCGATGAATGGGACCCAGCGTTTCCCGATGGCCAGCACCTTCAAGGTCCCGATCGCCGTTCAGCTTCTGACTCGAATCGACAAAGGCGAAGTGAAGCTCGACCAGATGATCGACATCAAGCAGAGCGATCTTCATCCTGGCAGCGGAACGCTTGCGGACCTCTTCAACAAAGGCGGACTCGCGCTGTCGGTGCGAAACCTTATGGAGTTGATGCTGCTGATCAGCGATAACAGCGCGACTGACGTGATGTTGCGGACTGCCGGCGGGGCAGAGGCGGTGACAGCGCGAATGCGGTCGCTCGGTATTGAAGGCATCAACGTGAATCGGTCCACCGCGCAACTGATCGCCGACTGGATTGGCGTGACT
>DATLWF010000275.1:0-8894 GCA_035576605.1 Blastocatellia bacterium | reverse complement strand
GCGGGGGCGATTCGCGGCAAACCAGGACTTCGTGCTGTGCGGACTTGAAATCGCCGAAGCAGTTTTCGCCACCCTTGATAACAGCATCGTCCTCGAATCGCGGGTCTACGATGGCGAGAAGATCACGTCGGGCGCGGAGTTCGCGCGAATCGAAGGACCGGCTACGGCGCTTCTGACAGGCGAACGGACGGCGCTTAACATAATGCAGCGCCTCTCCGGTGTCGCTACGCTGACAAAAGCGTTCGTCGATCGGATCGAGGGCGCGGCCGCACGGATAGTCGACACCCGCAAAACGACGCCCGGGTTACGGCTTCTGGAAAAATACGCGGTGACGGTGGGCGGCGGGTTCAACAACCGGTTCGGACTGGATGACGGCGTGTTGATCAAGGACAGCCACATCGCGCTGGCAGGCGGTGTGCGCCGCGCGGTCGAGCTTGCGCGTCGCGGGGTGCCGCATCTGATGAAGATTGAAGTCGAAGTAGCCAATCAGCCGCACCTTCGCGAGGCGATTGCGGCCGGCGCCGACGTGATAAAGCTAGACAATATGAGCATGGACGACATCCGAGAGTCCGCGAAGTTGATCAGAGCCGAGGCCCGGGGAGTGATAATCGAAGTCTCGGGCGGAGTAACGCTCGAAAACGTGGGCGAGTTTGCAGCGATTGGAGTGGACTTGATATCGGTTGACTCAATCACTCATTTGGCTACTGCGGTTGACATCAGTTTGAAGACAAGGCCGTTATGAGTTTTGCGCGCGCGCCAGTTTTTGGGTATCAGGTCCATTTGGCCTTACCAGAGCTTAAGACATTACAAGTTAAGACAGACAAAAAAGCCATTAATTTGACTCACCTGTATCCGGGCGATAAGATTCTCATCGAGCTCGGATAACCACGATGACCTTCGCTAAGCTATTCCGACCTACGATAGACGCAGCACTGGAGATACAGTAGAGCATGGCTATCGATTCTGCGGTTGGCGACAATTTCTTTACCACCAAAGTCAGCGAGATCGCCAATTGGGCGCGTAAGAACTCGCTTTGGCCATTGCCATTCGGCACCGCCTGTTGCGCTATCGAGTACATGTCGGTCGTGTCCGCGCATTACGACGTCGCCAGGTTTGGCGCGGAGGTTGTTCGCTTTTCGCCGCGCCAGTCGGATCTGTTGATGGTGATGGGGACAATCACCGACAAGATGGGTCCGGTGCTGAAGCGAATCTACGAGCAGATGCCCGACCCGAAGTGGGTCCTGTGCATGGGTGCGTGCGCGACATCTGGAGGATTCTATCGTGCCTATCATGTGATGCAGGGGATCGACGAAATCATCCCCGTCGACGTTTATATTCCCGGCTGTCCTCCAACGCCCGAAGCGGTTCTGCAAGCCGTGTTGATGATCCGCCAGCTCATAGAAAAAGAGAATATCGTCGATGCGGATGCTCGCCTTGAACTGCGCGAGCGGATGAAGAAAGAGATCACCGAGACTTCGCCTAAGCCGATGCTGATCGCCGAAGAACAAGCGCGCGAGGCGGTGCGGCTCGTTCAGATCACTCGCGAGCCGGCTGCTCCTCAGAATCCAATCGCGGCATTAATCCAGGGACGGTTCGCGGATCAGGTGATGGATGTGAATGATTTTCGCGGCGACCTCGCGATCACCGTCAAGCCAGACAAAGTCGCCGAAATCTGCCGCACGCTGAAGGAAGACCCTTCGACAAAGTTTGATTTGCTGAGCACGATCACCGGGCTCGACTACCAGGGTTATCCGGACAAGAAGCGAGACGAGCGATTCAACGTCGTCTATCACATGTACTCGATCGATCACGGGCACCGGGTGCGTTTGAAGGTGCCTCTCCCGGAATCGGCTCCGGAGGTCGATTCCGTGTCATCGGTTTGGAAGACGGCGAACTGGTGGGAGCGCGAGACGTTCGATATGTTCGGCATCCGTTTCCGCAATCATCCCGATCTGCGCCGCATCCTCTGCCACGAAGAGTTCGTCGGTCACGCGCTTCGCAAGGATCATGAGCCGGGCGCACGCACGCCGCTGTCACGCGACTACAAGCTGCCGCTCGAGTACAAGACGCAGTGGGAAGGCCACGAGACCGACCGCTTGAGTCCGGAGCCTGCGATCATTAACATCGGCCCGTCCCATCCGGCTACGCACGGCGCGATCAGGATCGTCTGCCGTTTGGACGGCGAAAGAGTCATCGAGTCGGATGTGGAAATTGGTTATCTGCATCGCTGCTTCGAGAAAATGGCTGAGACTCATCAATGGAACGGGGTCATTCCTTACACTGACCGGCTGAATTACTGCTCGTCGTTTCTGAACAACGTCGGTTACGCGTCCGCGGTCGAAAAGCTGCTCGGAATAGAGGTACCGAAACGGGTTCAGTACATTCGGGTGCTGCTTGGTGAGCTGTCCCGCATAATGGACCATATGGTCTGTTTGGGAGCGGCGCTGGTAGACCTCGGCGCGATCACCAATTTCTGGTATTCATTCGAGCCCCGCGAAGAGATTTACGATCTGCTCGAGATGACTGCCGGCCAGCGTATGATGGTGAGCTACGTGCGAGTGGGCGGACTCTCGGCAGACCTTCCCGATGACTTTGTGCCGCGTTGTCGCGAGGTGCTCACGCGGCTGCCGGGCTACATCAACGATTTGCACAAGCTCAATACGAACAACCCGATCTTCAAACAACGCACGGTTGGCGTATCGGCGATTTCCGGTAAAGACGCTGTCGAGAATGGAATGACCGGACCGATGCTGCGTGCGGCGGGGGTGCCTTATGACATTCGCCAGAATCATCCCTATTCGAGCTATGAGGATTTCGACTTTGAAGTGCCGATAGGCAATCGAGGCGATGTGTACGATAGATACCTGGTTCGGATGGAGGAGATGCGCCAGAGCATTCGGATCGTCGAGCAAGTGCTCGACAATTTGCCCGAGGGACCTTACCAGGTTGACGATCGTCGCATCACTCTGCCGCCCAAGCAGGGTGTGTACACGAACATCGAAGACTTGATGAACCACTTCAAGCTGGTGATGCATGGGATACAAGCTCCGCCGGGCGAAGTGTACGGCTACAGCGAGGGTGGGAACGGCGAGCTGGGGTTCTATATCGTCAGCGACGGTTCGCTGCGACCCTGGCGTTGTCACGCGCGCGGGCCGTGTTTCCCAATCTTCTCGGCGTATCCGAAGCTGATTGAGGGTGGTCTTGTGGCGGATGCTATTGCGACGTTGAGCAGCTTGAATATCATTGCGGGGGAGCTTGATCGATGATCCAATTCACCGAAGAGGCGAAGCGGCGGTATCAGACAATCCTGAGCCACTATCCGGAGAGGCGCGCGGCGCTCCTGCCTGTGTTGACGCTTGCTCAGCGTGAGTTCGGCTGGATCTCGCAGGAAGTCGCCGAGTACATCGGCAGGTTGATGCGCTACCCGCCATCGGACGTGTTGAGCGTCGCAACCTTTTACACGATGCTTCACAAGAAGCCGGCCGGGAAGTATCACATCGATATCTGCAAGAACGTTAGCTGCTGGCTGATGGGAGTGAATCCGTGTGTCGATGAGATCAAACGGCAACTGGGTGTTGAGAGAAGGGACGTCACAGCGGATGGAAAGTTCAGTTGGGACACAACCGAGTGTCTGGGTTCGTGTGGAACGGCTCCGGCGATGCAGATTGGAGATCGCTACTATGAGAACCTGACCCCGAAAAGCGTGGCAGAGATAATTGAGAACCTTCGGAATGAATAGGATGATGAGATACGGGCAGGATGCCTGCGCTCCCAGTTATGACAAAGATACTACTGGCAAACATAGACAAGCCCGATCAGGCGAGCATCGCGAAGTACCGCGAGCGCGGCGGCTACAAGGCGCTCGAAAAGGCGCTCGCGATGGAGCAAACTGCGCTGATCGATGAAGTGAAGGCCAGCGGGTTGCGCGGACGCGGAGGCGCCGGCTTTCCGACCGGCATGAAGTGGAGCTTTGTGCCGCGCAACACCAACAAGCCGACGTATCTGCTGTGTAACGCCGACGAGAGCGAACCGGGCACGTTTAAGGATCGCATCTTGATGGAGCGCGACCCGCACATGCTGATCGAAGGGATGGCGATCGCTTGCTATGCGCTCAACTGTCATCTGTCATATATCTACATTCGCGGCGAATACGAGTTCGTCGCGAACACGCAGCAGAAGGCACTCGACGAGGCTTATGAGGCGAAGATACTCGGGCCGTCGGTGATGGGAAAGGATTTCGCGCTCGATATCTTTGTGCATCTGGGGCAGGGCGCGTATATCTGCGGCGAGGAAACTTCGCTAATCGAATCGCTCGAAGGCAATCGCGGATATCCTCGGATTAAGCCGCCGTTTCCGGCGACTCACGGATTTCTCGCTTCACCTACAGTTGTTAACAATGTCGAGACGTTGGCAGCGCTGCCGTGGATTGTTCAGAACGGGGCCGCGGCTTATGCGGCGATCGGAACCGAGAAGAGCAAAGGCACGAAGCTGTTTTCGGTTTCCGGTCATGTAGCCAAACCGGGCGTGTATGAGGTTGACCTGGGTTATCCGCTGCTCGACTTCATCAACAAAGAAGCCGGCGGCGTTGCGAATGGGCGAAAGTTGAAAGCCGTCATACCGGGCGGTTCTTCGGTTCCGGTGATGACCGCGGCTGAATGCGAAGGCGTGTTGCTCGACTATGAGTCGTTGCTGAAGGCCGGCTCGATGCTCGGGTCGGGCGGTATGATCGTGTTGGACGAGACTACGAGCATGCCAGAGACGCTGTCGGTGATCGCGGACTTCTACGCGCACGAGTCTTGCGGGCAGTGCACGCCATGCCGGGAAGGGACCGGATGGGCGGCGAAGATTCTGAAGAACATCATTGCGGGGGAGGGCAAGCGGTCGGATGTTGATTTGCTCTTGAAGATCGCCGATATGATGGAAGGGAAGACTATCTGCCCGCTCGCGGACGCGGACGTGATGCCGATCAGGAGCTTCGTTACGAAGTTCCGAAGCGAGTTTGAAGACCTGTGTTCGAATTGAAACCACAGATGAACACAGATAAACACTGATGAGAATGCCTGGTCAGTGTCTTTGTTTATCTGTGTTCATCTGTTTTTCCCAGTGATGATACGATGCCGAAATTCACACTAAACGGACAAGAGATAGAAGCCAAAGCGGGACAGACAATTATTCAAGCTGCCGAAGATCACGGCGTAGAAATCCCGCACTATTGCTATCATGCCGATCTGCCAATCGACGGCAATTGCCGAATGTGTCTGGTGGACGTCGAGAAGATGCCCAAGCTCACGCCGGCTTGCACGACGCTAGTGAACGAAGGCATGGTCGTGCGCTCTGAAAACGAGCGAGTCAAGCAGGCGGTTCGCGGCGTGCTTGAGTTCTTGCTGATCAATCATCCGGTCGATTGTCCGGTCTGCGACCAGGCAGGCGAGTGCCGATTGCAAGACTACTACATGGTCTACGGCCTGCACACCAGCGAAATCCCTCTTGGAATGAAAGTGCGCAAGCGAAAAGTGATCGACCTCGGTCCGATGGTTGTGCTCGATCAAGAGCGATGCGTGCTGTGCTCGCGATGCATAAGATTCTTTGAGCACGTAACCGAGACTGGCGAGATGCAATTCTTTGGACGCGGCGATCATGTCGCGATTGGAACGTTCGAGGACCGACCCCTAAATAATCCGTATTCGGGCAACGTGGTGGACATCTGTCCGGTGGGGGCCCTGACGTCGCGCGACTTCAGATTCAAATGCCGCGTATGGTTCCTGCACGCGACTGACTCGATATGCGGGGGATGCTCGACCGGTTGCGCGGTGAGAATCGACCATCGAGACGGAGCGATCTTCCGGATGATACCCAGGCGGAACCCTGAAGTGAATAGAAGCTGGCTTTGTGATGAGGGACGGTTGAGCTTCCACGAGTTGAATAAGACCGAGCGCATTTCGCGCCCGTTGATGAAAGGCCGCGATGGAGTCCAGGCGCCGGTTACGTGGGAGGAAGCCGTTCGTTCGATTGATGCGCGCTTGAAAGAAATTCGCGCGGCGAACGGCGCCGGCTCGATTCTCGGTTTCGCTTCGCCCTCAGCAACCAACGAAGGGTTGTTCCTGTTTAAGCGATACGTGGGCGATCAGCTCGGCGCGACTCAGTTTGATTTCCGTGTAGATTCGGAAGACAAGAACGTGCTGGAGGAAGAGGACCAGATCCTTCGCCACTTCGACAAGCATCCTAACTCGACTGGCGCGATCAAGCTCGGACTGATGAGTAAAGAGCTTGGGGGGATTGACGGCGCGATCGAGGCCGCGCGTGCCGGACAGATAAAAGCCGGCGTGGTGATTTACTTTCCTCCCCTGGTGCGAAGGGCGTGCGATGAAGAGGTGGAAGGACGAGTTTTCGAGTTGATAGACGTGCTTGAATACTCGGTGGTGCTTGCGGCTCACAAGTCAGAATGGCAAACGGCGGCAAGCGTCGTGTTACCGGTGACGCCCTGGTCGGAAGAAGAAGGAACGTACACCAACTTCGAGGGCCGCGTTCAGTTCGCTGGAAAAGCCATCGACGCAGGTGGCGATGCGCTGGCAGTTTGGGAGGCGTTTGCGATGTTGCTTCACGCAAGCGGAGCGGAGTCACCCTGGATGTCGGCGGAAGATGTATTTGCGAGTCTGACAGAGCACGTACCGGCCTATCGCGAGGTCACTCTGGATAAGACACGACTGCCGGGCGTGATTGTAGGATAACGTGTAAGGTCGTCCTGGGAGCGCAGGCATCTTGCCTGCCGGGTAGCCACGGGGAAGAGAAGAGAGATCGTATGAACAAAATGCAGGAAGGGATGCCCGAGCTCCCAGGGATACTATGAAGAAACCAGCAAAGGTCATAAACGTAAGGGAACGGGCGGAGGGCGAGTCGTCGTTTGCTAAAGATATATTTGCTCCACTCGCTGGGATGCGCCTGACCATGAACCGGATGGTGGACAACCTGACCGGCAAGGTCAACGCAACGATCCGTTATCCCGAAGAGCGCCGCGCTTACTCTGACCGCTTTCGTGGCGCTCATATTCTGACCGCGCGCGAAGACGGTTCGCCGCGCTGCGTGGCGTGCTACATGTGCGCGACCGCGTGTCCGGCCGATTGCATCTACATCGAGCCCGCCGAACACCCCGACCCGCTGATCGAGAAGTACCCTGCACGATTCGATATCGATATGCTTCGCTGTGTGTTCTGCGGCTTCTGTGTCGACGCCTGTCCCGAAGAAGCGATCATCATGAGCCGCGAGACGGAGATATGCGCCTACACACGCGAAGAGACGATGTGGGATATAAAGCGGCTGATGAGCAGGCCCGAGCTTCCCGAATTCGGGCTCGGCTACCGACCGAATGAGAAGCTGGTTGACAGCACGATCAAATTTACGCCGAAACACAAAGAGAAGAGAAAACTCGCAGGCCGCGTAACGCTGAAAGAAGACGTCGAGATGATCCCACATGTCACCTTCGACCCCACCAAGGATTGAGCGAGATTCGCTCGGCGAGCGCGAGTTGCCGGCGAATGTCTACTACGGCATTCAGACCGCGCGCGCGATTGAGAATTTCCCCATTTCGGGCTGGAAGCCTTATCCTTCACTGGTCACCGCAACCATCCAGATAAAGAAAGCAGCTGCGCGCGCGAACGCAGCACTTGGCTCGTTGGACACGCGAATAGCAACAGCTATCGAGTCCGCGGCTGACGAAGTCCTGGCCGGGAAGCTGCGCGATCAGTTCGTCGTCGACCCGTTTCAAGCCGGCGCGGGCACTTCGCACAACATGAACGCGAACGAGGTGCTGGCCAACCGAGCCATCGAACTGCTCGGTGGCGAGAGAGGCGACTATTCGATCGTCCACCCGAATGACCATGTGAACATGGCACAGTCGACCAACGATGTTTTCCCAACGGCAATGCGGCTCGCAGCACTGGACGAGGTGGGTGAGCTGATCAGCGCACTCGAACTGCTTGCAGAGGCACTCCAAACCAAGTCAACCGAGTTCGATAAAATCGTCAAATCCGGGCGCACTCATCTGCAGGACGCGGTGCCGATCAGACTAGGGCAAGAGTTTGGCGGTTACGCGACGGCAATTCGCAAGAACGCGGATCGAATCGCCCGGGCAGCGGAGGAGTTGAAGGAGATCGGGCTGGGAGGGACGGCGGCCGGAACTGGTCTCAACGCCCGGGCTGGTTACCGCAAGCGCGTGACTGACGAACTGAGCCGCGTGACGACTCAGGCTCTTCGGGCAACGGAAAACTATTTCGAGGCGATGCAGAGCATGTCACCCTTCGTTGCGTTGTCGAGCGCGGTCAGGACACTTGCGACGGACGTCATCAGAATTGCGAACGATTTGCGACTGCTGAGTTCTGGTCCCAACACCGGACTGGCTGAGGTGAACCTGCCTGCCGTTCAACCTGGCTCTTCGATCATGCCTGGCAAGGTCAATCCAGTCATTGCAGAGATGACCGACATGGTGTGTTTTCAAGTGATGGGCAATGACCTGGTTATCGCAACGGCTGCACAAGCCGGACAGCTTGAGTTGAACGTGATGATGCCGGTGATAGCATTCAATCTCTCGATGTCGCTGACTATTTTGACCAACGCGTTGACGGTGTTCCGGGAGCGATGCGTTGAAGGTATCACTGCAAATGAGGAGCGGTGCCGGTGGTATGTCGAGCACAGCGTTTCCCTTGTAACCGCGCTCAATCCGCGAATCGGGTATGCTCGCGCGGCTGAGATCGCGAAGCGGGCGATCACTAAAGGCAAGACGATTCGAGAGACGATAGAAGAGGAGGGCTTGCTAACGACGGAGGAGTTGGCGGAAGTTCTGAATACATACGCGATGACTGAGTACGAAGACGAGGATAGTCAGTAGTCCGTAGTCAGTA
>DATLWF010000274.1:0-6367 GCA_035576605.1 Blastocatellia bacterium | reverse complement strand
CGTCGCCAACAAATGCTTGACGGAAATATTCCAATCCTCTTCGGTGATGCCGAGCCCTTTGTGCGCGGTCTTCATATCGCGGCCGATGTAAACGCAAGGCCCGCCTGTCGCCGCGCACAATTGATCGACTACCAATTGTCGGATCCTCATCTTCGAATTGTCGCTGGCCCCCACAAAGAATCGGCCGACCGTCTTGTCGGTTGCCAGCCGGCCGATGAACTCATCGGTTACGGCGGCAAGCGCATCGTATCCGCCAAGTCGCTTGTAGAGCGAGTCTTTGCTCTGGGCCGAAACACTCCCAGCGGGTCCAACGCACGATAGTAAGACAGCTATTGCAATGGAAAGGGCTAACAAGTGATTCTTCTTCACGGTCTCCTCCTGTGAAAAGTCCGACAAACTCAGTTTGTCGCGGTTAGAGTCCGACAAACTTCAGTTTGTCGCTGGGTTGGGTTGAACTAATCGCGGTAGCCGGCGACAAACTGAAGTTTGTCGGACATCGCAGTTAACCAGATACTCTGCCTCGAGTTCAATGCGCCTGACTAAAAGATCCCAAAAAAGATCCCAAAAAAGGTCCATGATTATCGGCGGGCAAGTCGATGCTGGCCGCCCGCGTCCGGGCCGCTGATGACTACGTTGCCGGGTACTGAATTGGATTGTCAGCCACCGGGGGAGGAGGAGGGCACGAGAAGAGGACAGCTTCCCGCGCCCCTTTGAGCCTCTCGACTCTCAGGCGAAAGTCGGTTTTGGCAGGTTAGAGGCTCAATTCCCCGGAACAGGAGAGGGATTAGGTCTCCACGTTCCGGGGTACTCGCTGGCTGGCTGGAGGGAAGCCAACCAAATCCGGCGGTCATTTGCTTGAGCGGAAGGAACCGCCGTGTATGAGACCAGATGCCTGTTCCTCCATTTCTTTCCTCATTGCCCGATTCTTTGTCTTCTGCCTCTACATGACAGGACGGAGAAAGTGTTTCGTATTCTGCAAAATATTTTGAAAAAGAATTCGCCGGTTGATCCCTGGTTCGATGTGAGGTTCAAACGCGGGCCTGAGAGAGTGTGGCGGGAGTTTTCGGAGGGGAGAATGCAGGTAAGTGAGTTTCAGTGGGATTACAATTCCAGGGGCGGAAGCTAGCGAGACTTTTCGCAGGCTCCCCGGATAATCGCTTCGTACCTCAATACGAGCGGGATTGAGCCGAACATTGACCTGATCGGCTCAATTCGGTCGTCGCGCTTCAGTTGTCCTTCCACTCCGGTATCCGTCCCGGAGTCCACGGTGCTCCCGCTGCCTCCATAGCCTTTTCAAGGTTCGCGAGGTCCCCTTCGATGAGCGGCCGCAGGCGGCTGAGCACTTGCTCGAACTCCTGCGCGGCGGCTGCGTAATGGTCCTTTTGCGTTTGAGTGGGCGCCGACGTTGACATACGTTGATCGGAAACTATTGTCCCGACTCGTTCGACGATAGAAGGCGGCAGGATCTCCTGGCGCTGGCGAAGCGCGGTATCGCCGCGCAACGCACGGAGAATCTCGTTGGTTCGCTTCTCGATTGACGCCGCGTCGTCTGACAGCTTCGCTTCCGCGGCGGGAGTCTCGTGGAGCGCCCGCTTGATCTGGCCGAGCCGGGTCTTCAGTTGGTTCGCCGTTTCCATTGCGCCGGATACCGCTCGCTGCAAGCGCGCGACCTTTTGCTGGAACTCCACGAGCGCGGCGCGGTCCGGCGAGGACATTGCAGCCTGACCGTCGACAAACACTGCAAACTCCTGCGGCGCCGAAAGCCGGCTGGTGACTCCGTTCACGCGCTTCGCAAGTGTCACCGAGTATCTGCCGGGAACAACCAGCGGTCCGCCGGGCGGCTCGGCAAACGGATCTTCTTCGCCTTCTGCGGGCCGCGGAGGCGCCAGCGTCGGAGCCGGGTAGCGAAGGTCCCAGCTCACGCGATTAATGCCCGGCGATAAGGGTGCGTTCAGCCTTCGCACTACCCGGCCGGTTGAATCGGCGATGGTGAAGATGAGTCCGGGCGCTTCCTCTTCTTCTTCCGCGCTCAAGTCGGCCAGCGCAGGGTAGGGAAGCGGGGTGCCTTTTCTTTCAGCTTCTTTCTCGGCTTCCTGACGCTTCTGTTTCTTTGTCTTTGGCGCTTCTTTGAGGTAATAGGTGAACGTCGCGCCGAACGCGGGATTGTCCGCTGTGAAAAACGCCTCTCCCTGGAATGATTTTCCGCGGCCGCCAAGCGGCTGAGATTGGATGTACATCATGGCGTCTTTGACCGGGAACAGCGTGGCTTCCAGATTCAGCGTTTCCGGCTTGAGAATACGAAGCGGCGTGTAGTTGTCCAAAATGTAGATGCTGCGGCCGAACGTGCCGACTACCAGGTCGTTCTCACGCTTTTGAATCGCTAGATCTCGAATGGAGATTGTCGGCAGACCGCCTTTTAATTGAACCCACTTCTGGCCGCCATCAATTGTGAAGAACAACCCAAACTCGGTACCAATGAACACCAGATTGGGATTGACGTGATCCTCTGCGATCGCCAGCACAGGCCCGTTGGCCGGAAGGTTGCTCTTGATCGAAGTCCACGATTTGCCACGATCGGTGCTCTTCAATAAGTAGGGCGCGAAGTCTCCGCGCTTATGATTCTCAAACGCCGCGTATACCGTGTCGGCGTCGTGCTGCGACGCAGCTATCCGGCTCACATAAGTCATATCGGGCACGCCGGGAAAGCTCTCAATCTTGCGCCAGTTCTTTCCGCCGTCTTCGGTGACCTGAATCAAACCATCATCCGTTCCGACGTAAATCAATCCTTCTTTCTTGGGTGATTCCGCAAGTGCGGAGGAGTTTCCAAAAGGGTCAGTCGAAGTGTGCTTTGCCACAGCGTCGGGTCCCCAGATCTTCCCCATCACCGGCAGCTTATTTCGGTCGAGCCCGCGCGACAGCTCCGGGCTGATCAGCTTCCAGGTGTCTCCGCGGTCATCGCTGCGGAAGAGCTTATCCGCGGCAAAGTAGAGCCGCGTGTGCGAGTGCGGGCTGATGATAAAAGGTGAATCCCAGTTGAAGCGGAGTCCCTGCTCGCCTTTTCCCTCTCCGGGTTGAATCCCCATGCGTTCGCCGGTGCGCTTGTCGAATCGCACGATTGAGCCGTACTGCAACTCCGCATAGATGATATTCGGGTCCTCCGGATCGACTTGCGATCGAAAGCCGTCGCCGCCTTGCGTGACGAACCAATCTGAGTTGACGATCCCGGACGCGCTGCGGGTGCGAGACGGTCCACCGACGCTGTAATTGTCCTGGAGTCCGCCGTACACATTGTAGAAGGGAGCCGCATTATCGACGGTCACATCGTAGAACTGGCCAATCGGCATATTGGATTTGAATTGCCAGTTCGAACCCCGGTCATAGCTCTCATATACGCCGCCGTCGCAGCCTACCAGATAATGCCTGGTGTTATCCGGATTTATCCATATCACATGATTGTCGACATGCTTTGACTTCTCGCCCAGCCTTCGAAGCGTGCGGCCGCCGTCGTCTGAGACCATCAGGAACACGTTCATCACGTAGATTCGATCTACCTCTTTCGGGTCGGCGGTGATCTGACCGTAGTACATCGCGCCGGCGTCGAAAGGATTGCGTCTCTCCCAACTGCCGCCGCGATCTGATGAGCGGAATATGCCGCCCTTTCCATCGGCGGCTTCAATCGTCGCGTACACAACGTTCGTGTCGACCGGCGAGATCGCAAGACCGATGCGGCCCATCTCGACGGTGGGAAGTCCGACTCGAAGCTTGTTCCAGGTCGCGCCCGCGTCGGTCGATTTGTAGATTGCGCTCTCGGGTCCGCCGTTGATCAACGTCCACACGTGCCGCCGCCGCTGATACGACGCAGCGTACACGGTGTCTGGACTATTCGAATCGATCACGACGTCGGTCACGCCAGTGTTCTCGCTGATAGAGAGAATGTTCTTCCAGGACTTGCCGCCGTCCGTCGTCTTGAACAACCCGCGATCCCCACCGGGTCCCCACAGCGGGCCTTGCGCGGCAATGTAAACCGAATCCGAGTTGCGGGGATCAATTGCTATCCGGCCGATCCGCTCAGAAGCTTTCAAGCCGACGTTCTTCCAACTCTTACCGCCGTCGTCTGAGCGATAAACGCCGTCGCCATAAGAGACGCTGCGCTGGCTGTTGTTCTCACCGGTTCCTGCCCACACAGTGAAAGGGTTCTTCGGATCAAGCACAATTGTGCCGATCGAATACGAACCTTCGTTGTCGAAAACAGGAGCCCATGTCGTCCCGGCGTTGGTCGTCTTCCATATGCCGCCGGATGCAACGCCGACGAGGTAGCGGCTGTGATCGGTGGGATCGACTGCGATGCTGCACACGCGACCGGACGTGAACGCGGGCCCGATCGAGCGAAGCCTCAGCCCGGTGAAAGTCGGAGCCGACATCGGATCAGCCGGCTTTCGCGGCTCGTCCTTCCGGGGCTCTTCTTTCGGCTTGGGTGCAGGTTCTTGTGCGCTATTGTCTTGGGGCTTGTTCGCTCCGTCTTGCCGCGAGGGTTCGGTCTCTTGTCTGGTGAGCGCGGATAACGGTGCGGGCACCGACGCGGCGATCAAACTGGCGACAACAAGAATAAAGGTGATTCTCACAGCAGTCCTCCCGTTCAGAATCTGCGTAGTGCCCTCAGGCGGAAGTAACAGCCAATTTTTTATTTTTTATTTCCTATTTTCTATTGGAGAGAATTAGTAAATGACAAATAGAAAATAGAAAATAAGAAATAAAAAATAGTCTGCTACCCTCCTGAAGGCCGGACTACGAGTTGGTTGGGTGTGCTAAGGCAGCCGTTCGAAACTAAACTCGACACCCGGATTTGCGACCGGCTTTAGGGTGAGTGTCTTGCCCTCGAGCTTGTACTCCCACTTGGTTGTCGTACCCATCGAACCGGGGCTTGCCTGCGCGAGTTGTTGAAGGCTGATGATGTTACCCTGGACTTCAAACGTGCCGCAGGTCGCAGACAGGCCTTGATATGCGGCGACGATCTTCTTCGCCCGCTCGTCGTCAGGCTCGCTTTGCTCCCAGGTCTTTCGTCCGACGCCGGCCTTAACGAAGGCTATGTACTTCCCGTGGACGACGATCATACCTTTTGCTTCAGCGTCAGTCTGACCGCCTCCCTGGAACTTCAGGCCAACGAATCTGTACGCGCCCTCGAGCTTCGGATCGGCCGCCAATCCGTTTACGGCCGAGAAGAGAACAACCAAAAGAACAAGTGCTGCTTTGAGTTTCATCAGAATCCTCCCATTTAAGAATTAGCTGTAAATCGAGTCCGGCATGATACCGTCAGGTTCGCAGTTCCATCAATGGTAGTCCGTAGTCCGTGGTCTGTAGTCCGTAGCTTGAATGCGGTCACAGACCACGGACCACGGACTAGGGACCACGGACTACGGACCACGGACTCCTCAGTGTCATCCGCGGCCCATTCCGCTAGAATGTCGCTCATGACAACAGAGACAGACAGAGTAGCGATACTTGTCGACGACATGTTCTTCACAGCGAAGATAAACGGTGCGGCGGCGGATTGCGGACGTCAAATTGAGCGAGTCAAATCGCGCGAGCAACTCGAGGGGCTCGTCTCGAAGCCGCCTTCGGTGGTGATCATCGACCTCAACTCGGATCGATTGGACCCGCTGGAGACGATCGAGTTCTTCAAATCGCGCGCCGAGCTGAGCGAAGTGCCGATCGTTAGCTTCGTATCGCACGTTCAGACTGAACTCATCCGGGCAGCTCAGGCCGCAGGCTGCGATTATGTGCTGCCTCGGTCGGCGTTCACGCAGATGCTCCTGGAGATCGTTTCCGGCAACCTTGGCGCTCTCAGTAGGCGCGCGTAGGACTGATGCCATCCAAGCCGGGATCCGGTGATGAGTTTTCCCTTTTACTTTCCCCTCGGTCCGCTACGGCTTCATCCGCATTTTGTTTTCGAAGCGCTCGCCTACTTTATTGGCTATCGGGTCTACGTGAAGCAGCGGAAACGCTCAGGTGATCATCTGAGTACCCGCGACAGGACCTGGATCGTGGCCGCCGCGATTTGTGGCGCTGCCATCGGCAGCAAGCTGCTCTATTGGCTGGGCGATCCCGCGCTCACCGCGCGAAGGTGGAATGACGTGTTCTATCTGATGGCGGGCAAGACCATAGTTGGCGGGTTGATCGGCGGACTGATCGCGGTCGAAGCGATCAAGCGCCGGCTGGGCATTCTCAGGAGAACCGGAGACCTGTTTGCGATTCCGCTTTGCATCGGGATTGCAATAGGACGGATCGGTTGTTTTCTCTCTGGCTTGAGCGATGACACATATGGAATCGCGACCGGTCTGCCGTGGGGAATTGATTTTGGAGACGGCAT
>DATLWF010000273.1:0-19464 GCA_035576605.1 Blastocatellia bacterium | reverse complement strand
CAGCCGCACGTTCTTCATACAGGGCGCGGTTAAGAAGCCAGGCGTTTATCAGATGGAAGGCCATCCGTCGCTGTTGAAACTTCTCAGCGTCGCAGGCGGGCTAGCCGAAAACCACGGCTCCGCAGCATTCATCATTCGCGAAGTGAAAAACAACAAGAAGGCCAACTCGCCGGCTGTTGCAACCGGAGGAAACAAACCAGCCTCATCGCTTGTGACCAATCAAACAGGTCAGACTGCGAGTCCCGGTGAAGAAGAGATGCCTGAGTACACGCTTATGACGGTGAACATCAGCGGGTTGTATAAAGGACGCTTTGATCAGAACGCGTTTGTCGAGCCCGGTGACATCGTCAACATACCGCAAGCCGATGTGTTCTTTGTCGCGGGAGAGGTGAATGCGCCCGGATCATTCCCGCTGAGCGAAGGCACTACACTTCGACAAGCAATTGCGCTGTCAC
The DNA here is from genome assembly GCA_035576605.1 of Blastocatellia bacterium. Classification (GTDB taxonomy): domain Bacteria; phylum Acidobacteriota; class Blastocatellia; order UBA7656; family UBA7656; genus Onstottus_A. The sequence goes on along the minus strand of DATLWF010000273.1, from coordinate 19,009 downwards.
AGGGCACTACTCTTAACGCGGCGCTGGGCAACGGCGTGATCTTCCGGACCGATGCACAAACGGGCAAACGCCTGGAGATCCCGGTCAACGTCGGCGCTGTGATGAAGGCCAAGAAAGAAGACATTCCCATCCTTGCGAATGACATCGTCATAGTTCCAAACAGCCGTACCAAGACAATTGGCAACTCAATACTAAAGGCCGTCGGAATGGGCGCCGCACAACGAGGGGTCATTTTCTGAGTTAACAGAGCTTTGCGCTGTCTGCCGTAGAGGGTGGCATAGACTTTAGTCTGCGTCTGGAGATCGGCCCGCAGTCGGTTATCCGGCCACAGACTAAAGTCTATGCCACCTTATGAAAGCTTTAAGATCTCGTGTTCGTTTCCGCGAGGGGGCAGGAGCACCACGAATGCCAGACGAAAAATCTGAGCTGGAAAATATCCCGCGCCAAACAATCGAAATAGCCGCGCGCGAGACTTCAGGGGTAAGACCTCACTATCCCAACTCATATGGCTACGGTTACGGCACCGGCGGGGATGACCAAAAGATTCATTTGCGCGAGCTGTGGCGCACGGTTCGAAAGCGCAAATGGCTGATCGCCACCATCGTCGTCATCATCACCACCCTTGTCACGATTGACATGTATCGCACCAAGAACACCTACCAGGCCTCGACGCTGATCGAGATTGGGAAGGACATGACAACCCTCGGCAGGCCGGGCAGCATTTACGGTGACGATTACGACCCGTTCTACATGGTCAACATCAAGACGAAGATGCTGATGGTCAAGAGCCACTCTTTGCTCGAAGCCGTGGTCACCGACAAGCATCTCGATCAGGATCCCAAATTCTTTCAGGCAGCCGGGAAGAAATCACTTTGGCAAGCGCTGAGGACCATGGGTGGCAAGGTAGGCATAAAGGACCAGGACTCAACCGACCAGGCCAACGCCGACGCTCAGATCGCCGCGACGAATCCTGCCGGACCCGACGCCGCCGAAGAAGAGAAGAAACGGCTCGAGGGCTGTATCGGAGTGCTGGATGCCAACCTGTCAGTTGAGCCGGTGAAGGAGACGCGCGCTCTCAGGATATCCTTCACGCACACCGACCCTAAGATTGCCGCAGAGGTCACCAATGCGGTTGCCAATACCTTCCTCGACCGCAACTTTGAAAACAAGACCGAGAAATTCCGCGGCGCTGCCAAGTGGCTCGATGAATCGACGCGCAAGCTAAAAGCGAAAGTAGAGGAAGCCGACCAGGCGCTGACGAACTACACGCGCCAGCACGGGATCTTCGCCACCGACAAAGACGGCACTCTGACCACCGCGAAACTATCGAGCTTGCACGCGCAGTTGCTTCGAGCACAATCGGACCGGATGCTCAAGCAGTCGCTCTATGAAGAGGTGAAAGAGCACCGCGTCGAAAAGCTGCCGGAAGCCTACGCCGATATGCTTTTCAAGACCGCTCCAAAGGTGGCCGATCTCCAGAGGCAACTCAGCGATCTCCAGACGCAGCTTGCCGAGTTGAGCGCGAAGTACGGATCTGATAACCCGAAGGTCGTGGAAACGCAACTGAAGATCGCGGCTATCAAAGGTCAGATTGCGGAGAGCGGCAAGTCGCTTGAAGAGAAAGTCAAGAACGAATACGAGCGCGCCGTTCGTGACGAGGACATGCTAAAGGCGGCGCTTGGGCAGGCGAAGGGCGAAGCCATACAGCAGAACCAGGACGCCATCCAGTACAACTTGCTCAAGGGTGATGTCGACACCAACAAAACGCTTTACCAGGACTTTCTGAACAAGAGTAACCAGGCGCAGGCACAGGTTGTGGAACAGCAAAACAACCTGCGGGTAATCGAACCTGCCCAGGTGCCGGGCTTCCCGGTTGGCCCGAGAAGGATGTTCACGATTCTGGTCGGGCTTCTGCTTAGCACGGCAGCAGGGGTTGGCCTTGCGTTCCTGCTCGACTACCTCGACAACACCATCAAGACCGTCGAGGACGTCGGCCGCTATGCGCAGCTACCTGCTCTGAGTGTTGTGCCGGCGGTGGCTGGGCACTCCCGCCGCGGGCTGGCGGCTAAGGGTAGAAGAGTGCTCGGAAATGGCAGCTCCAGGCACGCTGAATCCGAGGCCGCGTTCCAACTGGCGACGCTCGATAATCAATCTTCAGCGGCTGAGGCTTATCGCGTTCTTAGAACATCGGTGCTGTTGTCTGCCGCCGGGCGGCCGCCCAAGACGATACTTATAACCAGCGGACAACCCGGTGAAGGCAAGACCACAACCGTCGTCAACACCGCGATATCGCTCGCGCAGATGGGTGCGTCGGTGCTGATAATTGATTGTGATCTGCGGCGCCCAACGACGCACAAAGTGCTTGGTGTGGATCACGTCCAGGGTCTGTCGACTTACCTCTCGCGGGAGGTCCCGCTCGATCAATTGATTCACAAGCTGCCGATCGCTAATCTGTCGCTTCTGCCCTGCGGTCCAGTCCCTCCGAATCCGGCGGAGCTGATCATCTCTGAAAAGATGAAGGACATGCTGCAGGAGCTGGCCGGGCGATATGACCACATACTGATCGACTCGCCTCCGTTAATTAACGTGACCGACCCGGTAATCCTGTCTACGATGGTGGACGGAGTGATACTGGTAGTGCACGGGGGCAAGAGCACCCGAGACGTCGTGCGGCGCGCGCGCCAGGAGCTCTCGACCGTGGGAGCGAAGATCTTCGGCGTGGTGCTCAACAATGTGGACTTGCGCCGGGATGGATACGACAACTACTACTACTACCGCTACTACTCAGGCTACGGACAGGACGGCTCGAAGAATCAAAACGTCGGAGCAGGTACTCCGTAGTTATGGATCCCAAACAAAACCAGAGCGGCGTCGTTGGCGCGCTTGAGAGTCCGACGAGATGAGTAGCGAAGCCCGGCTGCTTGAGACCTGCAAGATTCCGGCAATTCGCCTTTATGAGTTGCCCCTCATTCGAGATCCGCGCGGGAACCTTTCCTACGCCCAGTATGACGAGACGCTGCCCTTCCTGCCCAGGCGATACTTCATCGTCTTCGACGTCGGCGAAGGGCAGACGCGAGGCGGACACGCGCACCGCACCGTCCATCAGCTTCTTATTTGCGTAAAGGGTTCGTGCCAGGTTTCACTCGACGACGGTAAGATTCGCGATCAGATCTCGCTCGACAGACCGGAAGTCGCCCTCTACATACCTCCGAAGATATGGGCCACCCAGCAACGATTTTCTCGCGACGGCGTGCTCATGGTGCTTGCCTCTGAAGTGTACGATCCGAGCGAGTACATAAGAGACTACGACGAACTGTTAGCGACCGACGACGAACTTTTAGCGACCGACGACGGACGACCGACCTCTGACCTCTGACCTCTGACTTCTGACTTCTGACTTCTGACTTCTGACTTCTGACCACTAACCGCAATGAACCGCGAAGTCACTTTCCTCGATTTACGAGCGACCTATCTCGAAATCAAAGATGAGCTGGACGCAGCTTACCAGCGAGTCATGAACTCGGGCTGGTACATTCTGGGAGAAGAGGTCACTGCCTTTGAAACAGAGTTCGCGGAGTACTGCGGAACAAAACATTGCGTCGGCGTCGCAAACGGCCTCGAAGCGTTGCAGTTGATCCTTCGATCGTACGGGATCGGCGCAAGCGACGAAGTGATCGTTCCGTCCAATACGTACATCGCGACATGGCTTGCGGTGTCCAACGCCGGGGCAACCGTGGTCCCGGTCGAGCCGGACCAAAGAACATTCAATCTCGATCCTCGACGCATCGAAGCTGCGATCACTCCGAGGACGAAGGCTATTCTGCCCGTGCACCTATATGGTCAGCCTGCGGACATGGACCCGATCAATGACATTGCGCGAAGGCACGGCTTGAAAGTGATCGAAGACGCGGCACAGGCACACGGAGCGCGTTACCGGGATCGTCGAGTTGGGTGTCTTGGCGATGCCGCGGGTTGGAGCTTCTACCCGACGAAAAACCTGGGCGCGTATGGCGACGCAGGTGCGGTGACGACTGATGATGGTGAGCTAGCTGACCATGTGCGGCTGCTTCGCAACTACGGATCGAAGAGCAAGTACTACAACGAAGAGAGAGGCATCAACAGCCGGCTTGATGAGCTGCAAGCTGCGTTGCTGCGAGTGAGGCTCAAGCACCTGGACGAATGGAACCGCCGCCGGGCGCGGATTGCAGCGAAGTATCTTGACGATCTCCGGGAAACCGACCTGATGTTGCCGGGAGTGTGTGAAGGAGCTGAGCCGGTGTGGCACTTGTTCGTGGTGCGCAGCAATCGCCGCGATGAGCTTCAGCGGCATCTCAAGAGCGAGGGCGTAAACACGTTGGTTCACTATCCCGTCCCGCCACATTTGCAATTGGCTTACAAGGACGCGAGCCTTCCCGGCGCGTACCCGATCGCCGAAGCTATTCACCGGGAGGCGTTGAGCCTGCCGATGGGTCCGCACTTGAGTGAGTCCGAAGCAAACCGAGTTATTCAATCGATCCGATCCTTCACTGTCTGACTGGCCGGGCAATTGACCGGCAGCAGTCGTGAAACCCCTGAGGTCTATGGTCGCCGTACCGAGAACCCATAAATTTGGTAGCGCAGTCGATCCGATTGTCTTCTCGTCGGGATTTGCGCGTATCATCGCAACCGTTGCGAGTCCGATCACGGCCGTATTGATAATTCACTTTCTCTCCCTGCCCGAACAAGGTTATTGGTATACGTTCCTCGGTCTCGTGGCCATAGTCAATTATGCGGAGTTGGGGATGGGTCAGGTGATCCTGCAATTTGCGGCATACGAGTGGGGCGAATTCGGCGGGGCAAGTCAGACACTTGAATCGGATAACGGCCGCAGGCTCAAAAGCATATTCAGGATTGCGCTCTTATTTGGCGGGCTTACGGCCTTAGTCGGATTGATGACTGCTCTGCCTCTTGGTTATTTCATCCTGTCCAGCAGAGGCGGCAGCCAAGACATTCACTGGCTCGGTCCGTGGGTGTTTGTGTCGCTAGTGGCTCCGCTAAACCTGGCGCTAGTCTTCCTCAATTCCTTTCTGGAAGGTTGTCAGATGATCGTTGCAGCTAATTTGCGGAGAGCCGCACAGGCTGTTGCGCAGGTAGCAGGCGCGTTTCTCTTCTTTGCTGTGGGTGGAAAGTTGTGGGCGCTAGGCGCCGGTCAGCTTGCCAGTTTCGGCGTTGGGTTGCTTTGGATATTGCTAACCCAGCGTAGTTTTCTGAGGGCGTTGTTGACAGGGTTCCCGGACAATAAGCAGGTTTCGTGGCGTGATGAGATATGGCCTTTGCAATGGAGATACGCGGCGGGCTGGGCAACCGGGCCGTTCGTTTACGGATTGTTTAGTCCCTTGATATTCGCGCTGGTGGGCTCCGAAGCGGCGGGGCGGTTTGGTTTCACCTTCGCCATCGTGGGAGTGGTGCTGGCCTACTCGCAAGTTTGGATCGCCTCTCGTGCGGCCGTGTTTACAAAGTTGAATGCCGGGTCAAACTGGAGAGAGCTAACAGATCTGTTTGGAAGGAGCGTCAAGCAGGGTGTCTTAACATACTTGGCGGGTGCCGCGGTACTGCTTGTTGGAATTCGCCTGCTGAATACCGGGGTTCCGTCGCTTGCTGGTCGATTCTTGGATCTCTCGTCAACCCTGCTGCTCTTGGCCGCGGGAAGCGTTACTCTATTGATTTTTTCGATCATGTTTTTTGTACGGAGTTTCAAGGAGGAGCCGTTTGTAAGGATGGCTTGGATTGGCGCAATCCTCATGGTGGTCCTTTTGCCGTTAGGTATCTCTCTCTTTCAGACCACCGGCGCTTCCGGGGCCTATCTCGTCTCCCAATTAACAGTGCTCCCAATTGCTTACCAAATCTATGAGAGTTACCGCAAGCGGATACCGTACCAGTCCAATAAACCAGCGGGATCCGTTGGCCACGTCTGAAGCGCTTAGGCGCTAAGTGGATTTATGATCAGAAATAGGGCCAAAGCAATTCTCCAAATCTTAAACAGTTTACTGCTTCAACCTCGACAGAGCCTTGGGGTGTTATGGGGGTTGCCATTCACCGCTCAGGGTTTTGAATATGGCAAAAGATGGAAACCTTGCTCTGGCGAACAAAGTTTGTCTTCGGTTAGTAGTATGGAGACTCTATGCGACTCTTCAAATCCACTGAGGGCGTATTTTGATTCCTACGTAGAGGGTAGAGGTATTTGGAAGTGGCTCCACTATTTCGATATCTACCACCGTCACTTTAGTAAGTTCATAGGGCGAGAGGTACGCGTCCTTGAAATAGGAGTATATAGCGGAGGAAGCCTCAAAATGTGGAGGCAGTACTTCGGTCAGCATTGTCTTGTCTATGGTGTAGATATAGAAGAAGCGTGCAGAGTATATGAAGATGATCGGACGAAGGTTTTTGTAGGCGACCAGTCAGATCGCAGCTTCTGGAAAGTCATCAAGACACAAGTCCCTATAGTTGACATTGTAATCGATGACGGGGGTCATCAGGCTAAACAACAAATCGTGACGCTAGAGGAGATGCTTCCTCATATCCGTCCTGGGGGGCTTTATTTATGCGAGGATGTGCACGGAGACGGTAACCAGTTCAACTCTTATATCAATGGACTCGCTGCCCACCTTAATTCTTTTGGGATGGGATCAAACGACAAAAAAAAGGGAATCGCTTACAGTCCAACGCCATTTCAAAATGAGATTCATTCAATACATCTATATCCTTTTGTGACAGTTATTGAGAAAACTGATAGCCATGTTGATCAATTCTTGGCTCCGAGACATGGAACTGAGTGGCAACCATTTCCATGAGATGACAATCAGGGTGTCACATCCAAAAGAGCGATCTAAGAAGCGCATGCTCGAGAGCGTGCGAAGCTGATTTCGCGTCGTTTCTCCCGGTTCTTTCAGATGGCGCTTCGGCGCGTGATCGATGTTACAACAGGTACTCAGAGCCTTGAGGCACCCTGGCCGCGTCGGCGTCAGAGCGAGACGAGTGACTAGATACGCTAGAAGATTCGGTGTTTTGCACGGTGTCAGAGTGCTGTACAAAATGCTCGGTTCCAAAGGGCCGCCGATCTCTGTGACGATCCCACAGTCGAAGACACCGATTATCTTCCGGCCGGGCACGTCGGACGTTTCCGTGTTTGAGCAAGTGTTTGTGTGGGATGATTACGGGTTGCCGTTCAAACTGGACCCGAACCTGATTATTGACGGAGGGGCGAATGTCGGCTACGCATCGGTCTACTTCGCTAACCGATATCCCAGAGCTCAGATTGTTGCAGTCGAGCCGGACAACTCCAATTTTGAACTGCTTTTGGAAAACACGTCTGGCTATTCGAACGTCTCTGCGATTCAAGCCGGGATCTGGCACAAAGCGGCCTTCTTGAGAATCGAGAACCCAAATGATGACAAGTCGATGTTTCGAATCGCGGAATCTGAAACACAGGGAGGAGGCATCAGCTCGGTCACTATCCGAGACATCATGGCACGATGGAACGCGACCGAAATAGATATTCTTAAACTTGATATCGAGGGGGCTGAGAGGGAAGTCTTCTCGCTCGACTATGAGGATTGGCTTGGTCGAGTCAAACTGCTCATCATTGAATTGCATGATAGGTACCAACCCGGTTGCACGACATCTTTCTACGCGGCCGTTTCGAAGTTTCACTTCAAAGAATCCCAAAGGGGCGAGCATGTCATTCTTGTGAGGGATCAGGACTCCCGGGAGACCATGCACTCATAACTTCAAAGAATCCCAAAGGGGCGAGCATGTCATTTTTGTGAGGGATCAGAACTCCCGGGAGACGATGCACTCATAAGCGCCTATGCCCAACTTGTTATTACTATCGGCCGTCGAAATTGGGATTGCCACGAAGAACCGATGGAAAGACCTTGAGACAACTCTGTCTACAATTTCGGAGTTCGGCCTCGGAGGCCTCAGGGTATTGATCTTTGACGATGCTTCGGATGCGAGCTGTCCTTATCAGGTGCGCTCACTGTGCGACGGGGCAGAGATCAGACGGTTCTCCGAGAGCAGTGGTTACATCGTTCGCCGCAATCAACTGGCGCGAGAGATGAAGGCGAAATACTACCTCAGTTTCGATGATGATTCCTTCCCCGTAGGCGGATCGCTTAAGGCGGCTATTGAGTTCGCGGAGTCTCGAGATGATCTGTTCGCCTTGAGCTTTCCGGTTTATAACCCGATTAACGGCCAACATCAGGTGAAATCAATTCAAGCCGAGCCGTACATGGTCCGGTCGTTTATGGGTGCTGGGCATCTATTGCATCGCGAGAGATTTCTCGATCTAGGGGGATACCGCGAGGAACTTGTGCACCAGGGAGAAGAAGTGGAGATTTCTGCGCGCGCCTTTCTGCGGGGAATGCTCTGCTACCACTTTCCGGGTCTTCAGATCCACCATGTTGCGTCGAACGCCGGGCGCAGTTTGCATAGGATGGATTTTTTCGCCGCACGCAACAGCGCGTTGTGGAACGATTGGTTTATGCCACCTGGATTGAGGTTTGCGAAGCAAGGCCGCACCTTCATCGCGAGGGTGCTCCAGGTTATGCGGACCGGCCGCTTGGGTCACGTTCAGGGCCAATTGACCGGTCTACGAGAGATCTCGAATTACAAGGCAAACCGTCGACCGATGCGTTTAAGCTCCTATAAGAAATGGAAAAGACTACCTGCGAGCTGAATCCAGTTTGTCGATGCCGGCCGCCGGGATTTCCCGAAGAGTTGAACTGACATGGCCGAGTTAGGCGTCCTCTATTCAACCGGAGCGATTATCAGGAACTCGGTCCTTATTGAAGACGATCAATTTCGAGTCGATCTGGTGTCCGGCGCCGCAGAAAAGCTCTTCAGAAAGCACGTCGAACTTGTCGAGTTTGAAACGACCTCTTACTGCAATCGTACCTGCTCATTTTGCCCAAACAGTTTCATTGATCGTCTAACCGAAAAGCTAACGATGCCCGAACCTACGTGGCAGGCTATTCTGGATGGGTTAAAGCAAGTCGACTACAGTGGCACCATCGTATGGTCGCGATATTCCGAGCCGCTTTCGGAACGGCGCATTCTGGACCGGATCCGCGAAGTTCGCAAAGCCGCGCCTCGCTCTCGAATCTGCATAAACTCTAATGGGGACTTTCTGGATGCAGAGTATCTTCGGGAGTTGGAGGATGCGGGCGTTGACCGGCTTTGGGTGGACATATACTTCCCCGATGAAGAGGTGTACGACCTCGAAGCTGCCAAGAGTTATCACGCGAAGTTCCTGAAGCGCATCGAGCGAACTTGCGAGCAGATCGAAGTGTCACCCGAACTCGCCCACAGGATTGGTTCCAAGCGAACGGAGATCGTCACTCACGTGCGCAACGTTGCGGCGATGAAGGCCCTTGATTTGTCGGATCGGGGCGGGCTCATTCAAATCGCGCGAGAGACCTCGCGCGACGCCCCCTGTTTCGCTCCGTACAAGCATTTGGTCATTGATTGGGATGGTTCGGTGGTTATTTGCTGCCAGCTCAGAAGTGACAGCCCCAGCCATAAGAAAGCCGTAGTCGGTAGAATTGGGGCCGACGGAATAGGGCTTGTAGATGCGTACGTCCGACTCGCTGAGTGGCGATACTCGCTCCGCGGCTACGGGCCGAAAACAGGACCTTGCGCGACGTGCAACGTGAGCGAATATGCCTCGACTCCGCTCACGAGAACTCTCTCTCGCGTGCTGACCGACTCCGATTCCCGGACGCGCGCGATTGCGAAAATGACGCTTGGGCCGGTGCTTCGAAGAAGACCGCGTTTCTGATCAAAGGAGTCTTTGCTTGTAGCGCGGCAACTTGAAGAGCTGGACATTTTTGATGCAATCGCAAAGCACTGGCGTTTGGAAAGATCAAGCGCTGAAGGAGTGTCCCAGGGCCGTCGTGGCTTTGGCTGGCGCTCGTGATTATTACCAACTGCCCCTCGCTCTGCACGAAGGAGGACTGCTGCAAGCGCTGGTCACCGATATGTATTGGCCAGCTGACCGGACGTGGTTTTCGCTGGGGTCCCTCCTACGACAAGAGTTGATAGCGGCGAGGCGCTGCCCGGGGCTGAAGGGCGCGCGAGTTCGGGTACCGCCGCTAGCGCTGTGTGCTTCTGCAATGATGAAGGCAGCCAGAAGCACTAAGCTCAACCGATACAAAGACAAAGTCCTAAGCTCCGAAGCCAGACGGATTGCTGTGCGTGAGCGTAGTCCGCTGTTTTGCTACAGCTACTATGCGTCTGAATCTTTCAAGCAGTCAGAGTCTGTGAAGCATCGTTTTCTGTTTCAACTCCATCCTCACCCCGAGAGCGTACGAAGCCTGCTTCTTGAAGAAGCAGAGCGAGTGCCACATGCGAAGTCCTCTCTCTTGATGGAACATGAGCTATTGCTGCCGGCCAAAGAGTTTGCGGAACTGGCAAGCGAGCCGCATTTGGCGAACGGATGGGTGGTCGCAAGCAGTTTCACGGCCTCGACCCTCGCGGAGCATGGCGTGCCCCGCGATCAAATACATGTGGTGCCGTATGGAGTCGACCACAACGTGTTCGCTACACGAGTAGAGGCACCGGGTGAAGACCAACCTTTTACGATCATTTTCGTTGGCAGCCTGGTGCAGCGGAAAGGCCTTTCATATCTTCTCGACGCCGTCCGTCTGATCAGGTCGCGAAAGATTCGAGTTGTGTTGTGCGGAAGAGGTTCGATTGACCGCCATCTGCTCAAGCAATACTCCGACCTGAACCTGGAGATAAACACTGGATTGCGCCGCGCCGAGCTGGTTCGAAGGATCCACGAAGCCGATGTCTTTGTACTACCGTCGCTTGCCGAAGGATTCGGGCACGTGATCCTCGAAGTTATGTCCTGTGGTGTGCCGGCAATCACGACGCCTAACACCTGTGCGCCGGACGTTATGACTGATGGCGTTGACGGTTTTATAGTTCCCATTAGAGATCCGGAAGCCGTCGCCGAGAAGATCTGTTGGGGCATCGATAATCGCGCAGAGCTTGCCGCAATGGGAGGAAAGGCCGCCGAGGAAGCTCGGCGCTTCACGTGGGAACGCTTTCGTGTTGGGGCCAGACAGGCCTACAGGGAAATGTTGGCGGGGGTGCGATAACGCGGGCGTTCGAGATAGGAGGAATGTGAGCCCGGACAAAGCGTGCGCTTCGGTCGTGTACCTCAGGAAAGGCGACAACTGTGGTGTTTGAGTTGACTCTATACGACGACGTGACGTCGGCGTTGGTCATAGATCTCGTCGTGCTCTTGTTTTGCACGATATTGCTCTTGCGGTATGGCCGGCTCGCACACTCTCATCCGGCCGTTATATATCTTTTCTTCCATGTGATTGTCATATCTTCTCGTTTGCTTGCAATAATGGCCGGTGCAGAAACCTTGTTCAGCAAGTGGGGCGGATTCTATGAGCCGGTCACGGAAGCTGAGCTGGCGAGGGCAACTATTCTGGCAGATATCGTCCTTATTGTTATGACGATTGCATGCATACGAGCCTCGCAGGTCGATCTGAAACGTATCAACACAAAGCCTGAAGAATCGGCCGCGACTGCTACAACTCTCTCGCTCCGACATATTTGGACCGTTGTGGGCATCGCGTTTCCCGTCGGCGTAATTGGGGTAGCCCTCGTTAGCAATGTACCCGGATTCGAGAAGCCGGATGTTGACTTCGGCGAATGGCAAGAGTCTAGCTGGCTCTCGATAACGACCACTTGGGCAGGGCTGTCCTTGTTGGCTCTGATCTACTGGTATGGATTCCGCTTGTGGCTAGTCGCGCCAATGGTGGTTTACCTGTTCATTATGTCGGTTCAGGGGTTTCATCGCTTCCGAGCCGTCATCCCGCTGATTCTGCTTCTTCAAATATATCTGGACCGTCGCCAGAAGAAGTGGCCGCCGTCTTATGTTACGGCCCTCATCTTCGCGGCCATGCTGCTTTTCTACCCGATGAAGTCAATCGGGCGAATGGCCCAGGAGGGCGCAACCGTCAACGAGATATCGGAGTCCTCAACCGAGATACTTCGCGAGGTAGCGGCCGGGCAGAACGGAGATCAGACACTGCTGGATCAATTCGCTTCGTCTCTTACGCTTATCGATCGTGCGGAGAAGTTCTACTACGGCAGCACATACCTCGCTCTACTGACCTCGCCCATCCCTCGTCAATTCTGGCCCGAGAAGCCAGGACTGGCTGACTACCAAAAGGATTTCTCCACTCCCTCGCGTCCGATGAGCGAAATGGGCATGACCGTGACTTTTATGGGAGAGTTCTACCTAAACTTCGGAAACGTCGGTGTCGTGATAATGTCGTTCCTGACGGCGTATTGGCTGGCGCGGATCTACTTTCGAGGTTATCGAAGCAGCTACTACTCAGTGCTTCGGTTTAGCTATCTCTTGATCGCCTGCAATCTTATTCAGGTCTATCGCGATGGTCTAATGTCGCTTTTTGTTTTTACCCTGGTCAATATGATGCCGTTGTCCATTATCGTGTTCCTCCATCTGGTCAGGCCGCTGCGCGCCCGGCCAGAAGCCGTTCCACTGTACGGCTTGCCTCTCTCTCCGAAATAAACCTGCGATGCCGCCGCTCACAATCTGGATGAACATGCCGTCCTTTCATCAAGACGGGCTTTTCGAAGCTCTACTTGCCTCGGGAGAAGTCAATCTTAGAGTCATCTTCGCCAGACGGACGTCTTCAGAAAGGTTGCAGATCGGATGGAAGGAAGGCTATAGGAACTATCCTCATCGCTTTCTGTCTGGGAACTTCGCGCTCTGGGATGCTGTTCGCATCGCTTGGAGCGAGCGCGGGCGGCTGCACATAGTCAATGGTATTTGGGCTGAGCCATCCTTTGCAGCCGCCTTGTGTGTATTGGCGTTCGCGCGAAGCAGGTTCGTCGTGTACGCCGAGGCTCCCGATCTCCGGCAAAGTCAAGTTGGTTTCCTCGGCGCCTTGCGCAAATGGTTCGGTGGTTGGATCGCAAAGCGCGCTCTCGGAATGCTGGCTATTTCGCACTTCGCTGAACAGTTCTACACTCACCTGGGGTTTGCCCGCGTGCGCGTTTACCCGTTCGGCTATTTTCAAACTAACAACCTCCAGACGGAGAGACCAGCAAGGTTGACGGCGGGCGAGCGAACGGAAGTCATCTTTGTCGGGCAGCTCATCCCGCGAAAAGGGGTGGACCTCCTGTTGGAAGCCATGCGGCCATTGTTTGACGACTACCCTGATCTGCTTTTGTCTGTGATTGGTGGCGGCAGCGAGGCGCAGGCGTTGCAAGCGGTCGCGGAATCTTTTGGAATCGCAAATCGAGTCAGTTTCGAGGGCACGCTTAGATCAGACAGAATTCAGCCGCGACTTGCATCGGCCGATGTGCTGGTGCTGCCTTCGAGATGGGATGGCTGGGGCATGGTCGTCAACGAAGCGCTGTCAGCGGGGGTCCCGGTAGTAGTTTCAGATTGCTGTGGCGCTGCCGATCTGATTCAACACGGAGTCAACGGCTTTGTGTTTCGCAGCGAAGACGTTGAAGACCTTCGCCGAAACCTGCGTCGCCTGCTCGAAAATGCCGATGATCGTTCGGCGATGCGATCCGCGGCGGCGAGAACTGGTCGAGTTATCTCAGCGCAGGCCGCCGCACCTTATCTGATCGAGTGTTTGAAGCATTTGACTGGCGGATCAGCCGCGAGACCAGCTCCACCCTGGGCCCGGGTGCCGGCCTCGCAGAGCGCAGGCCGTTGAAGATCTGCTTCGTGGCCGACGGCCGCAGCCCGATCGCTCGAAATTGGATCACTCATTTCGTTCGGCCTCTACACGAAGTTCACATTATTTCCTCTTATCCCTGCGCGGTCGAGTCGTTCCCCGGCGCGACTATTGAAGACGCACCGGTTGCATTCTCAAGTCTCTCCGGCGCGTCCAGAGATCGAGACAACGAATTCCCAGGTATCAACAGGGCAGGCTCATCCGCGCTCCAGGGCTGGTGTAGTAAAGCATCCGCTAACCTTTCTCTGGCGACTCAGCACTTGCTTCTGCCTTTTGATTTGCAAAGACGGGTTCAGAAAGTGCAGAGGCTGATTGATCGAATATCTCCCGACATCGTGCACGCGATGCGAATCCCCTTCGAGGGAATACTGGCGGCGAAGGCTACGCCGCCGCGATTTCCCCTCCTGATATCCGTCTGGGGTAACGACTTCACCTTGTGGGCGTCGCGGAACCCTGTAATCGCGCGGCAGACACTGCGAGCCCTCCAACGAGCAGACGGTCTGCATTGCGATTGCGTGCGCGATTTGGATTTGGCTACTCGATCGTGGGGCTTTGATTCAAGAAAGCCCACGTGCGTCTTGCCCGGCGCGGGAGGCGTTCAGGCTTCAGTGTTTCATCCAGGCGTGGCTGATCCGTCAATTCTGCGTGAGATGAATATTCCCGCCGGCGCGCCTGTTGTCTTCAACCCGCGCGGCTTTCGCAGCTATGTGCGCAACGATGTTTTCTTCGAGGCAATCCCACGTGTGCTCGCGCAGCACCCGAATGCCTTTTTCGTTTGCGCGGGTATGCTCTCGAATCCAATCGCCGAAAGGTGGGTGAGCCGCTTGGATATTAAAGGCAGCGTCAGGCTGTTACCCTCCGTGGCGCGTGAGCAAATGGCGGAGCTGTTTCGGCTGGCCAGCGTCGCGGTTTCCCCAAGCTTGCATGACGGCACGCCGAACACTCTGCTCGAGGCGATGGCCTGCGGGTGTTTTCCAGTTGCCGGCGACATTGAGTCCGTGCGCGAGTGGATAGCTGATGGAGACAACGGCTTGCTTTGTGATCCAACCAACCCTGAGTCGGTTGCTCGCGCGGTTATTCGTGCTCTCGCTGACGAACAAATGCGAAGCAGCGCGCTCGAGCGGAACAGTCGATTGATTGCCGAGGGCGCCGAGTACAACAAGGTCATGCGGAAGGCGGAAGAGTTCTACTCAGAGGTCATACAGCGGAAGAAGGAAACGTGCAATTGAGAATGATTCAGGAGAGGCGGGCAGGCGCTTGGCATAATTGAATGTGTGGCATCGCTGGCTCGATCAATTGGGGCGATAGCGAAACTATTGCCCGGATGAACAATGTTCAGGCTCATCGCGGGCCGGACGACCAGGGCGTGTGGGAGACCCGCCTGCCTGATGGTGGACTGGTGGCTCTTGGCTCGCGCAGGCTTGCGATTCTGGACCTCTCGCCTGCCGGTCATATGCCAATGTCCACGCCGGACGGGCGGCTGACTATAACTTACAACGGTGAGGTCTACAACTATCCTGACCTTCGCCGCGAGCTTGAATCGAAGGGCTATCGATTCCGTTCCGGCAGTGACACCGAAGCGGTGCTCTACTTGTATCAACAGTACGGGGCGGCGAGCGTCGGCCGTCTGAGCGGGATGTTTGCCTTTGCAATCTGGGATGACGAGCGCAAGGAACTCTTTTTGGCGCGCGATCATTTTGGAATCAAACCACTTTATTATTGTCATCAAGGCGGGCGCTTAGGCTTCGCATCTGAGATAAAGGCACTCCTGGAGATTCCGGAGATGCCGCGAAGGATGAATCTCAAAGCGCTGAACCAGTATCTGACTTTTTTATGGGTCCCCGATCCGCTCACGATGTTTGATCAGATTGTGAAGCTCCCGGCAGGTCATTCGGCGCTCTATCGCGACGGGGACTTTAGAGTAGAGCAATACTGGGACTTGAAGTTTCCAGCCGCCGGGCATGAGTTCAAGGCGAACGAAGCGGAGCTTGCGGCTGAGCTGCGCGAGCGGTTCACCGCCTCGGTCAAATCACAGTTGCTGAGCGATGTGCCGCTTGGGAGCTTTCTGAGCGCGGGTCTTGATTCAAGCAGCATCGTCGCTGCGATGTCCCAGGTCAGCAATACTCCGGCGCGAACCTACACAATTGCTTTTCCAAACAAGTACCGCAGGGGAGAAGTAACTCTGGACGATACCGATGTGGCGCGCCGAACCGCGACTCACTTCGGATGTGATCACACCGAGATCGTTGTCGAGCCGGATGTCGTTGACCTGTTGCCCAGGCTCGTGTGGCACATGGATGAGCCGGTCGCGGACCCGGCCATCATCGCTGCGTACCTCGTGAATCGGGAAGCTCGCAAGACGGTCACAGTGCTTCTATCGGGCGTTGGCGGTGATGAGTTGTTTGCCGGTTATCGCAAACACGCGGCGTACGACCTCGCGCAAAAGTACCAGCGCATTCCGGGCGCGCTCCGCGAGAAGATCATCGAGCCACTGGTAATGGCGCTGCCACCGATGCGAGGAACGTCGATCAAGGGCCACGTCAGGCTTGCCAAGAAAATGGCGCGCTCAGGCTCGCTTTCTCCGCGTGATTACTTCCTGATGAACAGCACCTACCTGACCGAAGATCAGAAGGAATCGCTCTACGCGGCGGGCGTTCGCGAAAGCATCAACGGCGACGGTTCGTGGTCGCGTCACATGGATTACTTCGAGCAAGTCCGCGGCGCTGACTTTTTGAACCAGATGCTCTACCTGGATACAAAGGCTTTCATGGTCAGCCTAAATCTGACTTACAACGACAAGATGAGCATGGCTTCGTCGGTGGAAGTGCGCGTTCCGTTTTTGGATCGGGAGTTGGCCGAGTGGGTTGCATCGAAAGTGCCCCCGAGCTTGAAGCTCCACGGGAGGACGACCAAGCACATCTTAAGAGAGGCGATGCGCCCGCTGCTTCCGGCGGAGGTGTTGGAGCAGAAGAAAGCAGGATTCGGAGCGCCGGCCGATTACTGGCTGGCGAACGATCTCACAGAGATGGTCGATGATCTGCTGAGCGAGAGCAATCTGAAATCGCGAGGACTATTTGACCCCGCAGCCGTCCGTCTGCTGGTCGACGAGCAGAGAATCGGACGACAGGACTGGTCCGCGCAAGTCTGGCAGTTTTTGACTCTCGAGTTATGGATGCAAGCCTTTATTGACCAGCACGCTGCTTAAAGGCTAACTCCTCGCTACTAATCCACGAGGACACAAAGGAACACAAAAACTCATAGCTTATGCATTCACTGACTTGGTGCATCTTCATGTCTTTTGTCCTGGTGGCGAACTCCCATTTTTCAGCAGCCTGCTAATCGATGGGAAACGCTAATGCCACTTCCGACTGGAGCCGTAGCGCTCAATCTTGGCTGTGGTCTGTCTATCGCCCCTGGTTGGATCAACATCGACAATTCTCCGAACGCGCGATTGTCGAGGTATCCCTGGATCAGGTGGGCGCTGTGGAAGGTTGGCATACTCTCCGATCGACTTTACTCCGTGGGTTGGTCTGATTCCATACAAACCTGCGACCTAAAGAAGACGCTGCCCTACAAAGACTCGTCAGTCGACTACGTGTATACGTCTCATTTCCTGGAGCACCTCGAATTGAAGGACTCGCAACGGCTGATGAGCGAGGTATTCCGAGTGCTGAAACCAGGCGGGATTGTTCGCGTCGTCATTCCCGACCTGGCGCTCGGCGCTCGACAGTATGTCACCGCGATTGAAGCAAACCCGAACGATGCGAACGCCGCACACGACTTCCTAGACTGGTTGCAACTGAACAGGCCGGGCCTTCGAGACCCGCATCTTTGGATGTATGACGCGGCTTCGTTGAGTGGGATGCTCAACCAGATTGGTTTCTCGGATGTGGTCGTTTGTGAGTACAGGAAAGGGCGTGTTCCGGATTGTGATGTCCTTGATAATCGCCCCGAAGACTCGTTGCATCTCGAAGCCGAGAAACCTTGATCGCTTGCGTCAGACTCTTTGTCAGGAGTCGGATGGGCTTAGCGTTGGAGCGAATCACAAAAAATGTTGATACTCGGTCTTAATATGTTTCACGGCGACGCTTCGGCTGCGCTGATCCAGGATGGCGAGGTAGTCTTCGCCATCGCCGAAGAGCGGCTCAATCGCGTGAAACACTATGGCGGCGTCCCCGCTCTCTCGATTCAAGCTTGCCTCGATGCCGTTGGAGCGGACATCGCGGACATCGATCATCTGGCTATAGGCCGCGACAAGGACGCCAATCTCGCGAAGAAGGTGCAGTATGCGTTGTCGAATCCGGCGAAGCTTCTTAACTTCATTCAAATTCGCAAACGCCGGGAGGCGATGAATGATCTGAAGTCATTGATCGGCGGTGCGATGGATCGCGACCCGGCGCGCATGCGATTTCAGGAACACAACGTCGAGCACCACATGGCGCACATAGCCAGCGCCTTTTACTGTTCGGGGTTGGAAGAAGCGGCGGGATTCAGCTACGACGGCTCCGGTGATTTTGTCTCGGCGATGTTTGCGCGCTGTGTTGGAACAGAGGTGGAAGCGCTGGAGCGCGTGTTTCTGCCGCACTCGCTCGGAAGCTTCTACACTATGATCTGCGGGTTTATGGGCTACCGAAAGTACGGTGACGAAGGCAAAGTCATGGGCCTCGCTGCATACGGCGACGATACCTACTACGAACAAGTGCGCGACATAGTCTCGCCAGCCGGAAATACTTTCAAGCTGAACCTGGACTACTTCATGCCGTTGGGCAGCAACAGCGGAATGCAGCTTACCGCCGATGGAACAGTGAAGATCCAGCGTCACTACAGCAACAGGATGATCGAAGTGTTCGGCCAACCTCGCGAGCCTAACAGCGAAATCACGCGCCGCGACAAGGATCTCGCCTGCGCAATGCAAAAGCGATTTGAAGAGATCTTCTTGCATCTCATCAACCAGCTCCACAAGCAAGTCCCTTCCGCGAATCTGGCGATGGCAGGCGGATGCGCGCTCAACAGCGTCGTCAATGGAAAGATATTCACCGAGACTCCATTCAGCCGAACGTGGATACAGCCGGCTGCCGGTGATGAAGGGCTGGCCATTGGCGCTGCCCTCTACGCCTACCACTCTGTTCTCAAGCAGCCTCGCAGGCACGAAATGAAAAACGCCTTTCTGGGTCCCGAGTTTTCGGAGGCCCGCATTCGGTCGGCGCTCGAGTCCGTCAATTTAGAATATC
>DATLWF010000272.1:0-36146 GCA_035576605.1 Blastocatellia bacterium | reverse complement strand
CCGCTTCCACGGCATCGCGCGGTACGAGAACTCCTGACAGGGTGACGAGCCGACGATTATCGCCGCACCTTTGAACTGCGAGCCGTGGAGCGTGAGTACGTCCTGAATGACAAGTTGCCCAGGATACGGCCGCCGCTCGATATCGAAGCCGATCACCTCGTAGCCTTCGGCGAGAAAGCCTTCAGTCCAGCCGCCCAACCCGCAATAGAGATCGATCGCCAGAGGCTTCACCCGGTGATCTCCCCGAGTTTGCGTAACGCTTCTTCCCGCCCATGCCATCGTGTATTCGCTGCGAACCGGCGCGCTTCCTCTCTCCGTACTTCACCGGCCGCGCGCATTTCCGCCGCTGTTTCGGCCAGGCGCTCGCTTTTGCGTTTTCCGCGCTTCGGCAAACCGGTTACAATCTCGAGCCCGCGTTGCTTGAACCAGTCCGGCTCTTCTTCGTCGTCCCACAACACAGCAATCCATGTCTGTCCTATCCGGACTGGCTTGCATAAAATCACGCCGCGTTTGCCGGCGTCCTGCCAGCCCTCTTTGATTCGGACAGTGCGACCGGTTACCCATTCCGTGCGGATCATCTGAGACCTTGCCTTTTTGGTGATTGGCCGGTGCTCAACTGCTCGCCGTTCTTGTCGATGGCGCGGGGATCTCCGGTGTCGGCTCCGTTCTCGCGCGCTGCCGGTGACTTCGGCAAAAGTAGTTCGATGTGATGGAAATATTCTGCCGTTAGCCAGTGAAAGTGGGCGGCGCTATATCGTCGGATCTGGAGCAACCCCAAGGCCCCGTCCGATCGCAATCCTTCTACTTCACCGACGATGACAGCACTGGGAAGCATTTGCGCTACAGGATCGTGAAGAAGGTGCATCCAAGCAATTCCAGATGCGAGAATCAATTTCGAACACTCAAGGCAGGATGGGGCCATGCTTGCGCAAGGCTTCCCACCCTTCGCCTTCACATGTAGCATCCAGGTATTCGTCAGGGTTTCGTGAGCACTCAGAATCGCCCTTTGTTCGGCGTGGACGGCAGTTTTCCCGCAGTTCTGGTTACAGCGTTCCGACCCATCGCACTGGAACGGAAACGGCTGATGATTGAACCCTGAGGAGACCAGCAAGCCATCGTCATTGGAAATCACGCACCCACGCTTACTGCGGCATGGCGATTCCATCGCAGCGCTTACCGCTTTGTCAACCCAGGACTTCAGGACTATCGAATCGCTCATAACCTTCCAACTCCCGCCGCCAAACCCATCACAATTCCGTTGGTAAATTCCTTGTCGCAGGTTTCGCCGCTCGCATGCTGCATTGGAACCCGCGTCTCCCTTCTCACTGGAATCCGATCCGGCAGCGCGCCCCGCAAGCAGCTCAGCAAATAACCCCACGAACAGATTTTCTGGGTTCGTGACTTCGGCTCTCCGCTCGCGTGATACCGTATCGACCAGACCCGATCCATCTCCCGCAGCACTCGCGCAACTCCCCAGCCGGCCGGCTTTGCTTCACTCAGCAGCAACGCCGCTATCGGATCCCCGCCTGGTCCCAATGCCGGCAATCCTTCCCGCTCGCCAAACAATTCCCACAGCTTGTTCTCGACTGCTGTTACTTCCTGCGCTGGCAGCTTGGCCAGCAGGTCGGGACGGCTCCGGGGTTTGGGTTTTTCCATCAAGGAAGGTTTTTTCCGGAGTTCGTCCGTTTCGATTCGATTAAAACTTACTACTGAATCTAAAACCTCGAATTCGACGCGCGCGAGATGTATGTCTTGTCCTACCTGGTCATGTCCTAGCCGTATGGGTTCAGAAAGCGGAATTTCCGCCGATTCCGGCAGCGGGATTTCCGCTTCCTGAACATGGCAAACGGGTTGCTCGATTTCCTGGAAGCGGATTTCTGTGGCATTTGAAAGCGGAATTTCCGCTTGCTCGATTGCAGCCGCGGCTGAGAAAGCGGTTTCTTCGCTTCCTGGAAAGCGGAAGTCTGCGCTTTCAGTCAGCGGAAGTTCGGCTTGTTGCGACGGACATAGGCATCGGTACCATTTGGGCCGGCCCTGTCCTCGATTGGCGCTTTTCATCCAGCCCGCGGCCTCCAGCTCCCCTGCCGAGTTCGTGATCGTCTCGTGGCTCATTTGCAGGTGGCGTGCGATTGCCGGGCGTGTATGGTCCGCCAATTCGCCGCCACGGACGAAAATGAATAACCACAGCAGTTTTGAGGATGGACGCAAGGGCGCTTCCATAATTAGCGCTGCATTTAAGGTAAAAGAGGCTTGCTTCCTGATGCTCGCTGGCATAATGGATCTGGATTTCCTTTCCTTTATCGATGCAATTACCAGACTATTATTTTTTATATTGGCCGGTGCTGAACAGGATCGCTACCGGATGAACCGAGCGCGGTGGATTAGCTGTCCGCTCCGTGCTCGCCCGCTACCGCTTCAACTTAAAAGAGTTCACGATTCCGATTGACGATATTTACTTGCGTGACTTCCCGGAACAGCGGCGCGAAATTTTCTAACCGTCGCCGTCCCATGTCGACGTACTCCGGTTTCAGTTCGATCAGCACGGAATTGCGGCCCCACTTCTCGGCTACCAGTCCGGTCGTGCAGGCCCCAGCGAATGGATCGAGCACCGTGCCGCCCTCTGGACAGCCAGCCAGGATGCACGGCAGTATCAGCGCCGGCGGAAAGGTGGCAAAGTGCGCCTCGGGGAAGGGGAATGTCGGCACGGTCCACACGGATCGCTTATTGCGATCCTCCACGACGTCGACAATGGCCGCAGAATAGCTGCCGTTTTGCTTTGGCCTAAATCGCCCGTTGCCCACTTCATCATGGCGCCCGGGTTCCGCACTCCACGCATTGGGCCACTTTTTCGCCTTCGGATTGACGCCGGATCCGCGGTGGTGCGCCAAGCCGGTTACAGGCTCCAAGATCGCCTGGTAATCGTAGTAATAAGTTTGCGACTTCGATAGTAGGAAGATGTATTCGTGCGCCTTCGTCGGCCGATCTGTCACGCTCTCGGGCATCGGGTTCGGCTTGTGCCAGATAATATCTGAGCGGACCCACCAGCCGTCTTCCTGCAGCGCGATCGCCACACGCGCTGGCATGAGCGCAAGATCCTTGGGCTTCAGCGCTGGATCGTGGTTAAGGGGTTGCCCTTCCGCTGCCAGTCCGCGTTTCGGGTCGCAATCCTTGCCGTTCCGCGCCGCGTGAATCCTGGTCGGCTGGCTTCGATTCGTCCAACCCG
Organism: Blastocatellia bacterium; assembly: GCA_035576605.1. GTDB lineage: Bacteria > Acidobacteriota > Blastocatellia > UBA7656 > UBA7656 > Onstottus_A. The sequence goes on along the minus strand of DATLWF010000272.1, from coordinate 32,923 downwards.
ATGGAACGCGCGGCCCTGACAGCGTGGTGGGTTTGCGATCTGTGCCAGCGTCCGAGCAGTAAGAATCGCCCATGTTAAGCCAGAGCGTGCCGTCGTTACGCAGGACCCTGCCGACCTCGCGGAAGATTGCCACCAGTCGGCCCAGGTATTCGCCCATGGTCGGCTCAAGGCCCAGTTGCTGGTCGACGCGCTTCGCCCCGCATTTGCGGCAGGTGTCGCGGTAGACCGCCTGGGCCGTGAAAGTTCGATTCACCCGCTGGCCTGTCGCGCCTTGCGTGCCGTGGTTGTAGATGTGATCGCAATCGGGGAGGCCTCCTGTCCAGCTGGCCGTGCCGTAATCCCGCAGTCCCCAGTAAGGCGGGCTGGTTACGCAACAATGCGCCGATTCCGCCGGCAGCGTCCGCAGTACCGTCAATGCATCGCCCTGTAGAATCTGATAACTCACACAAAAAACCACCGCGCCATCGAAAGAAACGGCCAGCATTACACTGGCAGCCAACATAAAAGAAGGCTGATTTACTTACTTCTCTTCCATGAATTAATCAATATCCAACACAAACCAGCCAGACAACCGACAATCAGCACAATAGCTCCCCATTCATAGAAGGAAGGTCTGAAATCGAAACCTCCGGGGAGTGGATCAAGCATGGATTTAAGCTTCCTCAATCGTTGGCTGGTGCTCAACAGCATCGGTATGGGACGAACTGCGCGCGGTAAATTCGGGTGACGCTCCGTTCTCTCCCGCTACCCGTGCTGCTTTATTGAACGCTTCCAGGAGATCGGGAAAATAGACGGCCGTAGACTGGAGGAACTCACGCATCGCCTCCGCCCAGTCGTTCTTCACCTCGTCGTCGCTATCGGCTTTGCCGGCGGCGATCGGAGCGAAAATCCGCCGTGCATAATCGAGAAACGGCTCCCGCGCTTTGGTCTCGGATTCCAGGATCTCGCCGGCTATGGCAATGCGTAGCTCGTCAAATCCCTTGATGCGACCCGCAAAGAACTCACCCGCCACGCCGGCCGCCCGCTCGTCTGCCGTGCGCTCCGGCCATTTGAACTTCACATCCGCGGCCTGCTCGACGAACTCAGCCTCATATTCCGGACCGAGCGCATCCTTCGCCAGCGCCATGTAATTGAGCGCTGCATTCGATTTTGCATACGTCGCCGGATCGATGCCTACGAAGCTTAACCAGGCATGGAGCGCTGACTCGATCTCTTTTGCGAGGTCACCGATGGGATGGCAGGAACCAGGCTTGAAGTTCCCGAGCTCTTCTGCGCGCCTCTGCATCATATGCAGCGCAGTAATCACGTTCGGCTCGTAACGCCGATCATCGAAGCCCGCCCCGGTATCACGCGCTACGAGACTACACACGCGCTCAGCAGCTATCAGCCGCTTCTTTTGGCGCTCTGTCATGACCGGCGTGGGTTTGTCAACTCCATTTGGCCCACTTTGATGCTCTCATTTGGCCCCCCTGATGAACCAACGATCTCTCTGGCGCCGGACGCTTCGCCATCGCAAGATGGGTAAAAGTCTTGCGCCGCGACCAAGTCAATTGCCATGCTGTATCGGTCGCGTCCGTCGACTCGAATTGGACATGGATCTCAAACCGAGGCATGGGAATAATCAGCGTGTACAAATAGCGGGAGCTTGACGGATTTGGAAATGTCTTAAACTCACGCACCCAGGTTACAGGCGGTAGCGGGACAGAACCGGCTGGCGCACTCATCGGTAGCACCCGCAACCGCATGAAGCCAGGTAGCCAGCAGGTGACCAAACCCTAAGACTCGGTTTGTCCACCCACCCTGTCCACCCTTTGTCCACCTTTTGAGCGAATGAACGAGCCAAAACGAGCAGGAACGAGCGGAATCGGGCGTGAAGCCGGGTGAACCAGCGTGAACTGAAACCGGCTATTGAATCAGCCGAATGGCCGTAAGGGGCTGGAGGCGCGGACCGGAGTCGAACCGGTGCATAAAGGTTTTGCAGACCTATGCCTTGTTGGGAGTAAGTGAATAGAGCTTCAGGATTTATCGAATCTTCCGTTACTGGTTTGGCCCCCCGAGGAAGCCTTTTATAGATTGGCTGGGAGCTTTCAGCGGTGGTACCGAGATCGGATAGCGCGGTGGTTTTCATTCGATGTCATCCTCGACGTATCCGATCACTCGATAAACTTCGCGTGCGGCATTATCTTCGTGTCGGTTGTACAGATCCTTATGATATTTCTCCAGCAACCGCTTCAATTTCTTCAATTCCTTCGTGCTGAGATCAGATTTCATAGCCAGACGGTTCGCCCGTTGCCGCACCCGCCGCACCCGCAGTAGCATCCCTCTTGACCGCTACATCGGTATCCAAACTCTTAAAATCGCTCATCGCAAACAACCTCTCTTTACATAACTAACAGCCTGACCCATCAAAGCCCAACTCCAAGCAAGAGGTATCCAGAAGATTGCCGGCACTTACTTTCCTCCCACCACTTTCAATTTCCGCCGCGTCATCGCCGCCGCATACCGCTCCATCGCTTCCTTCTGCGCGCTTTGCTCGGGATGAACGTATCGCATGACCGTTTTCAGCGATCCATGTCCCATGATCGCCGCCAGCGTAAACGGATCGCACTTCTGTTCCGTGGCCTGTCTCGTTCCGAATGTATGTCTCAGGTCATACAAGACGAACGAAACGCCGGCGGCCCGGCAAGCTCTGTCATGGCTTCCTGAGAGCTTCGTAATATGCCGTCCTGGGTATCGTTCGCTCGGAAACAGCCATGGCCCCGGCGAGTCCATCCGCGCCGCCAGAATCTTCACGCATTCCGGCGTCAGATACAAGATGCGCTTCCCTGCCCGGCTCTTGCTGTGGACCTGCAGCGTCGTTCCGTCGAAATGCTCTTTGCGCGAGCCCATCGCGTCTTCCGGCCGGCAGCCTTGCGAGAGCATGAGCTGGGCGACGTCGTACAGATTCCTTCGGCCGGCCCGGTCGACGACGTGAAACGCCGCTTCGAAGTACTTCTGCTCTTCCTCCGCAGTCAGCACATGGATTCTCACGGCATCGGCGTCCGAGGGCATGCTCACATCTCGTACAGGATTCCCTTTCCGCCATCTCCGCTTTTCTGCGTACTGAAAGAACAGTGATAGCGCGTGCAGATCATGCCGCAACGTGACATCCTTGACCACGTTGACTGTGACGCGATGCGTCTTGTAGCCTTCGATTTCCCCGGCGCCGATATCGGGTACGCGAGTCAATCCGAAATATCCGACCAGTGAGGCGAAGCTGGTTTCGATCCGACGCGCCGTGCTCGCTTTCTGCCGGTATTCTACATCCTTGCACCAAGCGATGAACTCGCCGGCGGCCGTCGCGAAGTCGATGCCCATGGCGACCCGGGCGATTCCTTGCGCGAGGCGTTCCTTCGCTTCGGCGCGCTTATCCTTCTCGATTCGTTGCGCGGCCTTTCGATAGGCCTCGGTGGCCGGTAATCCGGTTGAACCCGCATACCGCTGGCCTTTCAGCTTGAAGCGGTAATGCCAGAACTGGCCCCGTTTTCTGAGCGGCATATTTCCTCCTTTCCTGTAGGAACGCTTCGACGTCCTCAGCGAAATACCATACACGGCGTCCCAGTTTCATCGCAACCGGACCACGCCGGGTAGAGCGCCAGTTGGCGAGTGTGGCCTCGGTGACTCCTAGCTGCTGGGCTGCTTCAGCCGGGGTAAAGCGTCGGGCTTCGAGCAGGGATTGGGTCATACGCCCGATTCCTTTGGTTTGGATACATGCTGTGCAGCGTCGGTACTCACGGTTGCGGGTGCGATGAGTTTCATGAGTTTCGTAATCATATCCTGGATGGCTTCGCGGACTGTCCGCCCCCGGCCATCTGGACTGACGCCGGTGCACACGGTCCAAGGCCGGTGAGTGTCGCCTTGGGGGCCGGATCGCAGACAATTTATATCCGCATCGTAGGCCTCAACCCAGTCCAGCAACTCTGCATCGGACATCCAGCTACCGGCTTGCGGCGAGATTTCGCAAGTTTGCACGCCTGCGGGCGGCCCAGCGCCGCCAGAGTCCGCAAGCCGGACTGGAACTTTTGACGCACCCTCGGCAGCATCGGTCTTGCCCGCTGCATCGGTGCGCAATGTATGATCGTTCTTATTCTTCTTACCACCGCATTCGCACTCAGATACTAACCTGTAGCATCTCTGATAGTAATTCATGTCAATTTGCCGAGGGCCGCGATGAGACATGGACATTTCAGAGCTTTCCTTGTAATTTGGTTACACGCGGTTCAGCGGTGGCACTTACTGTCGTGCGTGCCGGAGGTTCCCAATTCCACAGCCCGAGCGCGCCTTTCGCCGGTATCGGCTCCGCGAACATCTCCACGTCTTCAAGCAAGAAGGCGAAGCGCCCCGGCTCGTAATTCCCGAAAGCCTTCTCCTGCTCGGTGAACGGACGAACGAAGCGCGGTACGATTTCAGTTTCGAGACAATTGACCAGCTGGCAGGTGCAGAGGACCGCGCCCAGAGGAAGCGCTTTGACTCTGGCGTCAATGTCATTCAACCATGGTTGAGTGATGCGCGTGCCCAATAATGGCTGATCGATGACGTGTCGCTGAGCGCGTGGCCAGCCCAATGCATCGAGCGTCATTGCCGCATAGCAAACAAGCTTCGCCGACCCAGGAAACACCTTCGCCGCATGGATCGCCAGCGGACCGCGATACTTGGTAGGCCAGCCGCGGGTCTCGATGCGTTTCGCGCCGATCGCTACAAGCGTAGCCCAGGGCTGAGTCAGGGAAAGGGCCTTCATGAGCGGCCTTCCGCTTTATCAATAGCTCTTTTCAAATCATCCCAGTTGATAGCCCATTTTTGTTCGAATGCGCCGAGGGCTTGTTTACACGCTTCCAAAAGTTCTTGGTTAATTAATTGATCCTGAAGAGACGGGATCGGCGTTCCAGGATGCGTCTTGACCAACTTCCAGAGCTTGCCGAAGCAGTCCTCGCACGCGTCTTTTCGGGCATCTGGAATGGATTCGGGATTGCCCAGCGTGACAGGATCGCCCCCATCTTCGGGTATCTTTGCTGCGCAGAAGTCGCAATAAACCACAGTCATACAACCCCCGCGCGCACAGTAGAACCGCTCTTGGCCTCTGCGCTCCCACCCAATCTATAACGATCTATCGGAAACTCTCTTACTCTTAAATCTTCCGGCCACTCTTCCAGACATCCTCCTTTTCTGTCTTTCATGCCTGTTAACCACATCAGATCCGCAGCCGAGCTTCCTATCGGACGCGCGCCTACTTGCTTCATGAATACGGGGACACCAGCGCTTTGACATTCCCGGATCGTATTCCTTGCCCAATCAAGATGGAACGGCCGCGCGCCTGGTCCGGATTCGCCGCCGACCACTACCCAGCGCAAGGAGCTGAAGGCCGGCCCAGGATCGAAGAAACCGAACCGGATCGGACCGAGCGCGGGCTCGTAGCTGCACCATGTAAACCAGCCGGCGCGCGCCAGCTTTTTCATCTGTTCCGAGCGCGCGTCGAAGTTTGCCTGATCTTCGGCGCTGAAGCCGAGCTGCACGTTGGGGAGCGGCAATTGCGGCAATGCTGCCGACAGGTTGGTTTTTGTAAGAATGTGATCCCACATCCACCCGGCGACTTGTTCACCTACCCGCCCAAGATCTGAGAAATATCGCGCCATGCGATCCGCGCGCTTCGTGAGGAACTGAAACGTATGCTGCGGACAGAGCGCCGCGATCGCCAGCAACTTGTCCATCATTTCGTCGGTCACGAAGTCCGCAGCCCAGTCGGTCATCGAACAGACGAATATCTTGCGCGGCTTCTTCCAATGTAACGGCGCCACGAGCACATCCTCGTCGAGAAAGATTTCCACCTTCGCCCGGTTCGGAACGGTGTAGTCGAGTCCGGTCCCCCAGGCTGGCAGCGTGCGCATGTTCCCCGTGCACGCGTAGCAGTTGCAGCAGCCGGAAGAGACGCGCTCACAGTGATAGCCTACTGTGCCGGCGGGAACGACGCGGAAGGGATCGGCTTTCGTTGGAATAACCAAGTCTTCGCGTGTTCGCGCCTTGATCGGATTCCAGGTGTAGCCGGTCCATTCGATGGAGGAGAGTCCCATGATTAAGGTTTGGCCTCCGATGAGCCTGAGCCTGATATGTTGGCTTCATCCTTAACAGCAGCGGTACCAGGATTTGTGCGCGCGGTGGTTTGCTCCATCCGCCTCGCGCAGAGCATCGCCTCCTGGATTTGACCATCGTGCAATTTATTCTTGCCAAGGCGGATACGCTCAGCGACCCATGCCCGGATAGCATGAGGAGCCGCGGCGTCGCGCCCGAGCAGCACAAACGTCATTTCGTCTTCGTGGGCCCGGTTCATGCAACTCGCCGGATTGGATAATTCTTCGCGTTTGATCACGCCACACCTCCCGCGCCATCGGCAGCATCCGTCTCGGATACTGAACGGACGGCCAACGTATCAGGATCGTAGCAATACACCTGGTCGCAGAATTGAATGATTCGTTCTTGCGATAGACGCCGCCCGTCCCACTCGCCAACGTATTCCGGCCCTTCTCCTCGTGAGGGGGAGTGGAAGCTTACCTGGCCTTGCGGTAGATCGACGTACAAGACCCACGATGGCTCATCACCAAATGGTGTGAGAGGATCCGCTTTCCATCCGAATGAAATTCCCAGCGCCGCGCCGTGCTGCTTCAGTATATTGACCAGATTCCCCATCGACCAGGACTTGCGGTCATAGGCCATGCCCCGGTAGCCGCGGCCGCGATAGACTTTTGCTCGCGTGGAGCACTTTTGCGCGCGGAAGAGATTCACCGCGACAAGACCGGCCGGGCCGCGCTTCTCGAGTTCCGCATAGTAGAGCTTGGTCAATGCGCCGTCTGAGCCGAGATAGACTTCCAGAGCTTTCATTTGAAATCCCCCGCTTGCCGTATCTTGTAATCGGAGCGCTTCTCCGGAGCTTTCAATCCTTCATCCAAATCCAGCTCTACTTGCTTCGATCCTTTCTTGCAGTCGCAGTCTTTGACTCCAGTGACTACGTGCGCTGTTTCTTGTTCCGCTGTCGACAGATCCGCCATCAACCGAGATCCTTCTTCTTCCGATTCCACTAATCGAGAACGATTCCACACTTGACCACCATGTTTCTCCTGCCAGCGAAGAGAGCAGATGGTGATATGTCCTGATCCTTCGCACTTGAGACAACGAGTGCGAACTGGGAAGGACGGCGGATCTTGAAGCTTGCGAGCCATAGGTTAATGATTTGCGATAAACCTCGTCACATCCTACTTACTCAGCCTCACGGATTCGATAGCCCTGCGAACGTTCGCCCGTTACACACTGCCCTGCAAAATCGCCGTCGCGCACTTGTCGGCGATCAGCTCCACCGTATCCTGGAAAGCCGCTTCCAGGATCTTCTGCGGGCGTAGCAAGTCGTACCAGAGAGTCAATGCCCCGTCTTTGATCCGGTAGCGTAGGCGGGCCTCCAATCGATACGGCGCACAGCCCTGGAAAGGTGAAAGGCCCAGCGTGAATTTCTCCGGTATCGAAAGCTGTCCCTTTGCTGCTGAGCCCTTGATGTCCTCTTCATAGGTGAATTGCGATTGCCCGTCATTGAGCCGGATACTGGAGGCGAACCGCACGTCTTTCCGCGCTTCGAGCGTTCTTGCCACTTCGAGGACCTGGCCGCCGGGAGGATCTACGATATCCGGGAGATTGTTTTCGATGAATTCGGCGAACTGCTGCTGCGTTTTCCCTTTGCCGCTGTTCTCCGTCCATGTCGTCCATTCCGGTGTCTTGGGACAGCGGTAGAGCGCCACGTGCTCGCAGTAGTGCGCCCCGCCGTCGCCGCCCAGCTCGTGGTAATCGAGAATAGCTTTGAACGCTGTGTTCAGCACATCGGCGAAGATCCGGCTGTTTGCATTCCCGTAATCGACTACATAGCGGGCGAAGCTATCGGCGTCATGCAGCACGACGGCGAGCTTCTTGCGCGCCGGTTTGACGTAATCCGGCTCGTAGTCTTCGATCAGATAGCCTTCCGGCACGATGACCACCTGGCGGCCGTCGCTCAGAGTCTTGACCGCGCCCAGCGCCGCGCCCGCCTTCAGCGCGGCGACAATGCTTTTCTCTTGGGTCATTTTTTCCTGTTCGTCCATTTACTTCACCTCCTTCAAGGGTGGTTTCTCTTGCGGAATTTCGCGCAGATCCAGATTCTGCTGGCGCGGGTCGTTCAGCAGCAATTCGTCGTCGTCAGTCGCGAAGAAGATCGATCCGCCTTTGTCGAGTTCGGGGATTTTGACTTTGATCTCATCCTCGATCAGCACGGTTTCGATCTTGCCTTTGGAATACGGTTTGACTTTGAGGACTAAAGCAATAGCCCCTTGCTTGCCGGTCGAGCGCACGGCTTGTAAGACCTCGGTGAGCTTTTCGTCTAACTCCGGGAGTATGTCACCGGAGCGATGGGAGGCTACTACTTCTAAGAATTTCGCCATGAGTTCAAGTCCTATCCGCGATAAACCTCGTTACTTGCTGTCGACGTGTGATGATGGATTCGATAGCCCTGCCGGTGTTTGCGCGTTTAGAGTCTTCATCAGTTCCGTCACCTTGGAAAGATCATCCGAACAATAGATACGCGAGTCCTCTTGCCAATTCCTGCGACCTTTCACACAAGGATTACCATCAACGCCTTTTTCGATATAGTACGATTGGATCGAATGATCCGCCCTGATCGCCGTAAAACCGGTCACTAACCCTGCAACGACAGCCACAGTGAACACAAGTGTCCACGTATCCTCCCAAGCCCAGTATCGGAGCAAGCTATCGCTCAATGATCACTCCCCGCGCGCTGTTGAGCATCCCTCTCGATCTCTACTTTGTCAGCCAAAACATGATGAGCCTTAGGCCGTGTAGCCAATCCAATTAACAAAACTCATTACAAATGAGAACAGTAATAAGCTACCGAATACCTGAATCGCTACCCAAAGATCCATGGCATAAGCCATCCAACAGAACAGGACAGTCCAGAAAGCGACGATTGCCCATGTCACGATATGCAGACGGCCTGGCCTCATGACCCCTCCCTCCCTCCGCTTCGCCTTGATTCCTGCACATTGATCTTCCGGCCCATGAACAGACAGCCGTTGAGCTTTCCTATCGCTTCCTGGCAGACGTCGTCCGACAATTCCACGAAGGCGAACCCTCGCCGCTGCCCATTTCCGTGGATGGGCATTCGTATTTGCCGCGTTGGCATGAAGCCATGAGAGCGGAACATATCGCGCAGATCGGATTCAGTGGCGTCGAAGGGGAGATTGGAGAGGTAGAGCGTCATCGGAAGGTTCAGAAGTGCTCCTCGGCTAGATACGCAGCTAGTTCAGACGGGGAAAGCTTCTTTTCAGCCGTTGTCCGATCCTGGCTACTCGGGGACGCCGTTTCGGGATGCGCGGTAGGTTTTGCGACCTGTTCATTCTGTACTACTTGGCAATTCCAGAAGTGCCACTTACCGAGCCCCTGACATTCCGGGCAGCGGTCGACACCAAGAGGGACACGCTGGAGACTCATCACCGCCCTCCGTTCAGATACCGTTCCGAAATCTCGCGGCGCATGTCATCCGCAGCACGAAGAACAGAATCGCTCTTGGGCATTACATCGGTGACCAACCTATCGTGAGACTTTTCCCCCTTAAGCCTCTCTTCCAATTCCTGCACTCTTTGTTCTAATTGATTCACTCTTTCGTCTAATGAGTCATGCGGTACGCAGTATTCGTAAGTCGTGAACCGATGATTAGTTGGACACTCCCGCACCCGCCGGATCACGTTCCCTCCCGCTGAAGGATTGGCCACTCGTGTGTCGATGATCTTCGAGCTACGCGCCCGGCAGAAGGGACAGGGAATCAGGCAATGCATCGCGTCATCACCCCTTAACTGTTGTCTGATCCTGGCTACTCGCGTCCACCGTTTTCGATTGCGCCGCGGGATTCTTCCACCACGGCCAGACGGCTACCTTCGCCAGACAGTAGGTCCTCACCTGGTCCTGCTGCCCTAACAAGCGATAGGAAACACCCCGCCAGCGGATAATGTCGTAAGCCGGTTCTTTCCACGTTTCCGGCGCGGGCTCATCCAATACAACTTCGTTCTTCTCATCCCGCAGAATGATACGCATCGGAATTTACCCCTTGATACTGAACCTTTCCAACGCCCGCACATAGCCGCAATTGAACCCGATCCAGACCATCACAAATCCGATCACCAGCGCCTGCCACCCAAAGGCCGTGGCAGCTCCGACCCCCACGACCACGCCGAGCGCCAGATAAGTGCTGGATTTCCACCAGTGCCGGGACGTGGGAACAGGCGCATTTTTCGCGTTTCTCGCCGCTTCCGCCAAGGTCATCGCCGCGACGATCCGCTCCGCATCCCACTCTCTGTTACACCGGGCGATCAGCCGGTCATTCTCGTAGACACTCGTCGGCACTTCCTCCCCGACGCGCCATTCCGCCGTCATCGGATCCGGCCTCCCTCCATTTGCGCCGCCAGTCGGGCGCATCGCACCTTGAGACGCCAGCGCTCCTGGCGCTCTTCGCTGGCGCAGGCTTCCCGGTGGATTTTGGATATCTCTGCTGCTACTGGGAGGGCTATGCAGACGAAGATACCGATGAGCAGGAGCGTATTCATGCTTTTGGATAAACCTCGGTCGTGCTACATTGCGCCGGTTCAGAAGGTTGTGCGCCCTGCGAGTGTTCGCCAAGCGGCGCCTTCAGTTCGCGTATTTTTGCCCCGATGACTTCCGCCAAGTCTGCTGACACGCCGTCGATCGGCTCGTAGTCGAGCATGGCGGCCTGCACAGTGTCCAGCTCGTCGGAGGTCAACTCCAGCATGTAGACAATCGTCACGCTCATGCGCTTCTCCTGACTGCGCAACCGCGAACACCGGCCCGCTCGACGGACCTACGCCAGAGCGGATCCCGCTCCCGGTTGATCGCATGTCTCAGCGCCAGCTCGAACAGCGGCCGGCGGATGCCAAGCTGCTTCTCCACGGCCCGCCCGGTCCGCTCCCGCACGATGAACAGATCGACTACCCGGTCGACGACTTCCTCCGGGCAGAAAGTATCTCTTTGATCTCGCGTTGGCTCTGTTCGTTTCGTCATTGGGTCTTCGGGCATCGGGGATTGTCCTTGAGAATGGGTGACTCAGCTTATTTTGCGTTTGCGTGGTTCGGGAGCCGGTTCTTCGCCGGGTACCGGGATACCGAGTTTTTCTGCCAATGCTCGCGTGCAGAAATCGCGCAGGGTTGTTCGGGCTTTGGTCACTGCCAGGTCGATGGCCAGCTTGAAATCTTCGGAGACCTGGAAGCTGACCCGGATATCGGGCTGCGATGTGTTATTGTCCGATTGAACGGTTGACATCTGATTCACTTGAGATGATGCGCTAAAGCGCTAATGTTGTCAAGAGCTAATGCGCTAAATAGCGCTCAACTGATTGAATGGCTAAGGAAAAAAGTTCCGGACTGCTGGTTCAAAGCTCGATCCGCTTCAAGGCCGATTTGAAGAAGCGCGTAGACTTCGCCGTCCTCGATCGGGGGACATCGCTTCAAGCGGCGATCCATGAAGCCCTGGAGGCATGGCTGCTGGCTATCCCCGCAAATGCAGGTATCGAAACCAGTACGTCTAACGAAAAAGTAGCCGTACTACAAGTAACTTCGAGTTTACAAAAGAGTAATCAGTCCGAAATTGCCGTACAATCTCTGACAGCATTGCATGAGCAACTGGAGCATATTCTCAAACACGGGCCCCCAACGGCCATCGCGGCCATCACCTCTAACCTGGAGGCCTTCAGCCTTCTGACGGATCTCGCCGGCGCGCCACATGGGGAAATTGATCGTCCTGCCACGGAGGAATCTGATATCCAGCAAGGAATGGACAGGAGTCGTGCTCTTGGAGCGCGAGCTGAGGAACTGGCGGAACGAATTGGCATACCTGGAGCGCCAGCTGAAAAAGAAAAAACAAAGCATCCGAGAAAGGCTACTCGCCGGAGCGGAAATTGAGAATCACGGGCGTATCGATTTGGAAACGTGAAGTTTGCTTTTTTTATTCGGGAAGCTTTGGCTGATCGATTTCCCTCGGCCTCAATCGAAACTCGATCCGCGCCAGCCAGTGGATGATGCTTGCCAATCCGAGAAAGGGAAATCCTGACAGGATCCCGGCGATACCGTAGGCCTTCTCGTTGCCGTCTCCGAGAAATAGCAGGATCACTCCTGTAGCAAGCAGCAAGACACCCGCTATCCAGAGCATGATGGTCATTCCCGGCGGATCAACTGCCGCTGGTCGGTCTGCTTTCTCGGTCATAGGAACCAAGTCTATCATCGGTTCCGGTAGTTGTGCACCGTCGCGAAAGCGCTGACTCCGACGCCGGCCACATTCAGAGCTATCGTCAGCCGCCGATGACGCTGGAACCAGGGCGCCCGTTCGACGGTGAACAGCGCCGCAGTCAGGACTGACTTGTAGGCGATCCCTCGCATTCCAAAATTCCCATCTGGAGACCGCATCAGCGGATTGTCTTCGTGCTGTCCATACGAGCTGGCGATGTCCGCGGCCTGGCCGGCGACGAAGGCATAGCGCGATAGCGAAACAATGTCCTGGCCGAAAGCCGGGGCGCACAAAAGGCCCGCACAGAGAAAGAACCTGCAAAGAGATTTCATGTTCTCTGAAGTATCGTCCAGTCCGGCTCAGATAAGGAGTACCGTTTTTATGGGCCAAAAGTACCAGCGGTTTGGATCGCTTTCTAGTTTGGTTGTTTTATTCTGCTAGTAGCCGGTTTGTGCTGTCGATACCGCTGAAATTTTCTCCTAGCGGCGTTTCTTTCGGCTCGAAACACAGGTCGTTTGATCCATCGTCATTTAGCTTATAGGTCACCCGCATGCCAGGCGTTACGGCCATCAGCAACTTCGAACACCTAAAATCGTCGTAATGTTTGCAATCGCTGCAAGGCTGATTGTGAACCTCAAACCGCTTGAACCCGCAGGCCACACACCAAGAACCAAGTTCTCCAGGCCGGCCCTGAGTGATCATGTGATCGCAAACGCTCATTTCGCGCCCTTCCATTTCTTCCGCTTCGCCTCACGCGCCGCTACCGCTTTCTTGGCGATCTCCGAGCGGCGTTCCGGCGTGAGACTTTCGCTTCGGGCCTTGCCGCCGATCTTACCGCCCTTCGCTCCCTGCTTACGGAAATATTCCAGCACCTCCGGGGGAAGTTTCTTCGCCATGCGTTCATCTTAACCCCCTTTGCAAAAAAAAGATAGGCGCTAGGGTTAAATTCTACTTGCTATCTTGAGGGGGTCAAGATATACTTTATTCATGGAAACGCAATCAAAGACAAATCTCAGATTCTTCTACAACGGCATCAAGGCTTCTGACGGCAAGCTGCAAAAGTGCTGGTACTCGGACGGCCAACTGCTGAATTCTCCAACTGGCACGATCACCATTTACGCTCGGGACTATGCCAGCTTTTCGGCCGAGATCCGGGCCGCCTTCAATGTCGAGAACGGCAGCGACATGATGACGGATTACTTCGAGAAGGATCGAATCCGCGTGACGCCAAGCCATCCGCTGCATGCGCTCATAGCCGAAGCGCTCGGCAAATCCAATGCACGCTACGAGCGGAGGTCGAAGTAAATGCCAATCATGAAACTGGAAACCGGCCGGCCCTACGAGCTGGCCCTCAAATACAAATCGGGCAAAGACACCGTGAACAAATTCACCCAGCGCCCGGAGAAGATGTTCACACTGACAAAAGGCGATCTGCTGTACCTGCCGAACGAAGTAGCCGAATCGATCGCGGAGCTTCACTTGGGACCGCAAGAGCCGTTCCTGTTGACCAAGCACGCCAAATCCTGGGACGTCGAGCGCAAATCGAAGCCGATGCCGGCGAAGCCGCAAGCGCCGAAAGCGGAGCTGCTGACCCAATTGGGCCACGTGCTCACCGGAGCGAACGAACTGACGCCCGCGGAGCTGGGGTATGTGCTCAACGGCAGCAGCACGGAGCCGATGCCCGCGCCAGCGGCACCCGCAGTAATAAGCAACGGCCACTCCAGCACGGTCCAAAATCAAAAAAGCGTCAATCGCTTCTACCTGGATCGAGCCGAAAAATTAATCGATGTCTTCGCCGCCGCCTATGACTACGCATTAAAAAATCACAAGGGCACAGTGAGCAAAGAGGACGTGCGCGCGCTCACAACCACCGTCTTCATCCAATGCACCCCGAAACCCTACCAGAACGGAAGGGAGGTCTAACACGATGCTTCCCTGCCTCGATGCCTTCGCCCAGTTCGGCCGCTGCGCCTTTTCCGCCGGCGCGGTCCTGATTCTCTCCGCTTGTCTCATCGCTTTCCGCTCGGCAGGTAGCCGATGATAAAGACCACCGCGCCATCGACAGAAGACGCCCAGGCGGAACAGGATCAGCCAACATATGAAACTGTGACGTGCGAAGACTGCGGAGGTAGCGGCATCGATCCCGGATCTCTCTATGAGCCAGAACCCTGTCCCCCATGTAAGGGCGCCGGAACCCTTCTCGCTCCTGAGGAAGTGGAGAAGATCCGCCGCCGCTGGATGGGACGGGCCAAGACTGCAACGACGACTGAAGACCTCGGCATCTGGTCACCCGAAGAGCGCATCTGGAAGGTGGGCGAATGACCACTCAAATCCCAACCTTGAACGGCTGGCGCGCAATAGCGATCGCCTTGGTCATCGTCTGCCATTCCCTGCCCGATTGCAACCCGGCCTGGCTGGGAAAGCTCGGAGTCGACATCTTTTTCGGCCTCTCCGGATTCCTCATCACCGCATTGCTCCTCGAGGAACACGAGCGCACCGGGAGTATCGATCTGCTCGCCTTCTATCGCCGCCGCGCCTTTCGCATTCTCCCGCCGGCGCTGGTTTTTCTCGCCGTCGTCGGACTCTCCGGACTCTACAAAAGCGGCTGGGAGCTCGCCAGCACCCTGCTCTTCTTCAGAAATTACCTGCCCGTCCAATACGGCACGTACGCGACTGCTCATCTGTGGTCCCTAGCAGTCGAAGAGCATTTTTATCTGCTGTGGCCCGGGTTGCTCGTTCTCGCCGGCGCGCCATTCATGCGGCGCTCAATCGGACATGGCGCGCTGGCGATTGCGCTCTGGCGATTGGCCGCGACTTCCTATCATTGGGCGAGTCTCGCCGGCGTCGGCCCGGGTCAACGGACTGATTTCCAGCTCGACTCCCTGCTCTGGGGCTGCGCGGTCGCATTTCTCTATACCGATAGCGCCACGAAGTCAAAGCTGATCCTGCGCCCCTGGCTCTGGGCGGCCATGGCGGCCGCGGTCCTCACGCCGAATTTCATCGACGGCGCATCTCCGCTGCTTATCGTTGCGTCGGTCGCGACTCCGCTGCTCATCCCGTTCCTGCTCGCCGGCGCGGCCTTGCAGCCGCAATGGATCCTGAGCCGGTTTCTCGAATTGGCCGCCCTGCAATGGATAGGCCGGCTGTCGTACAGTCTCTATCTTTGGCAGGAGATATTCTCGGTGGATGGACTGAAAAGCCAATCGCTCCCGCTGAATCTCGCGTTGACACTCGCCGCGGCTTGCGCCAGCTATTACCTGATCGAACGGCCCATGATCCAGTTGGGACGGGGGAGTTATCAGGTGGCCATCCGGGTCCGGTACCGATTCTGCTGAGAGACTATGAAACCTGCAAGAAATCCTGCCCATTTGAAATTCGTACGTGCGCTGCCATGCTGTATCTGTGGTAGAACCTGGGGTATCGAAGCTGCGCATACCGGGCCGCATGGACTCGGGCAAAAGTCGCCGGATAACTCGGTAATTCCGCTCTGCCGCGTGCACCATCGAGATCCGGAAGTGGGCCTCGATTCGATTGGCCGGGCGGCGTTTGAGGATCTGCATGGTGTGTCTGTAGCCCGATTGGTGCGGATTACTCAGATGCGAGCTGCAGCGTGTAGAGTTCCGATGTGTGAGCCTCGATTGCTGAAGAAAGCTCCTGAGCGAGTTACTATTTCTGGATTGAGAGGGAGCCGGTTGGCGCGGTAAACGTCCGTGGTACACCTCGTTACATTCTGCCGGTGTGAGCTTTAGCGCTTCGATAGCCCGGCAGGCTTCGGCGTCCGCTGCGTGCTCTCCCGCTACCCATTTTGCGCTTGACATCCTACGCATAACGTAGTATGCTATCCATATGATTCGATCTTGCCGGGACAAAGAAACAGAAAGGGTGTTTCATCGCCTCCCGAGCAGAAAGTTTCAGGCCATTCAATGCCGCGCTGAAGTTCGGCTTGGCCAGCTCGACGCCGCGCGAAGTCTCCAGGATCTTGTTATTCCCGGCATGAACCTGGAAAAATTGAAAGGCGATAGAGAGGGCCAGTACAGCATCCGAATCAACATCCAATACCGGATTTGCTTCGCGTGGAGAGACGGGAACTCCTACGAAGTCGAAATAGTCGATTACCATTAGAAGGAGAAAAAGGAAATGAGCAAAACATCCAGACGTCCGCCGATCCATCCGGGCCGATCCTTGAAAATGACTTTGGAGGATGCCAACCTTTCCGCTAACGCCGTGGCTCTTGCCTTGCGAATTCCGGCCAATCGCTTAACCGAGATCATCAACGAAAAGCGCTCCATTTCCGCCGAGACCGCTCTGCGCCTGGCGCGGTTCTTTGGAACCTCCGCTCAGTTCTGGATGAATCTTCAATCGGCGTACGAGCTGCAGGTAGCCGAAGACGAAGCCGCCGAAAAGATAGCACGCGAAGTTGAGCCTCTACGAAAGAGTGCCTGAGATCCGGACATCCGCAGGGCCGACCGAATCCGTGAACCTCAGCGCAACAGCCATGTAACGAGGTTTACCGCTTATCCAACGCACTCTTCGCCGCTGCCTGCACTTTACACGCATGGATTCCATGCTTCACGATACAGCCCTTATTCTTCCAAACAAAACCGACTCCGTGTCCGACGCCGGCGACTCCCCAGAATCCAATAGCTACCAGCGCGCCAATCGCGTAGATATTCATGCCTTAAACCCCGGGAGCTTTCCCATTCGTATATCGAACTGCTTCAACTGGCCCAAGCGCCCCATGCAAAGCGATCAGATCCCCGGTGGCTGGCAAGGGACTGTGAGGCTGCACAGAAGATGACGATACAGCAGCCGGGGGCGCAGGGGAATAGGAAGAGTCACGGCGGTTGAATCCGCTGCCAGCCAGATCGAAATTAGCGAGCACACCATTGGCGAATCTGAACAGCCAGGCGTAGCATGCGCCGAAAAAACTGAAAGCACCCGGGCCCGTCGTTCCAGGCTCAGGCAACGCTCGCACGGCCGCGCTCAGCACGATGGCCCCCACCGCTCCGGAGAAGGGATGAACCAACCAATTCGCGGTATCGATTGTGGCGATGGGGGCCGGCATGTTGAGTCGAAGAATGAAACGTTATGAACAAGTCTAAAATATCAGGATCGAAGTGAGCTTACCATCGGGATTCGACTTGAAGGTGAGGGGAGGTATTCACTTTAGGGGGATGCTCTGGGAGTTTGTGATAAACCTCGTCACCGATGTTTGCGGTTGCTTCCTGCTTTCGATAGCCCAGCGGAAATTTCGCGGCGGTTCCGTGCTCTCCCGCCTCGAAATACGGCAACCAATATCGGACCGCGCGCCCGAATCGGATCTAATATATAAGCACTTCGGTCCATGAGATACGCCTCAGCGTGAAAAAGGCGGGCTGCGCCTCTCATATTGCCGCATGAGTATTCGCGTTCGGCGCGATTCAAGAGGGCGAGCACTGCCCGTATATCGTCGACAGCAAAGATGATCCGCTGCGCTTCAGGATCGGCGCTACTCAAGAAGCCCAACCGTGCCCGCAGATCGTCGGCAGCTAAAGATGAGCTGCTGCGCTTTATGCTCACTCAAATCGTTCATTGCTCTTTCTCCGTAGCCAGTTTGATTGTAGCGGAGAGCACGGAGCCGCGCAATACATCCTCAGGGCTGACCGAATCTCCGCGCGCCGCAGGACAGCATGTGACGAGGTTTACCACTCATTCTTCTATCTCCACCGGAACTTCCGCCCAGCGCTCAAACGCCGCCGCCTCATCGATCAATTGCTGCACCGTAAAGATCCGGCCGCCAGCTTGAAAATGACTTGGACTCAGCGCTACATGGTAAGCCGGGGGAGTGCGGTACTCCCGATCCAGCGCCCGAAGCAGCAACTCGATGCCGAAAGGATCGTAGAGCTTGTGGGGATAGAATGCCGAAGCCTGCCAAAGCTCTTCCAGCATCTGTGAGAACTTGGAGGGAGGCGATCCGCACCAGTCTGCAATGGCGTCGGCTATGCGGGATTCAAGCGACGGCCGAATATCGGCAGCGCCCGCGTCCTGAGGTTTGGTATCCAACATATAAAAGAACCAACTCCTACATTTTCACCACGGAAAGCAGAAACAGAAATAAACCGAGCGCCAGAAGTCCACGATAATACGGTTCTCTTCCAGCGAATCCTGTGATCGCAGCAAATAACTCGCAAAGAATGGCGCAGGCAAGTAGCAAGTCGTGTCCCATTTGGTGTACTCCTTTTTGTTTAACCGCTTACTTCTTTCTGAAATAACTCCGTGATCTTCGCATTTACCTTCGAGCACGGAATGATAAATGGCTTCCTGACGCATTGCACAGTAAGAGTCTTAGCGCTTGACTCGTAATCCCAACGAATATCCGCCGATTGGATGACGATCTCACCCTGATCGTGCTCGATGCGGATATGAGCGGTAGCAAGCTTCGCTTCAATCGCGGCCCATTGTTCCGGGCTCACGTTGGAAAAGATGACTGGATCGCACATAAGTTTAGAAAAGTTCGAGGGCTTCGATATTCTGAAGCCCCCGCATGTGGAAACTTACAAGGATTAGGCCGCTGGAGGAGCCGGAGGAGCCGGTCGGGTCACTTTGGCTGCTGTTGCCGCGGCTACCAGATCATCGAGCGATTGGTTGAACGCGCTAACCGCAGTGGCGTCGTCGGTATCTGCGGTAGTTTTGGCTTGTAGCGCCGCGTCGAATTTGGCTTGCGCCGCGGCTTGGTTCGAATCTGCATTGGTCAGGCCGTTCTGGGCCTTTTCCACTGCGCTGATGGCATCGGTTAAATTCATGTGAAGTGTCGCTCCTTTTTTGGGTGGTGATTTAAAGCAAAAGTTCAGGGTTCGTTCGATCCGGGTGGTTTGTCGCCGGGCTCTAGCGGAACGAATGGCGCGGCATACAGCTTGTCGCGCGCATGTTGGTAATGCATTTCGACCGTCTTTGGTTTGATGCCGAGAGCTTTGCCGATTTGAACGTAAGTGTGATTCGCTCGCACTAAGTCGTAGACTTCTTTCTCGCGTGGCGATAATCTGTCTTTTCCGCGTCGACCGCGTTTTTGAATGACCATGCGGGCTCTTTGTGGTACACCTCGTCACAGACTGATCACTACAGCTTCAAGGCTTTGATAGCCAGGCACCTTTCCGTATCGGCTCCGTGCTCTCCCGCCGCCCGCATTTACAGGGCTGACCGAATCTCCATGCGCCGCAGGACAGAGGTTTACCGCCCCCCCATCACGCCTTTAAAATCTCATCCCAATGGATACCGTCCGCTAACTGCTCGCCATATTGCTCCAACTCCGGGACATTCGCCGCCTGATCCATGGCGATCTTCGATTTCAAATCAATATCGAAGTCAAAGAACCTCACTTGCGGATACTGACGCCGCAGCAATTCCGGCGCTTGGGCTTCCGGCGCTTCGAGCAGCATGCTGATGATCCAGCCCAGCTTGGCAATCAGGTTATGCTCCGGCGCTTGCGAGCCGAGCGGATTCCGGCCCGTGCCGATCGACACGATAGCGCTCGACTGCGGTTGAAAGCCCGCATATTCGAAAGCTTCGACGGCCAGCTCGTACACCGGATTCCCTGCCACACCCACGCCGCCATCGACACAGCAACCGATACCGGGTACATCGTATTCCTGGAAGTACGTCGGGGCCGCCGAAGAAGCGCAACAGGCGTCGATCACACTTACCTTGCCGGTCCGCGAGCTATTAGTAGGGCGATCCTGAGTGAAGTACCACTGATGGCCGTCGACGCCGCGGGCTGTGATCAATAAGAGTGTCGCGAAGGCATTAATGGGCTCATCCGCCGCAGAGCCCAGGCGCTTCGAGAGCACGCGATAGAGATTTTGGATATCGTACTTGTATCCGCGCTCTAACAGGTATCCCGTTGCGACCGGAGCGCTGTGATTGAAAATGTGCGGCGTATCTTCTCGGTACATGGCGGCGATCTGCTCGCACGGGATGCCCGCGGCGATGGCGGCCGCCAGGTCAGAGCCCGTTGACGTACCTGCGACGCCTTTAAAAATATCGCGGCAGAGCTTGCCGGTTTGCTTCTCGAGTCGCAACAGCGGGCGAACAGTCAAAGCGCCGCGCACGCCGCCGCCGGGGACGGATAGAAAGAGGTCTTTCATGTTTGGTAAGATGGAATCAATGCACCTTAGGGAGCCGGAAACGGTTCGACTAAACGTTAGGAGCTTCAACCAAGACAATCGATGAAATGCCCCGGTCGCAAGGCCGGGGTTTTATTTTGTCGCATCCGGTGGACTCGCCAGAGGTATTGCGACGGCGGCTGATGGATCGCTCTTCAGTGTCGCACCGTGCATATGGTTGAACAACTCCAAAAGCTTTTTGACAAACTGCACATCGAGATCGAGCAGTATCCCGCCCATTCTCTGCCCGAGAGGCGTCGTCAGGAATATAATTGTTGCGGTGTAGGGGTCCACTTTTATCATTGCGCCGATTGAAATTTCGAAGCGCGGCCCGCTCTTTTGCGTCCCCGGCCAGAGGGACAAGAGCATTGACCTCATGTGGGCCGCGCTCGAATGCTCTGGTTGCTCTTCCGCGCTCTCCTTTCCTCACCGAGTTGGTAAGATCAAATCGGCAAGCGCCTTTTTCGGCGGTGTAATTGACCAATGAGGAATTACCCATCAGTCAAGCTTTTTGCGATGAACCTCATTACAGACTATTCTGCCGTATGTCTGGATTCGGTCAGCCCGGCAAAAGTCCGGGCCACTCCGTGCTCTCCCGCAACCTAGCGCCGACAGCAACCATCGCAGGCAACGTGTCCACACGATACGCATACGGGTTGCAATTCAATCTCTTCATAGAGCATAGGATCTAAGATTCGACCGTGCCGCTCCGCAGCTCTGACCTCTAGAGCCCAGAGAGCCTGGCGGAAAGCCTCCAGCGCATCGTAATTGCAGACATGACGGATCTGATTGTCCAGATACTTCACACGATCCATACAGACCCGGATGACTTCTTGGAGATTTGTTCCGGGATGGCTACCGACATTCCCTGGATAACCAGCGCCAGTCCGTTTAACGAAGGTCAGAAGCTCTTCCAGGTTTCCATCTAAATGCGTGAGCGCATATGAATGGCCTGGGTCGATAACTCTCATCTGTCGCACCCAAGGCTTTTTGCAGCCAGCACGGAGCCGCGCACACAAGCGCCGCGCCATCGAATCCGTGAAACGTGTCCAAAGAGTTCAGCCAACATCTGACAAAGCCTTTCGCGCTGAAGCTATAGCTTCTATCACTGACTGACTATGCATCTCTTCCCAGATTTTTTCTCTGTACTTTGGATCGGTGCCATAGACAGCACCAACTCGCCCGACGAATCCGGCCAGATCTTGATCCTGTAAGTATTGCGCCCAGGCCGCTATGTAAGGATCGCCCAATGTCAGTAACCGCGCATGATCGATGAAGCAGTCGGCCAAAGTAGCATATTTCTCGAACGCTTCTGGCTTCTTTTCCCAGGTTCCATTGACAAACTCTGCGGAGAGACAATACTGAATCCCCGAGCCATGATGGTCCAGTTTGATCCCGAAGCAATTGTTGCCGGGCATGGAGCTGCCCCAGCCGGATTCGAAGATCGCTTGCGCTAGAGTAAACGCGGCCGGAAGCTTCGTATCGCGCTCGCACGCCACTGCGGCGGCGGCCGCCATGGCCAGGAATTGCTGCTGAGATGCAGTCAACATTTGCCCGGCTCTATTGCACGTAAGCGGATGCAGGAGTCGCCGCTGTAGCTGGAAGAGGTTGAAGCGCCCCGAATGACATCGACCCCACATGAGCGTTGCTCAAGAAAGTGCCAGGCCAACCTGTTCCGGTAGCCGCAGCTCCTCCGCCAGCCGTCCCGTTGAGGCGGAAATCATTACCGGCAGCGTTTACGAACGGGCTAACTGTCAACGCGACGTCGATCACATTGGTATAGGGAGCGAAGGCGTCAATCGGGTTCACCGTGCCGGTGTCGTCCATGCAATGCCGATTTGCAGTTGCGCTGTTTAAAAAGGCGTTGCCATCTAAAGTCGGAAGCGCGGCTTGACCGCAAGTAGCCCCGGAGCGGGGGCCGTTAATTCCATAACGTCCAGCATTGACGATCAGATTGTTTCTGATTGTTCCTTGTAAGATATCCGGAGCGTCAATTCCGTCGCTACCGGTGGCGTAAATCGTGTTGTGCTCAATGTGCGCCGACGTATTTGAAATAGTGATTCCAAAACACGTGACACCACCACCGGCGTTACAACCCGTGAGATTGGTTATTAAATTATCATGAATCCAGCTATCCTGAGTTGTAGCGATACCGTTGCAGGCGTTGTCATGCACCCAATTGTAGGCGACATCCGCTTTCGCCGCCGTATGAATCGACCCGATCCCAGCAGTTGAAGTAGAAGCGCAGGTAGAAGTTCCCCCCGTACATTCATTCGACCAAATGAGTTCACCATTGTTCGATCCGCCGCCAGTGGCGCGGACGCAAAACGAGGTGAAATTGATTACTCGATTATTGTAAACAATATCGTACTGGTTCGAATCAAATCCACTACAATTAGTCACACCATTACAATCGATCGTAAATCCGGAGACAAGCCAACCGCCGGAGCCGCCGCCCGTCGAATCGATAAGAAACAGGCCGGAAGTGGTCGAAGCTTGAATAGTCGTACGCCCGGCGCAGCTTTGCGGCAGCCAGCAATCCCCGCGAGTCGTGTTGTACGACAGCAGCATGTTGTAAGGGATCGTACGGCTCGGCTGGATGTTGTTATTCAACACCAGATTTGCGGTGTAGACCAGCGTGCCGGTATTCTTCACCCAGATTCTATTGCTCGCCGTATTAAACAAAAGCGCCGTTCGCGGATCGTCCAGCGCGCCACCTATATTCATGGTCATGCCCGTCGAAGATGCAATGGAGGCATCAAGAACGATCGTGGTGGCGTTGGTAACCGAGATCACTTGACGGCGCACGGCAGTGATTGAACCGGAACCGCCCGCGAAGTAGACGATGCCGCCGACGAGAGCTGAACTGAAATTGCCCGCAGCGCTGGTGAGAGTAGTTGTGCCATTCGAAACAGCGTCCGTAGTGGATATATTTACCGTAGAACTTTGGCAATTGGTGCAGCCCGCTGCGTTCTTATTGTTGTACGGGGTCATATCCGTGCCCGTGGCCCCTGACCAGAAACCACCGCCATTAGTGGAAGAACCGACCGTTGGACGGACCTCAATAACCAGTTGAGTGTTCAGCGAGGCACAAAGAATTAGAACGTTAAACCAAGCGAGACTAATAATGCCAAATAGTCTGATCAGAAGGTTATTCCGCATATTTTACTCAATTCGCTGCGATTTTCAGAGTCAACGCCACCCATCCGAGAGTAGCCGGACCGGTCAATTTTCCACACACCATCTGGTTTCCGGACAGCGTCTTGCTCCACCCGGTAAGGGTTGCGTCCGAATAGTTCTGAGCGCTCGACAATGCCGGAATCGCAGAAGCCGTAATCGATGAAGTGGAAGCCGTGCCTGTCCAGGAGCCGGCGGCGACGGTAAACACATCCACCGTGGCGCTTCCTGAAACGTCGGAATGCAGATCCACCTGCTGAATCGTTCCGGCCAGATATACCTCCGAGCAGGCCCAGATCGTTCCCGTGAGAGCGGAGCCGCCGATCGTTCCGATGGGAATCGTGATCTGGCGGATGTTCTGATTGGTTGTTCCTCCCAGCGTGGCCAGTGGGCTCCAGTCCGCTGTCGTGGTGACTGCGATGTTGGTATTTGCCAGAAGCGCCACATAGCCTATACCCCCGCTCGTCACCAGATCATTGGGCGAATAGGAAGCAGAGCTGGACCACGCGCCGCGAAAGTTCACCAATGTTGTCGGAAGATTAATCTGCCCCACGCCACCCTGAAGAGACACGGCATCCATGTAGAATCCGATAGACGTGCTCCCGGAGCTTCCAGCGACTTGCATTTTGAGAGTCGTGACGGTAGTAGAGCCTGTCCCAAATAGGGAAATCGGAATGTTGATCTGCTGATAGACTCCTGCAAGCGAGCTGGAGAAACCGAAGGCCCCGTCTTTCAGCACCACCGTGCTGCCTACCTGACCAGATCCGGTAGTCCAGAAGATGTTGAGCACCCGCGCCGCATTCGCCCCATTGCCATTCGGCCACTGACCTTTGGACTGAATGTAGAAATTGAGCGTATTCCAGTTCGTCAGGTTCTCGACGCCGGCCGCGGGCTTGGTGAACGTGACATAGTTGCTGAGAAGGGCATTGGTCGCCTCCAGGTTATGCGTCCCGCGAAACGGATTCGAGGTGTTGAACGCCAGATTAGCCGACGTCGAGCCGGTCCATTCTCCGGAACCCTCATCATATAGGGCACTGATCGTGACACCTTGCGGAGATGAAGAGTTCGCCGGAACGTAGATAAACGTAAGCCCGAGCTGGGTGCTGGGATCGAGCGTAGGCTGCTGCGGAGTCGCCCCCGGCGTACCTGCCAGGACGATGACAGTTTGCGATGTGTCGACGGCAATCACGTCAATCCGGGGATTTGTCGCATCCGCAGTGCCCAATGTTTTCGATATCGTGGCTGAGCTGTAGGTCACTCCGCTGATGGTGTAGGAGCATGCGCCGATGTTGAAGATCAAACCGGAGACGTACTCGACGCCGCACCCGGTTAGCTTTTGGTTGGGCTGATAGCCGGATACAGTTGGCGGACCTGGCAATGCATAATCGACGCCCGGTGTTCCGATGGAAGGAATCCCGGTGCCGGTCGTGTTCTTCATCATGCCTGTTGCGAGGCCGGCGAGTGAAGTGCCATTGATCTTCCCGACGATGGTATTTCCCACCGTCCCGGTGACATCGCCGGCGATCACTGAGGCTGGGGTGGATGAGCCACCCTTTGCCCGCGCATAGTTTCCCGGGGCGAGCCACAGCAGTACCTTCCCTTGGGCGCTGTTCACCGTGCTCCCGGTGACATTGAGTGTGAGTGTCCCATTCAAGGGCGGCGCCGTGATGGTCCACATGGCCGCCGCTGAACTGCTCAAGGCTGCGAGCTGCCCCCCGGCGATATCTACGCCGTTCGCATCGGTGATCGTCACCGCGTAATTGGCTGTTGGCGCGGGACTGCCGGGGATCGTCTCCGCTTGTGTCACGGAGTAGCCTTGCAGGACATTATCTGCACGGATGAGACAGCCCGCCGATGTCGCCGGCACGCCGCCATTGCTGGAGTCTCCTATCCAAGCGTAGGTCACCAGCCAGACCGGACCGGTGCCGAGCAGGGTACAGGTGGCGGTTACACTGCCGGCAGCGAATGAGACAGCTTGACATAGTATCCAGGCAATGAGCCATGGCACTGCTTTCAATTTCTTCACACTTCACTTCTCCTTTTGAACTTCTTGCGATAAACCTCGTTACTTACTGCCTACTGTGGTAAGCAGATTAGGTCAGCCCTGCCGGGGTAGCGGGAGAGTACGGAGCCGCCGCCGAAGTCTGCCGGGCTATCGAAAGCATGAACTGAGACTAACATCGGTAACGAGGTTTACCACTGATTTACATAGCTCCTCTTGCCTTGATCGCATCCAGACACAACTTATCCGCTACGTCTTGATGTCCTGGATTCTGACTCCATAGCGCCGCCATTGCGCCTGCCATGATGACTACACCATTCGACCAGACTAGATAGGGAACTTCTGCTTGCGTCCCATCAGGCCCGGCATCGACGAACGGCTGCGCGTGGATGACTCCTTTTGGGCAGTACTTCTCCAGCAGATGCTGGCAGGTTGCCGCGTCCGGAAAGTAGAAGATATTGATCGGCTGCCGCGCCATACCTCCGGAATTGTCAGGCTCAACGACATATTGTTGAGGTAAGTAAGTCGGTGTCCACGGCGCGTTCTTTTGTGGGGGCATGAATTGAGCCCAGAAGTCTGTCCAGTCCATTGCTGTGTTTTCCTTTTTGATTGGCTACTTGTTTTCCAGCTCTCCGGTATTGCTCTGCGCGCGATGGGAATGCGCTAACTGTCGCCGAAGACAATCGCAACGCCAGCCGGAATTTCCGTGATTTGTATGGACTTCACACCGCCGATACGGCCGGTTACAATTTGCAACGTGGCATATTGCCCGACTTTCCCGGCTTCCAGGAATCCTATGAATGTGGCCATGTCCGATTTGTCGAGTGTTCGATAGTAAGCAACTGTGACGCGGAAACCAGCCGTTGCCGGATTCTGTGTCTTGAGCGATAAATCCATCACTCCCGGCGGGGTGTCGGTAGAAAGCGCTGTTAGATAGAGGAGCGTGTTGAGCGTCTCCGGACAGATCACTGCGGTAACGTCTTGCGCTTGCAGGGCTTCACAAAGCCGCACATCGGCGCGGACCGCGAATGATAACAGAAACAGAGCAATCAAAGCTTTCATGGGGATTCTCCTAGGAATGTAAAAAGACAGCGCTCATGTAGGAATTGGCCGCAATAACCGATCGCGAGCCTGAAGCGACCGCGGACTTCGCCTGCATCTTGGCGACGTTACTGCCAGAATTCGTGTAATACCAGGAGCGGGTAAACAGCCCTTCGAAAGAAAGCGTAGTCGCGCCGGCGGAAGAGATAATAGCAAGTATGATTCCGGTCTGCGCGACACCATTCACAACCAGTTGGGCGCTCATTTGAAACGCGCTTGAATCAAACGAAAGATCGAGCGACGCCTCGATGCGCCAGACTCCGTTCTTATTCAGCGTCACGGAAAGCCCGGAAATATCCGCATACGACGTGGTGCACGTCAAATTGCCTGAGGCCTGCGCCGTCAATTCGGAGTTGACATCGACCGTGGGACCCGCCGGCAGGGCTTGAAAACTCGGATCGACCCCGGCGCCGTTTGACGTCAAAACCTGGCCGGCCGTTCCAGCGCCTGTAGCATGTACCGGAGAGGTTCCTTCGCCAATAACCACTCCGTTAGCCGTGAGCGTGTTGACGCCGGTGCCTCCCTGAGTCACAACGAGCACATCCGCGGCCGTCACGGCCAAAGACCAACCCGTGTTGCCGGTTCCAGCGACCTTGATATATAGATGGCCGTTACCATCCAGATAGAGAGAGCCGCCCACAGCGGAAACAACGCCCTCAGGACTTCCTGAGCCTGCCAAGACGATGCCTGTAGTAGCGAGAAATTGTAACAGATGACTGGCGCTGATCGTAATCGTATCGGTGTTGAGCGGCATCCCCGATACAGTCATCTTGTCTGCGTTCTGGAACTGGATGTTCTTGATGACCGTCCCAAGTCGAAGAACGAACATGTACAGCACTTCGGTCAGGTAGTCATCGGACAAGACACCGTGCACAAGCTCGCTGAAGCCTGAGCCATAGTTCAACCGGGTTTCCCACACTTTTTCATTCGAAGGCCCGGTTGTTTTCACGTGCGTATAGGCGTCATCCCATACGGAAAGATCACAGCGAAACCGCGCAGTTCTCCGGCCGATCGGATCGAAGGCTGTCAAGTCGAAATTCGGATTGTTGACCTGAGAGCCGGAAAACTTGAATACGTCGCTGGTGCAGGCGTAGGTAGCGACCCGCTCATTCATGAACCTGTTGGGTTCAGTGGTGTTGGCGTTCATCGTTTCAAACGCATGCTTGTACCTGTTGTACAGCGGGGACGGCGGCGAACCTCCGTAACCGAAATTATTCACCTGGCAGAAATTGAAATCGTTACCGTTGCCATTGACCAGAAACGCGTCGTAGGTTCCATCCGCATCCTGGCCATCTGCGAAAGCCCGGCAGCCCAAATAATGGGAAAAGGCTCCGTCGATTACCCAACCATGACCCTGATTATCGTCTGCGCGACAGTTGACGAATGTGTTGTCCGAGGATGTGTCGACGTGCCAGCCCACTTGAGCATGGTGCCCCATGCAGTTCGAGATCCAGCAATTGCCTTGACGGATATTGAACGCGGCGATAAATCCGTTTCCATAAGCGCCGCTCACTGCGGGTACCGGGTTGACACCGTCATGCGAACAGCTCGCAGATGCCATACAATGTTCGATCATGAGATCGGTTTGTGCGACATCAATACAACCAACCCAAGAACTGCGCGCACGAACCAGGCAGGATCCGACCACGTGCAGATTGAATAAGTGATTGTCAAAAACGCCGCCATCCAGGTGAACGGCCTGATCTCCGAACCAATTGAAGGTGCAGTCCCGCAGCATGAGGCCGGTCGCTTTGGCTGTATAAATGCCTTTGGAGCCGCTGCGGCGCGTGCCGTTAAAGGATAAGCCGGCGATTGTGCAGGATCTCAAGCCGTCGTTAGATGTATCGGTCCATGAAAAAACCGGCTTGTTTGCACAGCACATCACCAAGCTCGGAGATTGGGTCCCATACACGTGATACGAAAATCCTTCACCGCGGATGCAGAGATTGTGACCCAGGAGTATCGTGTCAGTCGTCAAAAACCGGCCGCGTGGATACTTCAACAGCAATCCCAAGTCTCCTTGAAATCCGGCTACCTGATTGTGCGCGGCCTGGAGCGCGGCAGTGTCATCCGTTCCATACCTTGTCAGAGCACCGGTCACAGTGGTGGAGGCCGCTGTCGTAATGTGTACGTTCGTCGAGCTGACATAGGAGCTGATGGTGGTCAACAAGTCAATCCCCGCCGCGCCAGCGCCCTCGATCCAAATCGTGCTTCCGACGTCGTTAGGTGTAAGCGTTCCGGAGGCCGATGAAAACGAGTGAGATCCCGCCGTGATTGTGCCGTCCGTCAGGATCCTGCCATCTCCACGAGCGCCGAAATCGAATACGCTCGGCACTTCGCCGATCTTTTCGTTGAGCACTCGCGGGATCGAGCCGGGATAGAGGCTGACAGGCATAGGCTATGTGGTTTGCGCGATTTGAACGACTTGCCCACCGCCCGGAGCGCCATACACAAACACCATGCGCATGGCGACATCTCCATCATCCGATTCCTGACCTTCGAAATCGACCAGGTGCGCCGCCAGAAACATCGACTGCCCGCCAAAATTGGAAACCGGAAGTAAGATGCTCAGGGATTGGAAAGGATCTTTGTTATCTAGCAGAGTCGAATCCATCGCATAAGGCCAGCCCGCTTCGACAATCACCCAAACTGAATCGGCCGCCAGATGAACAGGAGCGTCGAGTATGTGCGTGGTTCCGGTGTTCGCCAGAATGTTCGCTTTTGCGCCCCGCGATGTTCCTCGGATCACCCGCAGGATCATGCCCTGCTCGAGATTCACCGTGAGGCCGCTATGCGGAGTTTTTACGCCCGTTGCAAAATCGAAGTTGAGCGCGTTCGACCAGCCGGCATCGTGCACTTGATACGGATCACCCGAATTGTCGTAGCCTTTCGTACAGACCACGAAAACATCGTCCGAGCGTGGATCGTTGTCATCCGGAGGCGATGAGGCGACGCTTCGATCCAGCGTAAACGTTCCCGTGGTTGGATCGAACGCCGTGATATTCGCAGACCAAAACGGCACGCTGCTCAATGGCACGTCACCGTTGTTCCGCCCGATAATGGCCAGTATTCGACCGGTCCAATTGTCAGACGGAGGACTCGCCAAATCCACGCAATCGGTGGATACGAGAATGTTGCCTGAGATGCTCGTGATCTTTGCGCCCAGCACGCCCAAGTGATAACCGATGGTTCCTTTGAGCCGCACGATGCGGAGATTCGGATTAGGCGGCGCCCAGGTGGATCGAATCAGACCAGCCGCGGGAGGCGATGAGGCCGGCCCGCTCAACTCGATGTTAGTCGGAGTATACACGCTTACGGGCGGCGAATCAGGCGGCGAGGTCGGGCCATACGCCAGAGTTCCGCCCCACTGTTGAGCGCAGATCAGATCGACTTCGGGCGATGCGTAGACAGTGTAATTGACCAGCCCGGGGAAACCATCCGGCCACGCTATTTGAAGGTCAATGGAATTGGCATTCGATGGCGGCGATTGAACAGGAATCTGCACCTGAAAGACCGGCGCCGGCAGCGCATAATTGCCCGCTCCGTCGTCCGCTGTCACCGTGATATAGAGCAACAGTCCATCCGGCAAGCTCCCGCCGCCGGGGTTCACCGTGGCGTTCACGATGATCGGAGCTGGACATCCGGGGATAACTTCATTGACCGGCTGAACGCCCTGCACATTGAGCCTGGCCAACGCGCTCCCATCGGCCATCGATGCTTGACCGCCCATCAGATTCGTATAAGCCAGCGCCACATCAAAGCTATGCTCATTCGGAAACAGCGCATCATCTGAACCTGCGACGACCTGGTACGGCTGCCATTGCGGAGGCAGGGAGATCGGCGTGTAATTGAGGCTCACCCAGATCGAAGGCACGCCCGCGGCGTTCATGGACCGCAATTCGAGCACATAGAGCTGCCCGGGAATCAGCGGAGGCAGCCGCATCTGCGTCACGCTGTCGGGAACGATTCCCAGTTCGATCCAGATACCCGGGGGACTGGCCACCGGTTGGTAACGGCCCTCAATCGAAACCACGAACGCATCGAGCGGCGCAGTCCAGTTGAGAGCGGCCGCTCCCTGATCGTTGAACGCGACGTAGAGATTCGACGGGGGATCCGGAGTGAACAGCGTATCCGGCACGCCCGGCTGCTGGTAGCCTTGCGGGCTCAGCTCTTCGATGACTTCCCAATCGTAGACGGATGGATCGGTTTCCTGGACGTCAATCTCGACGCCGAGCAACGTCACTTCCTGGCCTGAGTCCTGCTGTCTGTCGAGCTTGAATCTCGCGGCCAGAACTTCGAGGTACTTGTTCGTCCATCCGAAGTACGCCAAAGTCATCGACAGGATATCCGGAGGAACGAGCTGATAGCCTGCCATGTTGAGCAGAAACGTGCCGGTCCCTTGCTGCCGGCGGCGCATCAGCTCGATCTTGGCGAGGCGCTGCGCTGTCGGACACGAAATCGTGAAAGGTAGCTGGATGTCAAGCCAGCGCCGGTCTCCGCCGTCGTGCTCCAAATTCAAATCATTTGAATAGGTTGGAGAACTCCAAGTGTAGCCATGGAGACCATCCTGCGCATAACGTGGGAAGTCGCTTGACTGCCAGTTATTCACTGGCGAGATGTAGGTTCCTTTGACGCCGTTGTAGAGATTCGAAATGGAGACCGATGATCGCCATTGAATCGGCCCCGCGGCGTTTTTGAGTACCCAGCTTTCGGGCGGCGAGCCTATCATGTCCAGTGTCATGGAAACACCGCGCCAGGCGGCCGGCCAGATCGAGAACTGCCCGCCGATATAGGTCAGTCGACCCGCGCAGCTCGTCAGCATGTTCTGCAGGATCTCGCCGCGCTTCATGCCGACGTTGAAATGCCCACAGCAGGTATACCGCGGTTCTGTTCGTGGTGGGGAAACTCTGGGTTCCGCTAACGCTACCGGCTCATCGCAGATATTCGCCGCGGCGATCAGGTTCGGCAGATGAATGTCTGTTCCGTAGTTGCATTTGAAGCCGTACTGTTTGTTTGCTAAGTAATCGGCGATGCAGAGGGCCGCGTTTTCGCTGTACCCAATTGTTGGCGGAGAGGTCCGCGGATCCAGGATATCGTTCTTGCCGTGCACCAGGAAGGAGATTTGCGGAATGCCTCCGGGGAAGAGTGTTGCGTCATATTCGAGTCGGATGAAGGCCGCCGTCATTCCCACCAGCGAACAGTCTGCGGTCCAGGGATTCGGGAAGTTCGCATTGTTCTGCACCAGCGAGCCCGTGTCGCCTTGCTTCGGTGTTCCGTTCGTCATGCCGACGAAGGTTTCGCCCAATGACTGTGTATGTCCCAGCCGGTTATACGGCCCTGAGTCGCCGATGGTCTCCAGGTACACGTTCTTTTTGTAATCGGCCCAGGTGGTATGAACTTCGCCGGAATTGACGACTGTTCCGCCGCCGGGGACCGCGGGCCCACCGCTCAGGTAGGAGAACGTCACCGCTCCCGGAGAGCCCGGCGTATGGATGATATTGAACACCGGGAATTTACCATTGAAGAATAAGTTGACCGGATGAACGCCCTGCACGATGACTTGATCCCCGTCCGAGAGCAATGGAATGTCATGATGGAGGACTACGGTGACCACGTTTCCCGACCGTGTGATATCGCCTGTATTGTCGATAAGAACTGTTTGCTGGAGCGGCGTGAAGGAGATGTTGAAGCCGCTGCCATCGCTGAAATGGCCGATTTGGATACGTTGATTATCGAAGAGCAGTTCGTCGACGCTGGCGATTCCGCACGCCGCCAGTACGATCACCATGTCAAGCCATTTGTTCTTATCTCCGAATTGCGCGAGGTAGACGATAGTTCCGCCGATCCGGGTACGGCCGTAGGGAATTTCCCACGGAGCTATCGGGTTTCGTGTCGTGGTGGCAAAGCCTTGCACGTTGCCCTTGAGCATCGTGCCAATACCCGTAAGCACCAGACCGGCGCCGGCAGTGATGAGCGCGATGGCGAGCGGCGTACCTCCGCCAAGCGTACCGACCTCGATCAGTACACCCGCGGCGATCAGCGCGCCGCCAGCGATGGTATCGACTATGCCCCTTGACATATCAGACTCGCCACGCCCGGCATGCCCGGCCGAGCGGTATCGCTCCGAAGCCCACTTTGAGCGCGATCAGCAGTT
>DATLWF010000271.1:0-10723 GCA_035576605.1 Blastocatellia bacterium | reverse complement strand
CAAAGGCATCGTCCCATTCGGGCGCGGTCGGGTAGCTGGTGTAGCGTGGTCCGGGCTGGTTGTACTTGTTCAGCAGCGGCTGGGAGAGCGCCACTCGCGACCCGTCGATAACAACTTCCAGCGTGGCGTTTGTGTTCATGGCTATAGACTCGCAGACACTCTATCGAGCTTCGGTTCCCTCATCGCAAAACCCGTTCCCGTGTCCGAGGCGTTGTGAATCTCAGCTTTAAGCCCTACAGAAACGGCTTATTGCGGGGAATTTCTCAGGCCGCCAGCGTGGAATTACCCAGCGGCGGTACATTCGGCGTTGCAGCGCTTTATAGCGCTTAAACAAGGAAGAAGGGCTGAAATCAGCGCCGGACGCTCCTTCAGCCCTTCGTAGGCGATATTGTTGATCTCCCGATGCCTGGAAGTTACTTTGCCGGCTTGATAGTGGCGGCAACGCATTCCGTCGTATTGCCCAGCATGTCCGTGTCAGTCCAGTATTCGAGTATGGGCTCGAAGACGAAGCCTACCGTCGGTAGTGCGAAGACCTCTATAGCGGCCTTGGCTTGATGCTCGCACATGTTCAGGGAGGCAAACATTCTATAGTTCCCCTGAATGTCAGAAAAATAAACGTTGCAACCATCTACCTTTACCTGGCCGATTCCCGAAAGAACGTAGCCGTACTCGCACAGATTGCACTTGTAGGCTCCGGACACTGGATCGAACACGAGGTAGCCACCGGCATTGTCGTCCTGGACGACAATGGTCGTGGGCTCCACCGTTGGAGGAACGAATAGGGGTTTAGGCGACTTTTGTGCCTGTACGGAAACACCTGCTAACAAAACTATGAGTGCAAGAACAAATCCTATCTTTCTCATTATATTCTCCCTTGAAGAGCGCTTCGTGACCGCTCCTGAGCTTATTCTTATGACAGCCTGTTTACATCGCGGGAGCGCTTGCTCCTCTTCAGGTCCTCGAGTTGAATATAGGATGTTCTGACGGAAGAAGCGGTGACTGCGGGCACGGGCCGTCGTGACGGCTGTCACAACTTGATCGCAAGCACTAGAGTTTGCTGCTTAGTTGCATCAACAATCTCGGTGCAAGTTATTACGAATGGCTGGCTAGCAGGTTTCGTCGAGCGAAGGCACCAGTAGAGCCAGACGCACTACCCGCCGCGTTTGCGATTCAGCTCGGCAAGAGTCTGCTTCAACTGATCAAGCTTCTCGCCGGCCTCGCGATGCTTACCCTCGGCGGTCAGGCGCTCATAATCGGAGAGCAGTTGCTGGGCTTGCTTCGTCAATCGTTCAGTGTCGGATGAACTGACCTGAGCGGGCAGTTGATTGGGTGTCGGTTGTTTTGATGCCGTTGGTGGTTCGGCCTGCGCGACTTGCCCAGCGGGCGCAGTTTGGCGAGGCCCGACTCCCGGTACGAGGAGGCTGAGCGCCTCGTCGAAAGTCTTGCCCGCTTTCAATTGGTCTTGCGAGGCGACAGCCACCTGCCGCAACTCGGGTAACTTCGAAGTACCGTCGGAGGCTTGAAGATAAAACGGCTCGACGTAGAGCAACGTATCGGCTATGGGAATCACGAGCAAATTACCGCGCAGCAGCTCCGAGCCCTTCTGACTCCACAGCGTCATCAACTGCGAGAGCTGCGAGTCCTGGTTTATCCGTGCTCTGATCTGGGCGGGTCCGTTCACGGTGACGTTCTTCGGAAAACTGTACACCAGCGTGCGTCCATAATTTGCGCCGTCGCTTCGAGCCGCCAACCAGCCGATCATGTTGCTGCGACCGCCGGCCGGTGTGAATGGAAGTATGTTCACGAACTCGAGCGAGGGGTTTTGCTCGCCGGGCAACTGCATCAACACGTGATAAGGCTGCATCGCCGTGGCATCGGCGCCCTGCGAGGCTTCACCGGCAGCGAGAGCCCACAGGTCTTCGTGATTGTAAAAAGTCTGCGTGTTCTGCATGTGGTACAGCGTGTAGACGCGAGCTTGCGCGTTCACCATCAGGCTCGAATAGCGAACGTGGGCCAGCAGATCCTCGGGCATCTCGCTCCTGGCGTGGAAGAGATCAGGAAAGATGTCCTGATAAGCCTTTATGATCGGATCGTCGGGCTCGAATACATAAAACTTCACGCTTCCGTCGTAAGCATCAACCACCGCCTTCACAGAGTTGCGAATGTAGTTGATGTTGTGGTCCCCGACCTGATATGCCGTCGAGTAGGGATACTGGGCTGCGTAGGTAAAGGCGTCGATTATCCAGTTGAGCTTCCCGTCTCGGCTTATGACGAGATACGGGTCGTCTTCGAACAGAAGGAAAGGCGCGATCTGCCGGACGCGCTCGCTTACGTTGCGTCGCATCAGCACACGGCTCTCGGAATTGATGTAGTCCGAGAAAAGCAGATTCGTCCCGTCCCCCAGGTACAGGCTGAGCGCTAGTTGGCGCAGCAGTCCACCGACAGGTATCCCGGCATCCGCTTCGTAGGTTGTGTACGAGTCACCACTCCCAGGCGCCGGGTAGTTAAATTCGGGAGGAGTCGCGCCTTGCGGCTTCGTGTGCACGTAAACGTGAGAGTTGCTCTCCTCGCCATAATAAAGCTCGGGCCGCGTGACTTTGATCTCCGGAGCTGAGCTCTCGACCGGCATGTTCTTCAGCACGAGATTCGGGAGTCCCTCGGGTGTGAACTCGTTTACGGTATTCATTGTCACGCCGTAGCCGTGAGTGTAGACGACATGCTGATTGATCCAATTCCTCGATTGCTCCGGCAACTGGTCGACGTTCATTTCGCGGGCGGACAGCATCACCTCGCGAAGCCTGCCGTTGATCGTGTATCGGTCCACATCGGGAAGCCGGAAGTCGTAATACGTGCGAATCTCTTGAATCTGAGCGAGCGTCGATTGAAGTGCGCGCCGGTCCCAAAGTCTGACGTTTTCCAGCGTCTCACGGTTGGCCTGAATCTGTTCAACTGTGAGTGTGGGCTTCGGTTCAAAGGGCCGCTCCTTGAAGCTTAGCCCCTGGGCGTCGGCGTGGTTAGGGTCGACCCGGTCGATCGCGAATGCGTGGCGGGTCATCTTGATGTTGTGATCGATGAAGGCCGCTTCCTTTGCAAGCTCGTTCGGCTTCACTGAGAACTTTTGAAAAGTAGCGGGAACGATCCCCAGACCGACTACCCACACTGCGGCGACGATCACCGCAAGCGAGACGATGGTTCGAACTCGCGTCTTGTAAAAAGCGTTCACCGCCAGCACGGCTGAAGATAGCAGCAGCAGACCGATCACGATATTCATCGCCATCCAGCGCACGTTAACGTCCGTGTAGTCCATTCCAGTAAACAACTCGTGCTGGCCGTGCAACAGATCGAATCGGTCGAGGTAGGTGCTCGCTGCGAGCGTAAGAGCAAAGGGCACAGCGGCAAGGCTGATCGCTGAAGTAACTCGCCGGCGAGTGTCCTTGGTTATCGTGCCCCTCACCTGCTCGAAGTACCAGACATAGGCCGACGCCGCTCCGATCGCGATTAACAACACGACCGAAACGGTCTGCAGCCATCCCACTACAAGCTCGATCACCGGCAGCTTGAACAGATAGAAGCTGACGTCGTTGCCAAAGATGGGATCGCTTAGCTGAGACGGCTGCGAGTGGAGATACAACGCGAACTGAGGCCATTCCTGGCTCATGCTTATGGCTGACAGCAACGCGATGGCCGCGGGCAGTACCCACACCCCCGGGCGATAAATCCACGGCAGAAAGTTTATGTCTTTGATGTCTTCGACTGAAGTTACGCGAAACTTCGGACGCTCCGTTAGCTCAGGCAAGACTCGATTCAAGAGGAGGAACGGCAATCGGGCTACCAGGAACGAAAGGACAAAGAAAATGAGGAAGAGCAGCCCGCCGAGACGGAATTTGTACCAGTACACTTTGGAATAACCGACCGCTGAGAACCATAGCGAATCGATGTAGATACTCAGGAACTGCGAGCCGAACAGGAAGAGCGCAAAGATTATCGCCGCAGCGACTATTAACCCGAGTCTGCGCCTGCGAGGCTTGATGTCGATCACTTCAAACAGCCGGTCGTCGTCCATGGCCGCCATCATAGTGCAAGCGTGATGGATGAGCAATCAAGCTATCGCTCTTGTAAGACCGACTCAAGGAACCGAGCGACTCTCTCGACATACACTTTCGGATTGGCCTGAAACGCGTGACCGTGCACTTCAGAGCCGGGCCCGTCCACGATTACCAGATCGCGCCCCGGACTCGAACACGCTTGATAGAGTTGCTCGGCGATCTGGGGAGGCATTCGTCGATCGTGCGCCGCGGCGATGAACAGAATGGGCCGGTCGCCGATACGCTTAACCGCATCGAGCGCGTTGAACTGCGACCCATCAAAGCCGGCGCGCCGCTCGATAAAGAACCTCAGCTCATTCGCAACAGGAAACGAGGGAAGGCGCAGGAACATGTTGACGTGATGATCGACCGTGTCTTTGAACGATAGGAATGAGCTGTCTGAAATCACCGCGGCGGCGTCGGGTGTCTCAGCCGCTGCGAGCAGAGCGGCCGTTGCGCCCATCGAGATTCCAAACAGAATGATTCTGTCCGGCGTCTGCACGTCATCACGAAGAAATCGGACCGCTCCTTCGACGTCCAACCTCTCGTTGTAGCCCAACCCTACGCGAGCCGGGCCGCTCAAGCCGTGATTTCGCGAGTCGTACAGCAGCGCGCCGTAGCCCAGCCGCACGAGTTCCACCGCTCGTTCGAGAAGCTCGCGGCGCGATCTGAAGAGCCCGTGCGAATAGATGATTGTTGCGTGCTTGTCGCGGCTCGGCATGAGCCATCCGCTAAGCTTGACCCCATCCAAGGCTTGAAACTCGACGTCTTTGAACTGCAAGCCGAAGGTAGCAGGCGTCTCAGTGAGCTTGCGATCCATCGGCCGCGTTCCGGCGCCGGTGACCAGCATCGCCAGCCCCCACGGAATCACACCGAAGATCAGCACCACCACTAAGATGATAAGGGTGATGACCACCCGCTTCAGAATCCGGCGCCATCGCGGCCGCTTCTTAGGCGCGGCTTCGACAACCGGTTTGGTCTCAGAGGACATCGCTGCGGTTCCTTTCTCGGCTAGGCGTCGGCCGCCTGTCTCTCATGGGCTGATCTCTCCTGAACTGGCTCCCTCATCATCAATATGCATACAGCGGCGCCCAGGGTGATGATGGCGCTGAATACCCCGACCGCGCCGTAGCCGAATGATTTGTAGAGCATCCCACTAATCGCGGCGGAAACCGCGATGCCGATTTGCGAGCCGGTATTGCGCACCGCCACAAACGCGCCTTGAACTCGCGACGGCACCAACCGAGTAGCGAGCGCTTGCAGCGGCCCCTGACGAAACGCGAATGCGAGGCTCGCGGTGAGGAAGCTCGCGAACAACGCAGGTCCCCACCCGAGCCTTGGTATCAAAAAGAGCATCGACGCGAGCAGAATGGTGCTGAGTATCGAGATAACTTGTTTGCCGAACCGATCAGATAGCGGGCCTGCCGCAAACGCTCCAATCAGCGAGGCCACACCGACTACGATGAAGAAAAAACCAACGTCGCGTGTCTTCAATCCGAGACTCTTCTGCAGCCACGATCCCAGGTATGAGAAGAACCCAACGAATCCCGCCGAGACCAGGAAAGCCGCGGCGATGGCCGCCACTCGCTCGCGCGTTTCGAACACGACGCGGATGTTGTCGAATCGGCGAGCGACTCTTTGGGCGAGGTCCTGTTCAATCGCGTGCTTATCTTCCGGCAATAGAAAATAGACTAGCAGGAAAGCGATCAACGCGAGTGTGCCGAAGAAGGCGAAGCTCGTGCGCCAGCCTCTCGATTGCGCGAGCACTGAAGCAACCGGGACGCCGACTACAAGCGCGGCGAAGTAGCCGGCCTGAACGACGCTCATCGCCACCCCGCGTCGTTTGTATGGAAAGTAGTTCGCGACGTATGCGATCGAGCAGGTTGAGAACGTCCCCGATGCAAGCCCGGTAACAATCCTGACCGCCGTCAGCAGTTGCACATTCCGAATCAGGAATACAGACAATACCGAAAGACCGAAAAGGACCGATGCCGCCAGCAGAAACCTGCGTCTACCAAATCTGTCGGATATCGGACCAACGAGCAGCGCGGCAGTTGCGGCAGCCAGCGCATACGCAGGAATCATCAAGCTCCCAAGGTGTCCCACGTCGATGTTGAACTCGCCAGCGATCAGCGGAAGAAGAGGCGAGACCATCTGGTTGTCACTGTTACCGAGAAAAAAGATCAGAAAGAGAATTGCCATCACGACGCCAGCGCGGGGTGGGGAACTTGTCCGGTTGCCAGCTTCGACGTGCTTAGTCTTCGGTGCCGTCATTCGTTCTTGCGCGCCGCTCGAGAAATTGTTCAGCAGCGATTCCGAGCACTGAATGACGCCGCCAACCAACTCGTGCGATGCTAGAGGAACCGGCGAGTGGGTGTCAACAAAGACCGCTGTTCAAAGTAGCTCCCGTGCCGCCATCCAGCGCGAGTGATAGAATCAAATTCTCGAAAGATTATGAAGCTGACGATACTCGGTTCAGGCACGGTTGGCCCGAGCGGCTCGCGAAACTCCGCCGGTTACTTCGTCGAACTACTCGACGCGCAAATCATGATGGACTGCGGCGCGGGGACCGTCCACGCGTTCGCCCGATTCGGACTTCCGTGGGAGCAGATGACTCACCTGTTCATCAGCCACTTTCATGTAGACCACATCGGCGAACTGGCTTCTCTCTTGTCCGCGTTTAGCTACGGAATGAAAACCGATCGCAGTGAGCCTTTCACGATCATCGGCCCGCTCGGGCTCGATCGTGTAATCGATGGACTCAAGACGGCGTTCGGCTCGAGACTCTTCGAGCCGAGGTTTCCGGTCAGCGTGCGAATGGTAACGCCCGGTGAGCGCCTTGAACTCGGAAGCGATTCAACTCTTACAGTTGCGAAGACGCCACACACCCAAGAAAGCCTGGCGGTCAGGATCGAAAGCCGCGGCCGCGTGCTCTGTTACACCGGAGACACGGACTACAGTGAACAGTTGGCGGGCTTCTTCACCAAAGCGGACGTCCTCATTTCCGAGTGTTCGCTTCGCGAGCCTCGGGAGGGCGTGCGTCATCTGTCGGTCAGGCAAGCGGCTCGTTTGGCGGCAAAGGCCGAAGTCGCAAAACTCATAGTCACACACTTTTATTTCGAGGTGGATGAAACCGAACTGAAGGCCGAGCTGGAACGCGAGTACTCCGGCGACGTGATCATCGGAAGAGACGGATTGGTCATTGATGTAGCATAGACTTCAGTGTGTGCCGCTCGACCTGCGCTCGAGCACACCCAGCTGGGAGTCAATGCTACACAGGCAAACTCGGTGTTACATCAAGCTTGACGCCCGAAGATCAAACCATTAGCGTGGCGACTGTTAGTTGAAGCCTCGTAAGAAAGGATAGGCGCTTTCAGCAATGAACAAACCTCTTCGCTTGGGCAGGCTGCTTGCAATGCTCTGCCTGTTGGTCGTACCGCTGCTTTTGGCGGCGGCACCGCGGGCAAGTCAAAACCAGCCCGCTCAAACGCCGCAGCCCCGCCGTGATGCTCACGTAATAATGATCTCGATTGACGGACTCGTGCCCGACTACTATCTCGAGCCTGCGCGGCTTGGGCTTCGAGTGCCGAACCTGGTGAAGATGAAACTCGGAGGCGCTTATGCCGAAGGAGTCGAAGGCATCTTTCCGACGGTCACGTATCCCGCCCACACGACGATGGTCACCGGAGTGCGGCCGGCGGTCCATGGCATCGTCCAGAATCGCATCTTCGAAGCGCCAACCGAGCCTCAGACCAAAGAGTGGTACTGGTTTGCGGAGGCGTTGAAGACTGAAACGCTCTGGAGCATGGCGAAGAAGGCAGGACTGGTGACCGCAAACGTCGGATGGCCGGTTACCGTCGGGGCGGACATCGACTACAACGTCCCCGAGATCGCGGACCCGAAAGAGAATCCTCCGACCGGAAAGCGTACTGCTCAATACTCGACACCGGGACTGCTGGCGAAGGCGCTGGCGGACGGATCTGGCGGCGACAACACCACCGATGGACGCCGTTGTGCGATCAGCGAATACATCATCAACACCTACAAGCCCGACCTGATGTTGATTCACGTCATCGCGCTCGACGATGTGCATCACAAGAACGGTCCGCGAACGCCGGCTGCGTTCGAAACAACGGAGCGGATGGATGGTTACGTTGGCCGCATCATCGAAGCTACGCGCAAGGCGGGCATCTTTGATCAAACGACGTTTTTTCTGGTTTCGGACCACGGCTTCGCGGAAGTGAACAGGAAGTTCGAGCCCAATGTTGTGCTCGTAAGAGAAAAGCTCATCACGCTCGGGCCCGGCGGCAAGCCTACGGACTGGAAGGCGGCGGCGTGGCCCGCCGGCGGCTCGTGCGCGATCGTCTTGCGCGACCCTGACGACAAAGAGACCGCGGCGAAAGTGACCGCCATATTCACTAAAATCGCCGCCAGCAAAGGTCCGATCGGCCATCTGTTGAACCAGGCAGAGCTCAAACGGATGGAAGCAGTCCCGACTGCGGTACTGATGCTGGATGCGGCGCCTGGCGTTTCATTCGGTGAGGAATTGACCGGGCCGGAGACTCACGACGCGAAAGACTATCGCGGCACGCATGGTCAATTGCCTACGCGAGCTGAGATGCGCTCGTCGCTGATCGTGTACGGCGCGAGCGCGAGGGTGGGCGCGAAGATGGCCCTTGCGCGAATGATCGATATAGGGCCGACGGCTGCGGCGGTATTGGGCTTGAGCTTCCAGAATGCGGAAGGAACTCCGATTGCCGAACTGCTCAAGCCTGGCGTCATCCCGCCGCCCGACCCGAGTCAGAGAAAGAAGAAGGCAAAGAAGAAGTAGAGACCAGGTCATTTTCCATTTTCCATTTTCCATTTGTCATTTGTCATTTGTCATTGCATACGAAGCCTTCATCGCTGACCACTGGCCACTGACCACTGACAAATGACAAATGACAAATGACAAATGGAAAATGCCCTGGTCTATTTCGCTGGGTTACTCAAATGAGGCTGATCGTCTGCATCAAGCAGGTTCCCGAAGTCGCTGAGATCAAGTTCAATCCCGAAAATAACACGCTCGTCCGAGAGGGCGTGGCAAACATCGTGAATCCCTTCGACCGGCGCGCACTTGCCGAAGCGATTCGACTGCGGGACCTCTGTGGCGGCGAAGTCGTTGTGCTTACCATGGGTCCACCGCAGGCTCGTGAAGCGCTTGTCGATTGTCTTGGAGCAGGCGCCGACAGAGCAATCCATCTTGTAGATCCGGCCTTCGGGGGATCCGATACGCTCGCCACGGCGCGGACGCTCGCGCTTGCGCTTCGGCACGAGCACTACGACATCATTTTCTGTGGGAAGTACAGCGTTGACGCCGAGACCGGACAAGTTGGTCCGGAGCTTGCTGAGATGCTGGACCTGCCTCAGGTAACCGGCGCTACCAGACTCGAGTTAAACGAAGACCAACGCGTGCTGACGGTCGATCGCGAGACCGATGACGGCTTCGAGACCATCGAGTGCGATTTGCCGGTGTTGCTGACCGCCGCCGAGCGGCTCATCCGTCCTATCAAGGTTAAAGAGCCTCAACTTGAAGCGGGCCGGACAAAGCCAATCCTCGAAGTCACTGCCGTCGACCTGTCAACGGATATGAGCATCTTCGGATTCTCGGGCTCGCCGACCTGGGTGGAAGATATTCGGTCGCTCGCCCGCGCCCGCCAGGTCGAGATGATTGAAGGCGCGAACGCCGATGAGAAGGCTGCAAGGTTGATTGACCGACTGGAATCGTGCGGCGTTTTAAGCTCCCAGACAAAGGCGCGTAAACTTGAAATGGCGCCGCTCACGACCGGTGAAGCTGTGGGCGAACGCGAAGTGTGGGCAGTCGCGGAGCTGATGGATGGAAAGCTGCGCCGCGTAAGCTTTGAGTTGTTAGGGAAGGGAATTGAGTTGGCGCGAAAGCTCAATGCGCGGCTGGCTGCGGTTGTCGCCGGAGCGGACGCGAGCGCTCACGTCAAAGCTCTCGCAGCTCGCGGCGCTGACAAAGTTTACGTTGCCGACGACGATAGTCTGGCTCGATACACGACCGCCGCGTACTCGTCGCTGCTGGTCGACGCGATCAAGACTCACAGCCCGATCGTTGTGCTGGTGCCTTCAACGTCGAACGGGCGCGACCTGGCGCCGCGTGTTGCGGCTCGGCTCGAAGTGGGATTGACTGCCGACTGCGTAGACTTCGACGTCAGCGAACACGGTTCGCTGATTCAATACAAGCCCGCGTTCGGCGGCAACATAGTTGCGCTGATTTACTCACGGATGCTTCCGCAGATTGCCACTGTGAAACCCGGGATGCTTCGAGCTCTTGCGCCCAACGACTCGCGCACCGCGGAAGTTATTCACCTCGCCGTGCCCCGTAACCACGATCAGCGCTCCCGACTGATTGACGTTCGCAAGGAAGTATCGCTTGAAGTCGCCGAGCTTGATGAAGCGGAGAGAATCGTCTGCGTCGGCATGGGACTCGGCGGCCCGGAAAACCTCGCGGCAATCGAAACGCTGGCGAAAGCGATGAGCGCGCAGATAGGCGCGACGCGGCGCGTGGTTGATCAAGGCTGGCTAACTCGCCACCAGCAAATTGGGCTGACAGGAAAGGTTATTTCGCCCGTGCT
>DATLWF010000270.1:0-17752 GCA_035576605.1 Blastocatellia bacterium | reverse complement strand
AGTTGTGCGCATCATTAATAATGCTGCTCATCTCGAAGACTGCGTTAGCGGGCAATACTATCGTGTCATTGCCATTGCCCTTCACACA
This sequence comes from Blastocatellia bacterium, assembly GCA_035576605.1. Lineage (GTDB taxonomy): Bacteria > Acidobacteriota > Blastocatellia > UBA7656 > UBA7656 > Onstottus_A. Next base: position 17,664 of record DATLWF010000270.1, on the reverse strand, counting down.
TTCCGTAGGGACGAAGTGGTCAGGGTTTATCGAGTCGATTGCCACGTTGTCGTCGAAGTTGGCCGAGTAGATCGCTTCGACCAGGGAGCAGCCTCCGCCACCGACTTGCTGTGGAGGTTTCGTGCCGGTGACGACGATCATCGCCCCTGACACACCGGGCTTCACGGACCTTACCGCGGCAATCGCCTTTGATGACGGCTGGACGGCGGGCTCAATTGTTTTCTTTGCCATCGTGACGATGCTGCGCGAGTCGGCAATCTTAATTGGCTCTGCGACGGGCAAAGCCGCGACCGTTGTGTCGTAGCCCGATGAGTGTGACCTCCAAACGGATGTGTCGGTCAAAGCGCTGGGAGCCAGGAGTGCGCTCGCCAGACAGATGACCAGGACGACGCGGAAGCGCCTTGAACGTGATTGTTTCTTTTTCATAATGTTCCCTCTTCAAATCTTTGATCTGTTTCGAGCGCGTCTCTTTCATGCGCCGCGCATTTCGTGCGGAGAAACTGCGGATCTGGCCCGCTTCATCTGGGCCCGATGGCAATAAAGCTAAAGACACGATCAGTACCTTGACCTTTAATGATGTCAGGACCACACGTAAGACAGAGAGAATCGTTATAGGGCCACAGCACTACAATCTTTGTTTGGTTCCTGTTCACAAAGTCGGTCATTGCAACAGCCACATCTCCATCAATAGCCGCTCGCTCCACTGTGGCAGTGACGGTTGGATTTCCGACGAAGGGTGTATTGAACGTGATGTAGTAAACTCCGTTGTTAGAGTGGGATACTGTAAAATCGCCACCTCCGATAATGTTTCCAGCGTAATCGACTGTGCCACGAACGATCCGCAGATTCTCTTCGCTGCTCGTCGCGCTTAATCCACCGTTGAAACCTAGCCGGATGTCTCCGCGAACATCCAGCGTCGCTTGCGGTGAGGTGGTGCCGACGCCAACTTTGCCATTAGACAAAATGGTCATTTTGTATGTGCTGCTGTCACCAATGCTGAACGCGTCCTGGGCCACCACGGCACCTCCCGTTCCCAAGACCCATGGATTGGTGTTGCCGGCGTTGGAATTGAAAAGCTGTACAGCCACGCCGTTGAACGTGCCGACGCTGCCTTGAATATCCAGTTTGGTTCCCGGACTAGCCGTCCCAATGCCGACCTTCCCGTTCACCTCCGCAACGCTGGAATCGCCCAAGACTCCGCTCGGCCCGTTAGTCCATTTGGCGATGCGATTGGTCGAGCCTGTGCCGCTAATGTTGACTGCATTCGTGCTGATGATGCTGGCCGCAGCTTTCGCCTCAGGCTTATCTCCCGATCCGGGTAGAGTGGTGCGGTTTGGGAAGGCGCGTTCGCCGATGCCCGGGGGCGACCCGACCGGGAATTCCGCACCGGCTATGGTCGTCTGGCTACTGCCCAAGACGATCACCTTCAGCGCCTGGCTATCGGCGCCGAGACTGGTTTGCGGGTTGCCGGTTAGCCACACCCGATCATTGCTGCTCGCGCGGTCTATAATCACCTGCCCGTGCTGCGTCCGCGCTGCCTCATCGGTCGCGGCCTTTGTCCTGAGCGTGTAGGTATAAAGACCGCTGGCGACGGCTTCGCCCTGCTGGCCGGTGAGGGGCCAGTCGAACGACACGGCGTTGAGGAATCCGCTGTCGAAGACGACTTCGCCCTGCTGGTCTGCGACCACGAGGCGCAGTTCCAGCGCCTCGCCTGTGGTCGCGAAGCGGACTAGTTGACGCTCGATGATAATGCTCGTCCTGGGGGACGGTTCCTGAATGCTGCGCGTCGGTACTGTCTGCGGGCAGACAGCAGACGCCCCCAGGATCAGAAAGAAGACGGTGGCGCACAATTGACGTGTGACTGGCATGATGATGCTCCTTCGAGAAAACAGTAAGAACCGGCTCCGTTATCTAGTGGCGGAAGTGCGGCAAACATATCGAAAGTATTTTCTGACCGGTTGAGGCGGTGTTTCGGACGGGCGTTCGCCACCAATCTCCTACAGGAAGGAATGAGGAGGCAATGTGTCGGAAGATGATGAGGGATGAGTCAGCGCGTGTGCGGCGGTCTTAAATCATGGATCATCGTGCCAGGAAGCTTTTTATCACTTCTTTTCTACGCGGAAGAGGGATTGGCTCACATCTTCGAGTTCGCCGCTCGGCCTGTAGCCTCTGAGCGTCAGGATGTAATCGCCCGCGCTGAGATGTGAGGCCGGTAGCGTCAAGACAAAACTCGCGCCTGATTTGGTAGCCATGGGTTTGAGATGCTGACGATTCAAAGTCTCTTTGCCGCCGACTGCCTGCAACGCGAGCTGGTAGCTTTGGTACTCATTCTCTTTCAGTTTCAGCTGAAGCCGAACCTGCTGTGTCGCTTCACGAATGACGATCGTAGGGGGCGCGCCCGTGTCAACTGCTCTGGCGCCACTCACTATCAATACCAGCGAGGCGACAGAAGCCGCCGGCGCCGTTTGAGGCTTCGCTTCCGCGCGTGCACGCTCAAGCTCGGCAGTTAACTCCTCAGTTCTGGCTCGCTCGCTCGCGAGCTGCTGTTCAGCTTCGCGCCCTTGCTGTGCTTGCGCGCTCTGCGCATTTTGAGTTCGAGCCAGGTCTTGCCGCAGTCGCTGGCTCTGGATGAAAAGCCACACGGACACAGACGAGAGCAACACCAGCGCCACCGCCATCGAAAAGGCGAGCGCCCTCTGCCCGCTCGTCTGCAGTCCGGTGACTCTCCGCCACAACGGCGCGGCCCTCGGACTTTCTTGTTCAGCAACTGCTGAAGCAGTGGTTTGATCGAGCCTGGCCGTCAAAGCCTCGCCGAATTTCAAGCGCGTGCGACGATTTGGATTACCCAGGTACGCGCGCTCGAAGCGTGCGCGCATTTGCGAAGAAAGCCGCCCGCGTGCGTAGTCGTCAATCAACTCGGTTTCGAGTTGCGCCAACTGATTGAAGGTCTGCGGGTCTGTAAAGTAACGCTTTTCCAGCCGCGCCTGATCCGTTTCGGGTAGTTCTCCGAACAGGTAGCGCGTCATCATCTCGTCAGAGTTAGTCATCGCTTAGTTTGGGTCTGAAGTGCAACTGCGAGCATCCGTCGGACAATCAACCCTCATTAACTAGTGACAAATCGAAGCATTCATATCGCTGTGCTCTTGTGAAAACATTTCGTCACGCACACTTCAAGCTTGTCTCGCAAACGCTGCGCCCGGTTTGCGAGTGACTCCCGCCTCAGGCCGAGCGCTTCGGCCAGAGCTTTGCGGCGTTCGATCCGATTGCGCTTTTCATCCTGGTAATACTCGACAAGTAATGCTCGACTTTCAGCTGGAAGCCGGTTCAGGCATTCCTCTAAACATTCCAAAAGGAGTTCTCGCTCACGCGCCGAATCGGCAGCGTTCGCATCCGCAGTGGTTTGATGGTGCGCTTCCAGCAATGGTTCGCGTCTGCTGGCATCTCCTTTCCAGACTTCCAGGCAGATGAGCCGCGCCACTTCGTAGCAATATCCATTGAGGTTCTTGATCTCGATCCCTTCGTTCAGTTTTCGGGCGACCCGGTTAAAAGTCTCGTCGGTGTGGTCTTCCGGGAAGGGAGCGCCGCGCCACTCGAAGAACCTGATCAAGATGCGCCGCAGGTCTTCATATTTTTCGCCGGCCCGCTCGCGATCCGGATCAAGGCAAGCAAGGAGCTTTGTGAATGCCTCTGACGTGAGCGCCGCCGCCATTCAACGTTTACCCTCCAGGTTGGCCCACTCGCCAGTCTGGATGAAACTGGCCCAGTAGTAGGGGTGGCGGCGTGCCTTGTCGTTCAGCATCTGCAATTGCGCCTGACGCAGAGCTTCGCCTCTGCCCGCTCCTTGCAGCAGTCTCTTGTAGTAGCCAACGATCAAATCGCGCGTGCTGCGATCTGAGACGGCCCACAGACTCATGACCTGGCTCTCGGCCCCCGCGAGCACTAAAGCCCGGCGCAAGCCATAAACGCCGTCACCGTTCTTCACCGCGCCGACGCCCGTGTCGCACGCCGACAGCACGACCAACTTCGTGCCCCAGAGATCGAGTCCGGCCACTTCGAGCGCGGTCAGGATGCCGTCGGTGTTTTCGTTGCTGCTTTGATTAGCCCCGGCCAGCGCCAGGCCCGAACGCAGCAAGGGATTCTCGACGTGGGCAACCAGCTTGCCGAGCCTCGAGCTGTCTTTGGCTTGGGTGGCGGCGCGATTCTGCGCCGTTGTCTGCTGCTCGTCTTGCAGAAAGAAGCCGTGCGTTGCGACGTGCAGGATGCTCGGCCCGCTCAAGCTCTTCAGCGCCGCTTTCGTAGCCTGCTCTTTAGTGAAGAAGGTCGCTCGCGGCAACAATTCTTTGAGCGCGCGCACCTCTTCGGTAACACCGGGCAGCGGCCCGAAGAACATCTGCGAATAGTCAGTTTGCGGCTTGGCGCTGCCGTTGGCGCTGCTCTTCGACTCCGCCCTGTCGCTGGAGGCTTTCAAAGGCGGTGCGCCGAAGGCCGGGTCGGCGACGACGACGGGCGGCCCTTTGCTCTCGCGCCGCGCCTGCAGGCGCAGAAGGTCGCGACCGCTTGTCAGGTAGGTGAACGAGTAGCGCTCAACCAAATAATGCCCGCGCTCGTCGACCAGTGCCGCGAACGGAATGAGGTTCAACTCGCCATCGGGCGAGACGAGCAGTTGCGTCGTCGCGCCCAACAAGGCGCGCACGGGCTGGAAGACTTTCTCGTCAACGGCACGCGCGAGTTGCTGCACGTCTCGGCGCTGCGGATCGCCCAAAACCTGCCGCAAGGCGTCAACGCGCGCGTCTATCTCTCCGGCCGGGCCGAGTTCCTGCCACACGACCTCACCTTGCGGTCGCAAGATGTAGGCGATGTAATGCGGCAGCCCATATGCTTCGGCGTTAGTCTGCGCCTTCGGGTCGAAAGGGCGGTAGATTGAAAACTCGACAAGCGCAGTGTCGCCGGGGATGGCGGCCTCTGCTGCGGCGAGCGTCACGGGTTGCGACTGTGCGCGGAACTCCGCGCTGCGTCGGCTGATGTCGGCTTCGAGCTTCTCCTTCTGTTCGGAGAGCGCCGTGAGTTGCTGCTGGTACTTGTCCGGCGGCATGTTGCCCCGCCCGCCCAGAGCAAGCCTGGCTAGTCGTGCGGTCGTAGTGTTCAGTTGATCGAGCAGCTTTTGGTCTTCGGCATTTAGACGCTGGCGCAAGGCCGCGAGGCTACCGGACATGGCGTCCAGCACCCGCCCCTTGCGTTGCAAGATTACCTGCGCCGCTAAATCGCGTGCGGTCGCGTCTTGCGGCGCGAGCCGGACGTGGAGCGAGACGGTGCGATCGGTGCGGTCAGCTAGCGTGCCGAAATAGGCGAGCTTCTGTCGCTCCGAGCCGATAGCGAGATTCAGCGCGAGATTCTTTTCTATGGCTTCGTCCATGACCACCTGAGACTTGACGGCGTTGGCGACGTCGCCCATCGCGGCGTAAGTTCTGGCGATGTTGCCGAGGGAGACGAGCGTGTTCCCGGTGTACGGCCCCAAAGACTTCTCCCAGATCGTGTGTACGCGCTGATGCATTTCCAACGCTTTGGCGTATTCGCCTCCGGACTTGTAAATGTTGGCGATGTTGTTGAGGATGGCCGCGGCATCCGGATTTTCCGGACCGACCGCCTTCTCCAAAATCTTCACCGCGCGCCAGTACAGTTCCAGCGCGCGCGGGTAATCTTTCCTATGCTCCTGGGCGATGAGGCCGAGATTTTGGAGCTGCATGGAAAGCGTATAGCTCTCCGGGCCGAACTTCTTCTCCGCGATTTCCAGCGAACGATTTAACAACGGCTCGGCGCGGGCGTAGTCTTTGTTGGCATTGTAGATCAACCCCAGATTATTGAGCACCATCACCAGCATGGAGTCGTCGGGAGAGAGTCCCTTGTCGGCAATCGCCAGCGCGCGCTGCATTACCCGCTCGGCGTGCGCCATGTCTCCGCGGTGATAGTAGAACACCCCCATGCCCATCAGCACCTCAATCACTCTCGGATGTTCCGGGCCTAACGCCTGCTCGGTTAACGTGAGGGACTGCTGCAACAACTCTTCGGCCTTGGCGGGCTCATTCGTAACGCTATACAGCGTGCCAAGGCGACGGAGCGTCTGGGCGGTTTGCGGATGCGCGAGGCCCAGCGTCTTCTGGTCAACGGCGACGGCCCGTTGGAAGAACTGTTCCGCCTGTGCGTTGTTGCCTAGGATGGAGTCCAGCCACCCCAACTGATCCAGCAGGTAAGCGACGTAGGCATCCTCTGGCCCCAACGCCTTCTCGCCCAACTCCAACGCGCGGGTGAGGAGCGGCAGCGCCTCGTTATACTTGTCAGCATCTCGAAGACTCTGGGCTTGCGTGACGAGTTTGTGCGTCTCGTGCAGCAAGCGATCATGTTCGGTCGCCGCGCGCATCTCCGTCACGCGAATCTCGTAGCGTCCCGCCGCGCCCCTGAGTTGCGGCTCGACATCCAGCCGGTAAACGCCCGCCGTCTCGGCGACGAAATCGGCCCGCTCTTCGCCCTGCGGTCTTATCTCAAGATTGAATTCCGCGACCAGCTTCCCGCCGGGCGCGAACACCTTCTCGGTAACATCAACCCCGCTCTGCCGCACTGCCACGCCGACGAACTGACCGGCGGCGGCAGTAATTTGATAGCTTTGCGTTTGACCACTGGAAAGTTCACGTTCAACGGGCTGGCCCGGTGCGAGCGTGCTGCCCGACATATTTTGGGCAGTGATCTTCGATGGGGACGGTTGTTGTTCTAGTGAATGAATTGAAGATGAGCGATACGACAATGTTTGTGCGCTCGAATCATGAACGCATTGAAGGTTGAATGGCAGCGATAGCAGGATAGTTACGCACAAGCTCCTCAGGGATGATGAATTCAGCCTCGGCCAAACAATTATTTGTTTGAACATGAGCCACCCTCGCTTGCTAGTGGCGAAATGCTTTAACTGACCGCTTAGGCAATTATCTTACAGCTCTGAACAGATAATCATCAACAAATTCAGACACCGATGCAGAATGGGTTGATTAAAGAATTAATGACGACCGTAGATCTAGCGATGTGTGACTTCTCATCGGGCTCTGTCTTCCTCACTGAATTTGCTAAAGCTATTGTTGCGGGGTGCTCGCAATATCAAGCAGCTACTACTCAACTGGCACGATCTTATGGATAATGCTAATCCGATAAGGGTTTCGCGCGAGCGTAGTTTCTCATGATTAGCAAATGTAAAATTGCTTTAATATTTCATGCTCTGATGGCATTGATCGTTCTGCCGATCGCGTCACGATTTGTCTCCGCGGAAAAACTCCCGATAAAGACCTACACAACTGCCGACGGCCTGGGGCATAACAATGTCCAGCGCATCGTTCGCGATTCGCGCGGCTTTCTTTGGTTCTGCACCTTTGAAGGACTGTCGCGCTTTGACGGTTACGGCTTCACAACCTATGGCGCAGATCAAGGCTTGCCGAGTCAGGTGGTCAACGATCTGCTCGAAACGCGGGAGGGTGAGTATTGGGTGGCGACCAGCGCCGGCCTTTGCCGGTTCAATCCCAATGGCGTTGCTCGGCGATACGCCGGCAATGGGGCACAAGCAGCAACCGTAGCCGATGCGATGTTCAGGGTCTACTTCCCGGGCGAAGACGCCAAATCGAAAGAGATCACCTCTCTCTTGCAAGACCATGCGGGCGCGCTCTGGTGTGGCACGGCGCGCGGGCTGTACGGGCTGGAGCAGGTAGACGGGCAGGTCGCGTTCCGGTTCACCGAACTGGGTATGCCTGCCGTTTATGGAGAGTCCAGGAATGTCACGGCAATGACCGAAGACCAGCGCGGGGCGCTGTGGATCGGCTCGATGAATGGCATCTATCGTCTGCTCTCAGATGGACGGACAGCTTATTATAGTGATTGCAATGGAGTCCCTTTTTATTTCGTCCGTTCTTTGCTCGCCGACCGCGAAGGCCGCGTTTGGGTTACCCCCGAATCTTTCACGTTGTGCTGCATAGTGACCGACCCCGATCCGGCGCGGCCACTCAGAGGTCGCGTTTACTCAACCAGAGACGGGTTGCCCTCCGCGATCATCAACTATTTGTTTCAGACTGCCGACGGCAGTCTGTGGGCCGGGAGCAATAACGGATTGATCCGTTTCGTTGCGACAACTGACGGCAGCGATTTCCGCTTTCGCGTTTACGGGCAGCCGCACGGCTTCAGTTCCGCGGATGTGCAAGCCCTCGCCGACGACCGCAGCGGCAATCTGTGGGTCGGGACCGGCAATAGTGGGGCCGCCAAGTTGGCGCGCAGCGGCATCACCGCTTTCGGCGAAGCGGATGGCTTTAAGAATGCACGAGCGATATTCAAAGATAAAGCTGAAGGGCTGAATGTAATCACCATCCCTAACAAGAAAGCGTATCTGATCAACCGATTCGACGGCGAGCGCTTCACAGCAATTCGCCTCAAGTTCCCTCAACCAACTTATTTTGGCTGGGGGTGGAATCAACTCGTGCTGGAAGACCGCGACGGCGAGTGGTGGGCGGCGACCGGTCAGGGCCTCTATCGCTTTGCGAAGGTGAGCCGCTTTGAGCGCTTCGCAAGCACACAACCCAAGGCCGTCTACACGACGCGCGACGGGCTTGCCAGTAACGACCTCCTCCGCGTTTTTGAAGACTCGCGCGGCGGCATCTGGGTGGGTACGGCTAATACGGGCGGCCTGTCGCGCTTGGATCGCGCCACAGAGATGTTTCGTCGCTACACCGAGAAAGACGGCTTACCTTCACTCGTCAATTCTTATCCGATCTCGTTTTGCGAAGACCACGCGGGCGCAGTGTGGATCGGGTTCAGCATCGGCGGCGGACTGGTTCGTTATCGCGATGGGCGCTTCACACGCTTCACCTCAGCCGACGGCCTACCGGAAGGCGGCATATTCAATCTATTCGTGGATTCCGCGGGCAGGCTGTGGACGCCGACGACGCGCGGTGGCGTCTGCCGTATAGATCACCCCGAAGCCGAACATCCGGCTATGGTGACTTACACGACAAATGAAGGGCTATCGAGCAATGATGTCCGGGCCAGCACCGAAGACCGCTCGGGGCGCATTTATCTAGGCACTGGGCGCGGCATTGACCGGCTCGATCCACTGACCGGCCACATACGCCATTACACCGCCAATGAAGGGACGTTGCTCGGTGACGTGCAGGCGGCTTTGCAGGATCGCGACGGCGCGCTCTGGTTCAGCTACAGAACGGGTGTGGTGCGGCTCGTGCCCGAGCCGGACGTGCCGCCGATCCCCCCGCGGGTCTCAATCACGGGACTGCGCATTGCCGGCGACGCGCAGCCCATCTCCGCGCTGGGCGAGACCGAACTCGCGCCGGTTGAACTGGCCGCTGCCAGAAACCAATTGCAGATTGATTTCGTGGCGCTCGGCTTCGGCCCCGGCGAAGGCTTGCGCTATCAGTACAAGCTCGACGGCGCGGGTGAAGACTGGAGTCCGCCCGCTGATCAGCGCATGGTGAACTTCGCGCATCTTGCGCCGGGCCATTATCGTTTCCTGGTGCGCGCCATCAACGCCGACGGGGTCATGAGCGAACAGCCGGCAAGTTTTTCATTCACTATCCTGCCGCCGTTCTGGCAACGCTGGTGGTTCGTCACCCTCGTCGCTGTGTCACTTGGCCTGATCGCTTATGCGCTTTATCGTTATCGCGTGGGGCGACTGCTGGAGCTTGAGCGAGTCCGCACGCGCATCGCCGGTGACCTGCACGACGACATCGGCGCCAACCTGACGAAGATCGCCATCCTCAGCGAGGTCGCGCATCAGCAACTCGGCTTCGACAACCGGCCCGCCGATCAGACGCTCTCTTCGATTGCCGACATCTCGCGCGAATCGGTTGCTTCGATGCGCGACATCGTCTGGGCGATTAATCCGAGGCGCGACCGTCTGCGTGACCTGACGCGACGCATGCGTGCCTTTGCCAGCGACATCTTCACCAGTCGCAACATCGAGTTCCGTTTCTCTGCGCCCGACCGTGACCGCGAATTGCGGCTCAACCCGGAGGTGCGTCGCGATGTGTTTTTGATCTTCAAGGAAGCGGTCAATAACGTTGTTCGCCATTCCGGGTGTGCCCGCGCGACGATTGATCTGCGCGTCGAAGGCGGCTGGCTGGTGTTGACGGTCAGCGACGATGGCAAGGGAATTGATCAGAAAGAGGCCGAAGAAGGGCATGGCTTTTCGAGCATGTGGCGGCGCGCCGAAAGCTTCGCCGGCAAGCTCGAAATCCTGTCCCGCAATGGCGACGGCACGACTGTTCAACTCAAAGTGCCTGTCAACCGGCCCCTGTTCAAAGACATGCGGCGATTGCACGCCGGAACGCGCAGCGATGATAAACGGTCATAAGCGTTTGCTAGCGGCCTACAGGAACACGTAGGTGACGCGACGAGCAATTCAAGATACTCTGCCACGCATGCTCTAAAATGGCGATGCGAAGGAGTCAGGTGCAAAAGAGACTCGCAGATCAGGCATGGAACCGCAGAGTCCCATTGATGTGACGATCATTGAAGACCAGAGCGAGGTGGGCGAGGGCCTGGCGATCTTGATTAACGGCACTGCCGGCTTTCGCTGCGCCGGAAGCTTCCGCACGATGGAGGAAGCGCTCAGGCTGATCGCCAATGATCTACCGAGTGTCATCCTCACCGACATCGGGCTGCCGGGAATGAATGGCATCGAAGGCATACGCATCCTGAAACAGCGTCACTCGAATGTGCCCATCGTCGCGCTGACGGTCAACGATGATGACGAAGAGATATTCAACGCGCTGTGCGCCGGCGCATCAGGCTATCTCTTGAAGGACACACAGCCAGCGCGCTTGCTTGAGTGCCTGCGCGAAGTGATCGCCGGAGGCGCGCCAATGTCACCGGAAGTGGCGCGGCGTGTCATTCAATTATTTCGCGAGTTCCGCCCGCCTGATCGCGCCCCGCACCACCTGACACCCGCCGAGACTGAATTATTGAGGCTACTGGTTGAAGGCCACAATTATAAGACTGCCGCCGCCGAACTTGGCATCAGCATCAATACCGTCTCATTTCATCTCAGGAACATTTACGAGAAACTGCAAGTCCATTCCAAGAGTGAAGCCGTCGCAAAAGCCCTGCGCGAACGGCTCGTCTGAAGGCAAGAGGCAAAAGTTAGAGGAGCCTTAGCGGCCGTGAAATCTCTTCGGCTATTCGGCAGAGCAAAACCTTTTTGCCTTTTGGTTTTTGCGTTTCGCCTTTTGCATTCCCGCAGGATCTCCCCACCTACCTACCTAGTTACGCGCGAAGACCAATAACGATAACATTGCCAGCCGTGTGAACCGATGATTTTGACCTCACCGATTCATCGCCGGTGCAGGCTCCGCGACGCGATTTGCGGTGACTGCCCGGGCGTTTCGATCTCGATGCCGATTCGATTTGACAGGAGGAAACAAAATGACCAGGCAATCGCTTCATTGCATGAGTTTACTCATCGCCACGCTGCTTCTGAGCATCACGGTCGCGGTAGCGCAGACGCCAAACTCGCGACTCAATCAGGCGAGCGGCCAGCCAGCAGGCCCTTCGGAATTCCGATTCCCCGGCCTTCTCGCACAAGCGCGGCTTGATCATCCGGCTGGCTTCAGCCTGATGCCCGCGAGTCGTGCGCCGAAGCGGAGCGCATCTGGCTTTGACTTGGCATCAACCGCGGGCGGGAGTTTGCAGGTATTGGGCAGCGGCACGGTCGGGCGATTGACTAAGTGGGTAGGCCTCACGTCGAGCAATTCGTTCATCGGCGACACGACGATCTTTGAAGATAAGAATGGGCTGGTCGGCATCGGCACCGACACGCCGACATCGAAGCTGACGGTTTCGGGGATGATTGAGATCACGCTTGGGGGATTGAAGTTCCCTGACGGGACAGTGCAGACGACTTCGGCGGCTGGGGGGCTGTTTTCCGTTGCGCACGACAATACGCTTCAGGGCAATGGCACAAGTGGCTCGCCGCTCGGCGTCGCGGTGCCGCTCATGTTGTTCGGTTCGTCACCTTTGGAGCTTGTCCTGGTGAATAATCTCGCAGCGCGCGGTGTAGGAGTCTTTGGCGCCGGCGGTCCCAGCAATTCCAGCGGTCCCGGCGGTTTTGGCGTGGTTGGATCAGGAGGGCCTGGCTTCGGCGGCATAGGTGGCTCAGGAGTGAGCGGCGTTGGGGGCGACGGCGCCGCCAACGGCGGAAATGGCGTAAGAGCCACTGGCGGGGGCAGCGGCAACGGTAATGGCGGTTCTGGTTTATTCGCCACCGGCGGCGATGGCAGCGTACGTGGCGGTTTTGGTGTGGATGCCCGTGGCGGGACCGGCGCCAACGCCCAGGGCGGTGATGGCGTCGACGCCACTGGCGGCGACAGCACCAACAGCGTCGGCGGTCGGGGCGTAGTTGCCACTGGCGGCGGCTCTGGTGCTGGCAATCAAGGAGGATCCGGAATAACAGCTTTAGGCGGAAGCGGCGCAACCATCGGGCTGGCTGGAAATTTTATCGGCGATGTCAACATTAGCGGCAAGCTGACCGTCACCAGCGGCATGAAGATGTTTCACATCGACCATCCGCTCGATCCCGAAAACAAATACCTTAACCACGTCGCCATCGAATCCGCCGAAGTGCTCAACGTCTACAGCGGCAACATCACCACCGATACCGATGGCGATGCGCTGGTGACACTGCCCGATTGGTTCGAGGCGCTCAACAAAGATTTCCGCTATCAGCTCACGGTTGTCGGCACTTTTGCTCAGGCCATCATCGCCAGCAAGATCAAGGGCAATCGCTTCGCCATCAAAACCAATGCGCCGAATGTCGAAGTCAGCTGGCAGGTGACGGGCGTTCGCTCAGACCCCACGACGCGCAAGTTTCCACTGCAGGTGGAAGAAGCCAAGTCGGAAAGAGAGCGCGGCTATTACCTGAACCCCGACGCATACGGTCAGCCCGAAGAGCGCGGCATCGAGTGGGCGCGCTACCCGCAGATGATGGAACAAATCAAACAGCGGCGCATTGAGGCAGAGCAAAAGCTGAAGCAGCAACTCAATCAGCAATGATGGCAAGCAGAACTCGATGATCTTTGTGAGGTGGACAAGTGGGAATGGGTAACAAGAAGCAGTTTGCTGGCTGCGTGGCAATGATGTTGGTTGTGAGTGCGATCGCTTACGCGCAGGGGACAGAATTCACGTACCAGGGGAAGCTAATGGATGGCGGGAATGTTGCCAACGGAAGTTATGACATGCAGTTCAAGTTGTACGACACGGTGAACACGGGGACAGGCACACAGCAGGGAAGTACTTTAACGATGGCCAACATCGCTGTCTCCTCTGGGATATTTTCGGTGCAGTTGGATTTTGGCGCGTGCGCGACATGCTTCGATGGGAACGCGCGATACCTCGAGATCGCAGTCAAGAAGACGAGCGACTCGAGCTACACGACATTGAGTCCGCGACAGCCGGTTACATCAACTCCTTACGCGATACGGAGCATGAATGCGACGATGGCAGATGGTTTGAGTGTCGCTTGCATCAATTGCGTGACGAGCGGTCAGATTCAAAGCGTGAGCGGCAGCGCGGTGACTGGAACGATCCCGGTTGCGAGCGTGCCCGACCTTGGCGCGAGCTACATCAAGAACACAACGAGCCAGCAAGCAACAAGCAATTTCAACATCAGTGGCACGGGCACGGCTGTTACGTTCAACGCCACGACGCAGTACAACATCAGCGGCAATCGAGTGTTGAGCGTGCCGGGGACGAACAATCTGTTCGCCGGCTCCGGCTCCGGGCAGTCGAACACCTCGGGCGCAGGCAATGCTTTCGTGGGTGCGGGCGCAGGCCAAGCCAACACCGTCGGCGCGAACAACGCTTTCTTCGGCTTCAACGCCGGGCGCAACAACGTCGGCGATATATTTGGCAATGGCAGCGACAACTCGATTTTCGGCTCGCAAGCTGGACAGAGCAACACGGGCGGTCAGAACTCTTTCTTCGGGCGCGCCGCGGGCCTGGCGAATCAAATCGGCAGCTTCAATTCCTTCTTCGGCAGTGGCGCTGGTCAAGGGAGCACCGGCAACTTTAACAGCTTCTTCGGGGCGAGTGCCGGTGTGAATAATACGGCAGATGGGAACTCGTTTTTCGGCGTCAGCGCTGGCCTCGCCAATACAACCGGCACCGGAAACTCCTTCTTTGGTTACCATGCCGGCATGAGCAACAACACAGAAGCAAATAACACATTTATTGGTGCAGGCGCCAGAAACCCGGATGCCACGAAACCAGTGAACGATTTAACCGCCCTTGGTGCTAACGCGCTTGCTTCAGGATGCCTGACCTTCGCTGGGTTTACAGGTGAGGCTGTTGCCCTTGGTTCCGGAGCCAATGCCAACTGCCTTTCGACTGCCGTAGGAAAGGGCGCGACCGCCTCGGGCATCGCTTCCATCGCCGTTGGAGATGGGGCCATCGCTTCAGGACTCGGCTCAATAGCCATTGGCACGGGCGTAAGCGTATCGAGTAATAACACCATAGTGATCGGTCCAAGTCATGGCTCAACTGTAATTGTTCCCGGAGCGATGAACATCGGCTCAGGAGTAGAAACAGTGGGCACCGCTGTATTGGTTGTCAATGGAGGTCTGGTATTTAACACGAGCGGCTTCCTTGGCGTGGGCACGCTCTCGCCGGCGCAGCAGTTGGATGTCAATGGCCAGGCGCGCATCGAATCCATACCGCCGGGGCCCTCGGCTGCTGCAGTCTGTTTCAACTCCGCAGGCGACCTCCTGCAATGCGGAGGTTCGAGTCTGCGCTGGAAGCGTAACATCCACCCGTTCACCAGCGGGCTGGGCATCCTGCTGCGGCTGCGACCAATCAGCTTCAACTGGAAAGAGAGCGGCCTGCCCGACATCGGCCTCGGCGCGGAAGAAGTGGCACAGGTCGCCCCGTCATTCACCTTCACGAATAGCAAAGGCGAAATCGCAGGCGTCAAATATGAACGCCTGAACATTCTTCTTATCAACGCGATCAAAGAGCAGCAGCAGCAGATCGAGCAGGCACAGGCAAGCGCGCAGCAACAACAAACGCAGATCAATCAACAGCAGGCACAAATTAACCAGCAGCAAACGCAGATCAAGCGGCAGCAGAAAGAAATTGACGCATTGAAAAAGTTACTCTGCCTGGATCATCCAGACACCGAGATTTGCAAAACGCAGACAAAGCCAAGATAAGCACACAACGCCATCCCATCACGCGAAATGTTATTGACTGTGATCCCGTTTGTTCTATCCGCCCACACCGCTTTTCGTACAAAGCACAGCATTCAACTTTCAGGGGCAGCTGACCTACGGCGGGAACGTCGCCAACGGAAGCTACGATTTCTAAAGTGCGCCTGGCACGACTCGAACGTGCGACCTTTTGCTTCGTAGGCAAACGCTCTATCCAGCTGAGCTACAGGCGCATTCAAGGAATTGGTTGGTTCAAAGCGCTCTTGTTGCTCAGGGATTATCGCAAACGCTCGCTGAGAGTGTCAACGAAGCGTGATTCGTGAAACGTGATTCGTGACGCGCTGAAACGTGATGCGTGACGGCAACACCAATATGGCTGAAGCGGTCGATCGCCGCTGCGGAGTTGCTACTCAGCACACGGGGGTGCTAGACAATTCACGATGAAGCAACGCTCGATCGATAGTACGCACATTCCAGAATCGATTTCATACGTCATTCAGAATCTCAAAGCAGTCTACGGCGCGCCGGAGCCTCAGCGCGGGCTGGATCCACTCGATGTGCTGATCGAAACGATACTCTCCCAATCAACTACGAACGCAAACAGCGACCGCGCGTTCGAGAGCTTGAAGCGGCGGTTTCCAACCTGGGAAGCAGCAAGACGTGCGCGAGTCACCTCAATCGAAGCGGCAATAAGATCGGGCGGCCTGGCGAGGCAGAAGTCCGCTCGGATCAAAAAGCTGCTCAACGAAATTCACAGACGACGAGGCTCGCTCGATCTTTGGTTTCTGAACACCGCACCGCTCGAAGAGGCTAAGGAGTTCCTGGCAAGCTTCAAAGGCGTCGGCCCAAAGACCGTCGCTTGCACGCTGCTGTTCGCTTGCAACCGCGCGGTGTTTCCCATTGACACTCACATCTTCCGAATAGCGCGAAGGCTCGCATTGATTCCTGAAAAGTGCTCGGATGAAGAGGCCCACCGCCTGATGGGCGAAATGATTCCACCGAAGCGCTACTTCGAAGCGCATATCAATCTGATCCGTCACGGGCGCCGCGTCTGCCGGCCGCGCGATCCGCTTTGCGAGGAGTGCTGTCTGGTGGATTACTGTGAGTATTACGTGAATCGATGATTTGCGGTTGTCTACGACTTCGCCATTGTTCATCCATCCTCAAGGGAAACAGGGCCCTCCTGACGGAGGGCAGTCGCGTCTCGCCAACGGTTCTATAAACATCGCCCTCCTGACGGAGGGCGTGGAACGACTTGCGTGGTTGCTTTCAACCAGAGCGTGGTGATGCCAACGCGCAGAGCGACCTGCCAACGTGCAGAGCAGTGGTGGTGCCAACGCGCAGAGCGAGCTGCCAACGTGCAGAGCAGTGGTGGTGCCAACGCGCAGAGCGAGCCGCCAACGCGCAGAGCAGTGGTGGTGCCAACGCGGACGTTCCGACCCGCTGCAAAGAGATGGTTCACTTACTCAACATCGCGGTAATCTCAATCGCAAGTTCTCCAGGAGAAAGCTCACCCGCCTGGACAGCATAATCCGCTTGAGCGTACGCCGCGCGCCTACCCGCCAGCAGCGGTCTCATATCATCTTCATCTCCAAGCAGCGGACGTGATTTATCCCCGCTGATTCTCTTAAGGCAGATCTCGATCGGGCAGTCGAGCCAGACGGTCTTTCCAATAGCCCGCAGCGTGGCCCGGTTCTGCTCGGAGACATAAGCGCCCCCGCCCAACGCGACGACAGAGCGCATCATGTGACGGCATGTATCAATAGCGGCGCTCTCGAGGCTTCGAAACTCCGCTTCGCCAAGATCGCCGAAAATCTCTTGAACCGATTTGCCCGCTCGTGCGGAAATCAGCTCATCCAGGTCGAAGAAGGCATATTCGAGGTGACGGGCGAGCGCCCGGCCGACGGTCGTCTTGCCCGCGCCCATGAATCCCACAAGAAAAATGGGCGCGTCATCCAACCCACTGTCTGGCCCAACATTCATGTTCGATCCGTTTAAGGAACAGGCTCAATCGTATCCGGCCCGGTCAACATCGTGAGCGATTCATAAAACTCCGGAAACGAAACCGTGGCACATTCAGCGTCGATGATTTCGGTTGTTCCTTCAGCTATCAAAGCCGCGATTGCGAATGCCATTGCAATGCGGTGATCACCCGAGGTTTCAACGCGGCCGCCAGTCAGCCGCTGAGGACCGGTGATCGCAAAGCCGTCTTCAAATTCTTCAATCTCGCCGCCAAGCGATCTTATGCCGCCGGCGACAGTTTGGATCCGGTCGCTTTCCTTGATGCGCAGCTCTTTCGCATCGCGGACCTCGACCCGGCCTTCGACTTGAGTGGCGACAACTGCCAGGATTGGTATCTCATCGATGATGTTCGGTATCCTCCCCCCGGAGAGCAATGTGCCTCGCGGCTCGCTTCGAAGCTGGGCGCTGG